>NZ_JAXRUT010000003.1:0-362979 GCF_035156405.1 Algoriphagus aurantiacus | reverse complement strand
AAACAAAAAGACCTGTACCAACTTCTTCCCTCAAACTGGAAGCAGCACAGACCTAAACCGATTCTCTGAAATTCCTAATCCAAAACATATGGGATGCTCGGAGCGATACTTTTGATTTTTGATTTCTTTGAAACTTACCTGTAGGAATTTTACAAAATCTTCATTTGTCTGCCTGAGCCGTTCGCTGCTGAAAGTTTTGATAGTAAGAATAGCAATATTCCCTGATTTGTAGTCCAGTTGCAGGTACTTGCCTTTGTCATGTCCTTTGGGTACGCATGATTCTTTAATAAAATCTGTTTTAATATGCATATTTTCCACTAACCCCGTCTGGGTCTTGTATGTGATGGTATGGTCGGATTTTTCCCCGAAAACCCAACTGTAAAGAAAAGGGAATGCATCCCTGTTCAGTGTTTGAAATTTTTTCGTTTCAATGTTTCCATCCGAGGATAAGTAACGAAACAACTCCTTACGAATTTCATTGATTGGTTTGCCGTCAATCGAGAGCAACTCTGTTCCGGGAGGCAGCTCACTGGGGCCACTGCAAAGCACAAAGGCTCTTTCATCCATAAAGTAAAGTTGAATCGGAAACATTTTAATATGCCCGGCATAATATTCCATTAATTCGGATGGCAAGCTGCTACCGGTATGTCCGTCTTTAACAGAACTCAGGAAAAATCTGACCAATGTTCCAAATTCAAATTGATTCATTGGATGATCAAGAGTGCGAAACAAGCTATCCGACAATTGGGTAAACTCATTCCTATTTTGGTATCGAAACAAACCACCATGTTCTTGCAGTATGGCCTCCCTTAGAAAAGTAAAGTCTTCTTTTAGTTGCTCTGGATCAATAGTAGAAACCTCAATTTTCTCTTTTGGTAAAGAATTTATCTGAGTGAAGCAAGTATCTTTGTCATTTAGCAGAATAATAAAATCATACGTAAGACCTGGTTTTACATCGAAAGAAATGGAGTCCATATCTGTATAGAACGTCACTTTCCTTTCTTTTCCAGGCTCAAGTGCATAATAGATGTCAGGCTTAGCTTCGGGTGTTAGATTCCATATACCCTTTTGGAAAACGGCTCCATCCTGTATGTCAACAGTTTTGGTGTTCGCCTTTATCATCGGCAAAGATTGTTGTCCATTCGCAGATTGGCATACCACGATGACAAAGAATAAGACAATACGTTTCCATGCCCAAATTTGGGTAATTATTGGTTGTTCCATTTTTAATTAAAGTTTAGTGAGCTATTTTGTGGATCGTTTCAGGTAGTAATAATAGCCCAGAAAACTCAGGGCAATACTAAACGACATAATCGCCAAAGAGTGGATACCCAGTGGCAATGTATAATTGATAATAGTTAATCCGATTCCAATACCAGCTAGGATGGAAAACCATTTAATATTGATGGCTCCATCTTCTTTTGTATCCGATTGCAGAATGGATGAAGCTACATTTTCGGATACTCCTTTATCAGCAATCTTGTTTTTAAGACGATAATCCAGCATTCGCTTTAGAATGGAAAGAATAAAAATCATTACAAGAACGACTACAAAAATGGTAGCACAAATTTTGAATATTTCCTCGAATACCTCCTCACTAACACTCATCCCTTGGGCAGGATTGCTTTCTTGGCCAACTGCCATAACTGAAATGGCTGTCATGGCTACGATACATAGTGTCTTTTTCATGTTTGTCGTTTTATCTTCTGTTTTTTTAATTAGACCGACTCAGGTGTTTAATGTTGCAGCGCAATCAAACAAAATCCAGTTTGTTTATCTTCCTTTTGTATTTGTTGATCATTTCAATGCCCTGAAAGCATATCAATGTAATTGCTGCTGTAAACACCAAATACATTGATATGGCGGAAACACTTAAAAACATGTTAATCAGGTGTTGACCAAATAGATAGCCGGTGACACAAATGGAACATACTCCAATAAATGCAATCGGCCAGAAAAGAGAGGTAGCCTTGGAATTTGCTGGCTCCTGATCCGTCAGCCTGGACAAAACCAAACCAGAGAACTCGAATTCAAAGGTTGGTTTTGATTGTTGCTTAATTACCGAAAACAATAACTGGTAGGTGTCAGCTTTCGCCTTGCAACTGGGACACATATCCACATGTTCAATGATGGTATCCGTACAGTTAATTTTATCCAATACGTACAGTTGGATATCGTTATCGGAAAGGTGTTCAGCTGTCATAGTTCGCTCCTTTTATATTTTAGAAGTATTCGTTCTTTTAATGATTTCCTTGCTCTAAAAAGATAATTTTTTACTGTTCCTTCAGGTAACCCCGTGATCTGTACTATTTCTCCATAGCTTAATTCTTCATTATGGTACAGGGTAATTAAGGTTTTGTAAACTGGTGGTAGCTTTTCGATTTCAAGTTTGAATATCTCTGAAACCTCCTTTTCAAAAAACCGAGACTCTGTCTCACTGATTGATTCCAAATTGCATTTATTGCTGATGGCATCCAATGCTTCATCGTGTGTGTCATTGTCATCAATAGCAAGAAGAACCAATTTTTTCTTTTCAAGATAGTTCAAGCAGGTGTTGTATGTAATCTGGCCAATCCAGGTTGACAGTTTAGAACGAAATCCGAAGTTGGGCAAGTCCTTAAATGTTTTCAGATATACATCCTGTGCAATATCTCTTCGATCTTCCTCATTGCTTATCATCTTGAATACAATTTGGGCAACCAGACCCTTGGTGTTGTTTATAATAGTCTCAAAGGATTTTGTGTTTCCACTCAAAACCTTTTCAACCAAGTATTGGTCTGTTGTATTATTTGTTTCTGCTTTGTCCAATAGAAGATTAGACCGGAATGTATTTGAAATGTTGCATGAATCGTCAGGTTAATATATTTATTATTAAGCGTGATCTGGATTGCTATGCCTTTATTTTTCTATCCAGTAAGTTTTCACCAACATTGATATTCAAATTGCTTGTGCATGCAGGAGGGACTGGCTCTTTTGATTGCGTTGGTATTGCGGTGAAAAGTGTGGCAAGCAAATGTGCCAATGTGCGGTGGCCACTACTATGTCCGTGCGGCATTGTGCACAACACTTGTATTTATCGAAGTCCCGCTACCCTATTGCATCTATATCGCCATTGTCTACAGGTCTTCGGGGTTCTCCTGTGACCAAATTAAGGATTTCGTCGATCCCATCAAGCGGGCTTTGAATATTTTTATTGGAAATAGACAGCACATGGGTATAGATTTCAGTCGTCTTACTGCTCTCATGTCCCAATAAGGCTTGAACATAGCGTAGGTTTGTGCCCTTTTGAAGTAAATGAGTAGCAAAACTATGACGAAGGGTATGGACTGTTGCCCAAGGATTGGAATTACTTTTTTCAATCGCCCTCCTAAAAACAGCCTGAATACTCGTAGTAGAATATTGTCCACCTTCCTGTCCTTCAAAAAGCCAGTAGCTTGGTTTATGCACTTTGTAATACTGTCTTAGAAGCACCAGTAATACAGGAGAAAGTACTGTTTTCCTGTCTTTTTTATTTTTAGCCCCTTTGATGAAAATATATCCTTCATCGGAATGTATATCCCGATTCCTCAGTTTGATAGCCTCACTGATTCTCAGGCCTGCACTATAAATAAGCATCAAAATCGCCCGATGCTTTATATTCTCTACACTTTGAAGGATTGCTTTCACTTCCTCCTGACTAAGAATATTTGGAAGGGTCATGCTTTTCTTTGGGCGCTGTATATCATAAACGGTTCGCTCTCTACCCAGAACATGCTCGTAATATGCCTTTATAGCATTTATAAGCGTATTCTGCGCACTTTCCGAAATCTTATACTTGGTGATCTGATGGTATACAAAGGCTTCTATTTCTTCCTTGGTAATATCTTTGAGGCTACGGCTTTCGAAAAAACCTAAGAATTGAGATAAAGAAGAAGTATAATTTTTGATTGTGGAAGGACTATAGGCTTTTAGCGTAAGCTTTTGTTCCAGGTCAGCCAATACCTGAACAGATTGCTGATTTAAGGTTTTACCGGAGTACTAACCTTTTTATCAGCTTGCCTGATCTCAAACTTGCCTGTATAAACGCGCTGGATCAACTCCCAGTTTTCTTTGGTATTGACCAGGCTCCATAGTTTTTGGTTGGGATGATAAAAACTTGTATTAATCGCTTTCAATTGCTCCCGCTCCTGTTTTAAAGGATAAGGAATGAATATTTTGATACGACTGGCTTTGGGTAGCGGCTGATAAATCAGTTTACGTTGTGCAGTTTCCATGACTTTTTGAAACCAGTTTACTAAACTTAGGTCTTAAATGTTGGGGAATAAGCGTTTGTAGTCGATTGTAAACATTTGTTGTCACTTTGGTTGGACTTACTCTTAAACGGAATCATCCCGGCCAACCTATAAAAAATCAATGCATGCTTTAATACACTACCAACTACTTTAAAAAACAGGCTTAAGAATATACATAATAAACTTATCGAGTTCTGGATCAAGCTGGAAATTAAAAATTAAGATCAGCTATTTTTCATAAAAGAATAAGGAGCCCTAAAGCTCCCCTTCATCAGCAAAGGAATAATACCCTTCCGCAGTCAGAATCAAATGATCGAGTACAGGAATATCCAGGATTTCACCTGCTTTTTTAATCCGCTGGGTCAATCGCTTATCCTGTTCAGACGGTAGTAGATTCCCACTCGGATGGCAATGAGCTAAGATCAGAGAACTGGAATTAGCTTTAATGGCAGCTGCATAGACCAGTTTTACATCCACTACAGTGCCTGCAGTTCCTCCAGAGCTGATGTTCACAATACCCAGCACCAAGTTAGCTCTAGATAGCAGCATTACTTTAAAATCCTCTACAAACTCAATCCTGTCCTGATCCCAAACTTGGGCAAATACCTCATATACCTGTCTTGAACTTGCTACCCTTGGACGTAGGGATGGCTTTACTTTGGCACTGTAGCTCAGCTTAATCTCAGCTACTTCAAACAAATCAATTTTTCTTTCTGAAGACTTCATAATCTTTTTCGTTTTTGTGGAACAATGAATTATGAAGCACCATCAGGCCTTGGGCGACAAAGACCGGAAGGAAAAGGAATAAAAAGCGCAGCGCAGCAAGCGGCTTTATGCCGGAAGCTTTCGGTCGCCCAGAGCCCAGAGGACTAGCTTTGTGAGGAATTCAGGGACAAAAAAGGGATAGAGTCTGAGCAAGTCATTTCCTGATAGGGGGATTGCTTATTCCACCTTCTAGAATTAGCACTCAGAATTATTGGTACTCAATCTTGGAGATCCCCAATCAAATAGGAGATTGAAATGTAAATACTCAATGGAGATGAGTACCACTAAGCCGGATGATCTAAAAAACTGACGTTGGAATAAGATGACATGCCCTTGTAGGTTCCACAACTATTACATGGAATAATTTTAGCATGGTTAATTGGCATATCAGATTGAAACACACACACCCGGAAATTAAAACAATTTATCAACTTATATTTTTGTAAACCTCAGCCATAAACAATGAAACGATTACGGATTCTCTGTACGAAAAAAACATCAAGGGAACTTTCAAAGGGGATATCACCCACATAGCGGGTGTAAACGGAACCGGGGAGAAATGGAATATTTCCATGAGAGAAGCTGTGGAAGGTATTAATTCAGACTTGTTTGAATTTTTTATTATGGAGCAGTTTGAGGAATTCAACGTAAGTATTACGGGTGACATTGAAAAATCCCTGACTGCTACCGGACAGGGACATACACACAATCTGTTGCTTGGTCTCCCGGATTGTCCATGAATACTGAAAGATCTGATGGTCATAGAAAGCCCCCCGATCAGCAGTCTTTCCAAACCTTTCTATATTTCAAACCGGCAGCCACCTTAGTTTATTTCATTTAGTGGAATGAACACAGGTGAACGGGGTATTCTACAAGGGTTCTTTACAGTTAGACAGTATTTATTCCACCTATTTTAAATAAGACTTAGGTACTCAAATGATGTATTTTACTAAAAGAACTTTTAGTCCACTTTAATATAAGTCTGAGGACCTACACAGTTACTCATCACCCCTAACATGTCATTGCACGCGTACCCCAACAAAAAAGAGTTATTGGCATCATCCAAAACCAAGGTTCCTTTTTGAGTGGGATTAGCCGGGTTAAGATTATTTACCAATAGGTCCCTGGATACACATCCTTCTGGAATATCATAGGTAGCCGGGTCAGGCCCGAAGGAAGAAGTAAGTGAAAGGCTAAACTCCTCTCCTCTCAATGAGTAAGTCCCTTCGCTGTAGCCTCTTAAACAACGCAATTCAGAATCAACCGGCGTGACAAAAGTTTCAATCAATACATTGCCTGCTGCCGTAAATATCATTTCACTTGAATAAACCGGATTGCCTTCAGAGGAAGCAAACTCACTCTCATAAGTCCCTTCTAAATAAATCGCCGGATTATCATCTTCCTTATCGCAGGAAATCAATATGAATGCAAGTAAGCTCAAAAGTAAAAATTGAATTTTCATAATAGATTGATGTTAAATTTTGAATATATAAAGAACTACGAATTCCATCCTTCAAATGCTACAAGCTATGACAAAAAAGAGGAGATCGTTCCCTCTTTCTAAAACGGTGCTTCCATCAGAATATAATCCCCTGTCTTTTGGGCTTTGCCAGCAGCCTAAATAAGAAGGTATTTATCATTGCGTAGTTAGTTTAGCCGGTTCTGGATATAGGCTACCGAATTTTCAAGCAAGGTCTTATCCAATATTCCTGTGAGATTATTCAGATATCCCGCTCCCATCTCAGCTATGGCATATCAGATTAAAAAAAACACCAGAGGAACTTTCGAAGGAGATCTCACCCACATAGGGAGAGTGAATGGAACTGGTGAAAAATGGACTACTTCAGTCCACGATGCCATTGACGGCATTCATTCCGGACTATATGAATTTTATGTTGTGGAGCATTTCGAAGAAATAGACGTTCACATCATCGGTGATAATGAAAAATCTCTCACCGCTACAGGCCAAGGATATCGGCATAACTTACTGGATGATATTCCGGATTGCCCCTAAGTAAACATCTGCCCAAAGTGGCTATTCATTTCAATAAACTGCCCACCAAAGTTGACCCGGAACGGGTCACCGATTACCTCCATCTGATCAAGCGCAGTCATAACACACCTTCTTACGTCAAATTCATCGTCTATGCCATGCGTTTTGCCTACCGTATCCAGGGGATGAAGGACAAACGAATCGAGCTGCCCACCATCAGACGAAGTAAATGCATCAGCCCTGGGCGGTGTATGACAGCCTGTTTGATGCGGCATGGAAGACGGTGGCATGCTTTGCCAAAGACCCAAAGCATCTAGGTGCGAAGCCAGGAATGATCGCCATTCTCCATACTTGGGGACAGACGTTGTCACTTCATCCCCATCTGCACTGTATCGTACCGAGAGGTGGGCTGACCAAAAAAGGAAGGTGGAAGACAGCCAAAAGCAAAGGCAAATATCTCTTTCCGGTGATGGTCATGAGCAAAGTGTTCAGGGCAAAGTATGTACAGGCACTCAAGTCCAGGCTTCAACCCGCAAAGGAATTGGTCGACGAATTATTCCAAAAGGACCGGGTGGTGTACGCCAAGCGGCCTTTTGGCCATCCCAAAGNCACTCAAGTCCAGGCTTCAACCCGCAAAGGAATTGGTCGACGAATTATTCCAAAAGGACCGGGTGGTGTACGCCAAGCGGCCTTTTGGCCATCCCAAAGCAGTCCTGGAATACCTTGGCCGATACACCCACAAGGTGGCTATCTCCAACCATAGGATCTTGGATATAGACAGACAAAAAATCACCTTCAACTACAAGGATTACCGACGGGGGGATCAAAAGCTGGATATGAGTTTGGACAATATGGAGTTTATCCGAAGGTTTTCCATGCATATTTTGCCCAAAGGTCTTGTCAGATTAAGGCACTTCGGAATCTTGGGAAGTTCTGCCAAGAAGGTCACTATTCCGTTGATCCAACGGGAACTTGGCGTACCACTCCGGGAAAAGGAACCCAGAGTACTGGAAATCTACAATCCCCGGCCGAAGTCATAGTAATTATCGGTAACGAGCTGTAAATACTGCAGAGGTCTCACTGGATAATGAAGGGCCGAACATTGAATTGCGTAAAATGTCCTATAACCCTGTGGCTAATCCGAAAGTGGCTTAGAGCACCGATCCAGATCAACGGGAAGCTGCACAGGCGCAGAAAAGGTGTGCCACAGGAGGACTGAGCGTAAAGAGATCTTCCAGCGGAAGATTTTAGCGAAGGGCCAGAAAGCAGGGCAGGCTCAGTCCTCTTCTATCCAATATATTATTGGACGGACTGGACAAGTATCTCAAAAGTAAAGGGTTGAAATTCGTTCGCTATGCCGATGACTTCAGTATCTATACCAAGTCAAAAGCAGCCGGCCAAAGAATATTTGGCAACGTGTAAAATTAAGGGGGGCATAATGATTTTTTACAGTCTGATAATCAAGATTCCAATTTCGAAAGGATCAAAGAAGCGTAAATAAAATTTTATTATAAGTTTACGTCCCCTGTAATGCAAGGGGATTCTAAGAAGATAAGAAAAAAAACCCATCCTTGTGGTGCCCCCACAAGCATAATCCGCCATTTAAAGGGAGTAATTACCATTCAACGAAAAATTTGTCACCGAAATTATCATGGATTAATCCTATATTTATGAAAATTGCACAACTCCAGCGTGAAAATTGAGAGCAAACTATTAGTTAGAGAGATTCAAAAGCGAAATAAGGAAGTTTTTGAAGCACTTTTCCGTGATTTTTATCCTGGGCTAATCAGATATGCCGAGGGATTTGTTTTTGACGATAAAATTTGTGAGGATATCGTTCAGAATATCTTTATCCACATTTGGGAGCGGGCGGAATTTTTGACCATTAACACCTCCATTAAATCATATCTTTATAGCGCGGTAAAAAACAGGTGTTTCAACTATCTAAGAAACCTAAAAGTAAAGGATAGACATAATCTATTATATCTGGAAGCTTGCCTGAATGACACCAATGTAGACTTTGGAGATACTGAGATTTTGAGTAAAATAGAGGAGGCAATAGACAATTTACCTCCAAAAATGGCTAACATTTTTAAACTCAAATATCTGAACGAAAAATCCATCCGTGAGATTGCCACAGAATTAGACGTTTCTGAAAACACTGTGAAGACTCAGTTGCTAAGATCAAAGGAAAAACTCCGGGTTTTACTCCATCAGTCTTTAAATTTGAATTTTTTCTTATAATAAAAATATTATTTGTCACCCATTCCTAAACCTTATGTGTCATAGGGCAAAAAGATACATAGGGTGCATAAATATTCGGAAGGTATAGATTTTTCAATTATATGGAAAAAGCTCCATACCTCCCTTACTGGGGAGGAAGAAGAGCAATTAAAGCTATGGCTATCGGAAAGTACTGACCATCAGAATTATTTCGAACAGGTGAAGCTATTTTATAGAAATGGGTCTCAATTCGAAGATGGGTTCCAAAGATCCGAAGATGGGTGGTCTGCTATTTCCAATAAGGTTGATTTTAAGAAGTCAAGGAAGAAAAATCGAAGGTTGATTTATGCCACATCTGTTGCTGCAAGTATTTTAGTGCTCTTGGCAGCGTTTTACGTGTTTAAACCTTTTTTATCTACCTCCGAAAATACGAACCAGACACTTTCAGCTATTGTGCCTGGGACGGATAAGGCCATTTTAATGACAGATGACGGTGCTTCCTATGATCTATCCACAGGAACCCCATTGACCTTAGAGGAAGGAGGAACGGAAATCACCAGCCAAGGGACTTCTATAAAATATAATGAGCAAAAAGGGGATGTGGAAGTGAAGTACAATACCTTAATTATACCCAGGGGAGGCAAATTTAATTTAACATTGGCCGATGGTACCAGGGTCTGGTTAAACGCTGATTCCCGATTGAAATACCCCACAAGTTTTCCCGGAGAGTACAGGGTGGTTGAACTGACTGGCGAGGCATATTTTGAAGTCAGCAAAAATGCTCAAAAACCCTTTAAAGTACTTTCAGGAAGCCAGGTTATCCAAGTGCTGGGTACTTCCTTTAATATCTCTTCCTATCAGGACGACCCTATAATTGCCACCACCTTAGTAGAAGGTAAAGTAGAGGTATACTTGGAACATACACCTTCAGAACATCAGATGTTGTTACCTAATCAGCAAAGTATACTGGTCAAAGACTATAATAGTTTAATCCAAAAAAATGTAAATGTACAAGAGTTTATTTCCTGGAAAGATGGGTGGTTTTATTTCAGGGATAAGTCTTTGGAAGCAATTATGCTGGATTTGTCCAGATGGTATGATGTATCAGTACAGTTTGAAGACCCGGAAATGAAAAAACTACCCTTTACCGGGGAATTCCGGAGGTACGAAAATTTAGAAGAGGTCTTGAATCTATTGGAAAAAACAGGAGAAGTGAAATTTGAAACGGAAAGGAGGAAAATCATTATAAAATAAAAAAGGAGGATGTTGGCGCATCCCCCTGAAAACAAATCGAAATCATCAAAGTGTTTTACTTAATCAGTTTAAAATTATGAAAAAAAAACCCTATAACCTACCCCTTATAGAATGGGGTAAAATTCAATTGGCGATGAAACTTACCATAATTCTCATATTGGCAGGAGTGATGAAAGTTTCGGCAAGTGCTTATTCACAAAAAGTGAAGTTTGTATTGAATTTACATCAAGCCTCAGTAGAGCAAGTATTTGAGGAAATAAAAAACCAAAGTGACTTTAATTTTCTCTATCGATCTGATTTAATCAGAGAGATTCCGAAAGTCAGTGTCAATTTGCAAAAAGTAAGTATAGAAAAGGTATTGGATAAGATATTGGTGCCCCACCAAATTACCTACGAAATCCATGATAAAACCATTATTATCAGAAAAAAAGAAAACCAAAAAAAGGATGAAACAACTTTACTTGATCAAGTAAATGCCATTGATATATCAGGTACGGTAACAGACCAAAACGGAGAGCCCATACCCGGAGTCACCGTTCACGTCCAAGGCACTATAAATGGTGCTGTTACCGATATTGACGGGAATTTCTCACTTGATGTGGAGAAAGGAGATATTCTGATTTTCAGCTTTATCGGCTATGAAAAAACGACTGTTGTGGTACAAAACCAGACAACCATCGATGTTATCTTATCCCCGGATATGCAATCTCTGGAAGAGGTGGTGGTGATCGGCTATGGTTCTGTCAAAAAATCCAACTTAACCGGAGCGGTTTCATCCGTGAAAATGGACGACCTGCCCCAGATAGCCACCACGAATGTAGCCAACATTTTGACAGGTCGTGTACCGGGCTTGTCCATACGACAAAATTCCGCCACCCCGGGAGGAGGCTATGATATGGTGATCCGTGGAGCAGCATCTACCGGAGCTGGCAACGCACCTTTGTTTGTGATCGACGGCTTTCCGGGAGGAGATATCAATACCGTGAATCCAAGTGATATTGAGTCAGTTGAAGTATTGAAAGACGCAAGTGCTACTGCTATCTATGGAGCAAGAGCAGCCAATGGTGTAATTCTGATCAACACCAAGAAAGGAAAAGCCGGGACAATGAATATCAATTTCAACTCTTCGGCATCTCTCCAGAACATGGCCAATCCTTATGAAATGGTTTCTACCAGAGATTATATGACCATGTCAAATGATTTTTTCCGTGAAGAGTGGTTGTATAATAACAAGATCGCTCCCTACGGAAATGCGGATCCCTCAACAATAACGTCCACTCCCAAGATTGCTTTTACAGATCAGGAAATTGCAAACGTCCTCCAAGAAACCGTCTGGTTTGATGAAATCACACGTCAGGGGATCATCAACGAACAAAATGTGTCCATCAACGGTGGTGAGGGCAACGTCAGATACTTGTTCTCTCTGGGACACCTGGGGCACAAAGGGGTGGTTGTCAATAGTGGGTTTGGGCAATATCTAGGCAGGCTTAATCTGGAACTCGATCTATCCAAATGGTTGACAACAGGTATTTCTATTTCCGCCACACAAACTACAAGGGACAACATCGCCCAGTCTTCCAACCCCAATAGCGTAGGAATGATCAGGGATGCCATGATGTATCCCCAATACCTGCCTATCTACGACGACCAAGGGAACTACACAATCAATCCGGGTCATGCCAGTACCGCAAACCCGGTATCCTGGGGAGAGGTGGAAAACAGAAATAATACTTTCAGGACCCTTATCAATAATTTCTGGAAAGTACGCCTGTCTGACAACCTGGATTTTCGTGTAAACATGGGAACCAATGCTTCTTTTGGTCAAAACACCTATTTCGTTCCAAAATCCCATCTGATCGGTGCTCAAATGAATACACTTGCTTCCATCAGCGAGGAACGAAGAAATGACTATCTGCTGGATGCTACATTGACTTATACCAAAGAGTTGTTTGGCAACCACCGGCTCAATGGAGTACTGGGGTACGCCTACCAAACTTTCAATACCCGATTTGTACGGGCGGAAAATTCGGATTTTATTACAGATCTTTTTGGCCCCTGGAATCTGGCTGCCGGAGGTGATTTGACCCGTGTTGTGGGCAGTGACAGAAGCCTAACGAAGTACCTGTCATATTTTGGCCGCGTCAACTACGATATAGCAGACAAATACCTGTTTACCTTCACTTTCCGGACAGACGGAAGTGATAGGTTCGGAAAAGAAAATAAGTTTGGATATTTCCCATCAGGAGCATTTGCATGGAGATTGATCGAGGAAGACTTCATGAAAGGTCAAAACCTGGTGTCCAATTTGAAGTTGCGTGTAAGTGCAGGTCAGACGGGAAATGCCTCAATCGGGGGCAACACTTATGGATTCTATGCTTCAGGTGCCAATTATGTGTTGGGGAACGCTTTTGTGACCGGAATTTCTGAAAATCAGTTGGCAAACCCAAAACTTAAATGGGAAACTACCACAGAATATAACCTTGGTCTTGACTGGGGCTTGTTCAATGATCGCCTTACCGGTAGCATTGAGTATTATCAAAAAGCTATCTCAGATCTGCTGGATAGCAGACCAGTGGGGTCGTACTATCCTGTAGAAAGTGTGGCGGACAATTTGGGTAAAACACAAAGCAAGGGCTTCGAGATTTCACTCAGAAGTGTCAATGTGTCGAAAAGTAATTTTACTTGGAGTACTGACCTAAACCTTTACCAGTACAAGGACAGTTGGAGAGAAAGAAACCCATACTCAATTTTGGCTATTTATCAGGGGGTAACAGATCCTCTGCATGTTTCATACGGATATCTCAGCGACGGCTTGATCCAACCAGGTGAGACTGTTTCACATATGCCAAACGCTCCGGCGGGAAGCATCAAAGTACAGGATCTCAATGGCTGGCTAAAAGACACAGGCGGGGATTTTATCCTTGATGGGGATGGAAAGAGACAGTTGTCAGGGGAGTCGGATGGTGCAATTGATGACGCGGACAAAGTAATTATCCACAACCAGGCTCCAAAGTTTAGTTTTGGATTGAACAATACCTTTACCTACAAAGGATTTGACTTGGGTATCTTCTTCTACGGGGAAGTCGGCAGACAGTTGAACAACGTCACCCGTATGGACTTCTTACGGGCGGACAAATTCCGCTTCTCTGACAATGTGACCACCGATTCATTTGACAGATGGTCTTCTACTAACCCGGACGGCAAATATCCAACAGGCCTGTTCCCTACATTTGAAAGCGGTACGGATTTTTACATTGAAAAGGCCGATTTCGTGCGTCTTAAAAACCTTACTTTGGGATACACGCTGCCTAATAGTTTTGCGCAGGGAAGGTTTAAGAACTCACGTGTCTACGTTGATGCCCAAAACCTTTTCGTAATGACCAATTATACTGGATCGGATCCTGAAACCGATAGCTTCTCTGCCTACCCTAACCAGAGAACCTATTCCCTTGGTGTTAATTTATCCTTCTAATTTAAATAGCCATGACTAAAAAGATATATTCAAAAATCATTTGTCTACTCACTGCCGGCAGCTTGCTTACAGGTTGTTTCGACCTGGAGTATGAAAATTTCAACAAGATCAATTCCGAGAACTTCCCCCAAAGTGAAGCAGACCTGCATGCAGCAACTATAGGAGTGTATCATTCTCTGGGGAATAGTTTTGTGATGCGGTTTATGGACAATTCCGGATTCATATTAAATACACTTTCAACCGATGAGATGAATACAGCCTGGGGACATGGCTGGTTTATGATCGACAACTTCCTTTGGCAATCCAACAACATGGCCGGATCCGGCTTATACAATGAATATCAGAAAGGTGTCACCAAAGCAACCCGTATCATTGATGCCTTCGACAAGTCCGATGTGGAAGAAAGCAGGAAGAACAAAAGCATTGCCGAACTGAGGGTGCTGCGTGTACTTTATGCCAATCTGTTGTATAGTATGGTCGGCCCTGTTCCGATCGTGACAGATGCCGAAATCGCCAATAATGTATATTCCGAATGGAAACCCGCGAGGCCGGGTAAGGAAGAATATGTATCCTTTATGGTGAATGAAATACTGGCTTCGTATGATTTGCTCGATGCAACGGTTTCAGCCCAGGATTACGGCCGTTTGACCAAAGGCGCTGCCCTGACATTGTTGATGAAAATTTACCTCAATGACAAGCAGTGGGACAAAGCAGCCAATGTAGCCAAGCAAGTCATGGATATGGGCGTTTATGATCTGCTTCCTTCTTACAAGAGTGTTTTCTCTTCAGAGAACGAAGGACCTGTCAATAAGGAAGTAATCTTTCCCATTCAGCGTATTACGTCAGACTTGAGTTTTTCATGGACTTACTTCGCAGCGGTGTTGCCCTCTGTTCCGATGTACAAGGCACCAAACGGAAATCAAATGCAGATTTGGGGTGGGCTTAGGATGCCATGGGCGTATTATGATAAGTATGAAGACCAGGACGAAAGGCTTGAGACTATCATTAGATACTATACTGACGTAAATGGCAATGAAGTGGATTTCCGTGCTGTCGACCATCCCAGAGCCATCGGGGCTTCTCCCATGAAATACTCCGAAGATCCAGAGCACAGAGGCGCAGATCAGGGGAGTGATTTTATCATGCTGCGTTATGCAGACGTAATATTATCCCGTGCGGAAGCTCTTAACGAACTAAGTGGCCCGACACAGGAATGTATTGACCTTATTAATATGGTAAGGGAACGGGCGAATGCTACTTTACTTGATCATACGGAATATACCAAAGAAAGCTTACGCGATTTTCTGCTGGACGAGCGTGGCCGGGAACTGTACTGCGAAGGACACCGCAGAAATGACCTGATCCGTCATGGTAAATTTATAGAAAAAGCCCAAGAAGCGGGAAAATCTGCACAGCCTTACCATGTGTTGTTCCCTATTCCTCAAAGCGTTATGAATGAAAATCCTAATCTTCGCCAAAACGACGGATATGAAAACTGACCGTAAATGGTCTTTTTAAGAAATTCATAAGACCTAGAACATAGCACAAAAGATCCCCTTTTGGAGGGATTTTTTGTGCTCATTTTTACAGGATTTTCAAGTTCATGCAGTTTCATGCTTTACATGTATTCGCAAAAGTCCCGAATATTTGTCATGACCAATCGAATTCATGAAGTATACACTTTTACGGCAATTTGTCATTATGCCTATAGACAACAACTGGATAGCACCTGGGGGGATCTGGATTTGACTGCTGTATCAGCGACTGTCGATCTTAAAAAATTAGATTAACATCGAAACCCAATAAAACCATGATAAAACAATTATTTATAATACTACTATTATTTTCCTCGTTTACGGGAAGTACCCTATCGCAAACATTTGTGCATCCGGGAGGCCTCCATACATTGGACGACCTCAACAGGATGAGGGACAAAGTTGCCGTCAGTGAAAGCCCCTGGATAGAAGGCTGGAATACTTTGGTTTCTGACTCGAAATCAAGTTCCACATATGGCATGTCTGGAGGCGTCTTGGCAAATGCCAATCAGCGGCAGAACATGAACAGAGACGCACAGGCGGCTTATCTGAATGCTCTCCGTTGGTATATCTCCGGTGATGTGGCACACGCTGAGAAGGCCGTAAGCATATACATGGCCTACGCCAATACCGTTAATCAGATACCCTCAGGAGGAACTACGGATATATTGGGGCTGGGAGGTATTGGTTTTACTGCGATGGCCATGGGTGCGGAGATTATGAGGCTCTATGAGGGCTGGGCTCCGGAGGACTTTGAGAAATTCAAGTTCATGATGAAGGAGTATTTCTACCCTGTAAGCCGCGATTTTCTTACCAATCATAAGGGGGCCTGCCCGACGCACTATTGGGCCAATTGGGATCTGAACAATGTTTCCGCACTGCTTGCCATCGGTATCCTTGTGGATGACCGGGATATTTTCAATGAAGGCATTGAGTATTTCAAGAATGGCGTAGGGGCTGGCAATATCCATAACGCTATTCCTTTTGTCCAGGGAAATTTTGGTCAATGGCAGGAGTCTGGAAGGGATCAGTCACATGCCCTGCTGGGTATCGGGTTGATGGCCAATATCTGCCAACTGGCCTGGAACCAGGGAGTGGACCTGTATGGCTATGACAATAATAGATTTTTGAAAGGCGCAGAATACGTGGCCCGTACCGGCGCACTTTCACTCGAAGCACCATTTTTTGAAGAATACAACAGCTGTTCCAACCGCAGGCACCGCTGGATAAGCAGCAATGCCCTGGGAAAGTACCATGATCAACCTGTTTGGGAAATCGTCTATAACCATTATGTAGTGCAACAGGGGCTGGAAGCGCCTCATGTTGAGGCCATGGCACAAATCATGAGGTTTGCGAACAGTACTAATGATCAATTGGGGCATGGTACACTCACTTTTACGCTGGATGCAGCCTCATCCCCCCTCGCCTTTACAATGCCTCCCGGCCAGCCTCAAGGTCTTATTGCAAAAGAAGGAATTGGCAACGTGGAACTGAGTTGGAATGCAGCTGAAGCCATGGACACCAAAGGATATACAGTTAAACGTGCCACAAGCCCTGGCGGACCCTACACTACCCTAGCCACCTGGACAAGCAGAACGAACCCGTCGTACACCGATACCGATGTGGAAAACGGCACGACGTACTATTATGTAGTTTCTGCCAATAACCATGCTGGTGACGGGCCTGAATCCGCAGAGGTCGCCGCTACTCCTATGGAAGAAGGTCAAGAGTTGCCTGTAGGATGGGCCAGAGCGGATATAGGCAATCTGAGCATTGAAGGGGAGGCAAGCTATGCGTCGGTCAATACCGGACACACCTTTATCACCAAGGGAGCCGGTAGCGTTGGCGAAACTTCCGATGCCATCGGATTCACCTATGGAATCGCTTCAGGTGACCTAACCCTCACAGCGAGAATAGCAGACTTTGGAGGAGTGCAAAAAACAGGGATCATGATCCGTGAATCCCTGGATCCTGATGCTAAAACTGTGCTGATGAAAATAGGTGATGCTGGTTGGCGTATTGCTGGAATGGGCGCACGTACCGGGACAGGAGCAAACATGGAATGGATAGGCGGAAACCGCTATACATGGCGCCCGAATATCTGGTTCAGGATTACCCGGACAGGAAATACCTTCACTGTGTATGAGTCCAACAATAAAGATGTGTGGTTTGAAGTAGGTAGCCGCACCATCGAAATGGGTACTGATGTCTATGTGGGCCTCTTTAACAGTTCCGGAAATACCACTTCTCTGAATACTGCCCGGTTTGATCACGTCGCTATTACAGGACTTGATGGTATTGCACCGGAGGTGCCTGCCAACTTTACGGCCTCTCACGGCAATACCGAGATTACGCTGAATTGGGATGAGGTACCCGCTGCTTCCAGCTATACCTTAAAGCGCTCTACAGCTAGCGGAGGTCCCTATGAAGTGGTGGCTACAAACCTGAATGCCACCCAGTATACAGATAATGGTTTGGAAAATGGGACGACCTATTATTATGTGGTATCGGCTGGAAACCTTTCCGGAGAGAGTGTCAACTCTTTGGAGATAAGTGCTACACCTGAATTAGCTATTGCACTGTCACCTGAAAAAGTAACCGCTGAGTCGGTATCAGGACAGCAAATTAACCTTTCCTGGAATGCAAGCTTAAGTGCGACAAGCTATAATGTGAAACGTGCAACAGCAAGCGGTGGACCCTATACGACCATTTCCAGTCTAGATACCACTTCATTTAGTGATACCGATGTAAATCATTCTATTACTTATTATTATGTGGTATCTGCTATAAACGAACTTGGGGAATCGGAGGATTCAGAAGAAGTAAGCGCCACTCCCGGAAGGTTAGGCTATTGGAATTTTGATGAAACCAGTGGTACTTCTGCCGGAGATTCATGGGGCATGAACGACGGTACCCTCCACAGCGGTGCAAGCTGGACTTCCGGTGTAGTCAATAATGCAGTCAGCCTTGATGGAAGCAGCAGTGGATATGTTTCCTTTCCTTCGGGAATTATGAGCGAGGTAAATGGTGATTTCACCATAGCCACCTGGGTTCGGTTAGACGAAATAGCAGTATGGGCCCGCATTCTTGACTTTGGTACCAGTAACAACAATTCCATGTTTCTGGTCCCAAAGACCTCAACTTCCGGCGAAGGGATCCGGTTTGCCATTAAGACCTCAAGTGGATATCCAACCTTATCCTACAACTATACCTGGCCACTGGATACCTGGACGCATATAGCTGTGACCCTGAGCGGCGATACAGCAACGATGTACCTCAACGGGGAGCCGGTAGCTTCCAGCACCGGTTTTAACAAGCGGCCTTCAGATCTGGGCAACACCAGCAATAATTACCTTGGCAAAGGACAGAAGTCCGATGATCCGATGTTGAAAGGCGCTATCGATGACTTCAGGATCTATAACGCGGCGTTGAGCGGCGCGGAGATTTCAGATTTGGTTGGCGACCTGGTTCCTCCAACTCCAACAACTATTCTCTCTGTTACCGGCGATACCCAAAAGGTATCCTTAACCTGGGCCGAATCATTAAAAGTGACCAGCTACAATGTAAAACGTTCGTCGGAAGCTGGCGGCCCCTATGCGACCATCGGAAGTACCACAGGTACCTCATTTAGTGATACCACACTTACAGATGATGCGGTTTACTACTATGTAGTTTCATCCGTGAACGGAAATGGAGAGTCAGCCAATTCTGCCGAGGTGAAAAGCACATTGTCGGGTAAAATTGGTTATTGGAAGATGGATGAAACAAGCGGCACCACCGCTGCTGATTCCTGGGCCAATGGTGACGGATCACTCCATGGAGATGCCACCTGGTCTGAAGGCATAGCGGATAACAGCGTGCTCCTGGATGGCAGTGGCGACTATGTCACCCTTCCTGAAGGTCTGATGAAAACCACCGAGGATTTCACCATAGCAACCTGGGTGCGATTAGACGAAGTAGCAACATGGTCTCGTATTTTTGACTTTGGTACCGAGAACAACAACTCCATGTTTCTGGCCCCGAAGACCTCTACTTCCGGCGAAGGCATCCGGTTTGCCATTAAGACCACGAGTGGATACCCAACCTTATCCTATAACTATACCTGGCCACTGGATACCTGGACACATATAGCTGTGACCCTAAGCGGCAATACGGCAACAATGTACCTTAATGGGGAGCCGGTAGCTTCCAGCACTCAATTTACCAAACGGCCTTCAGACCTGGGCAATACTACTAATAACTACCTCGGTAAAGGGCAGAATGCACAGGATCCTTATCTGAAAGGTGCTATCGATGACTTCAGGATCCTTAACAGAGCCTTGAGCGAAGCAGAGATTTCAGATATGGTCGGAGATCTATTGCCCCCAGCTCCACCGACTGTTCTCTCTGTTTCCGGCGATACGCAGCAGGTATCCTTGACCTGGACCGAATCTCCAGGTGCAAGCAGCTATAATATAAAACGTGCGACAGAAAGCGGTGGACCCTATACGACTATCGGGAGTGCTATTGCTACATCATTTGGCGATACCACGCTTACAGACGATGAGGTTTATTACTATGTGGTTTCAGCAGTGAAAGAAAATAATATAGAATCGGACAACTCTGACGAAGTAAAAAGCGCTTTGTCGGGTAAGTTAGGCTACTGGAAGATGGATGAAACAGCCGGCACAACAGCTGCTGATTCGTGGGCCAATGGTGATGGAACACTTCATGGGGACGCCGGCTGGTCTGATGGCATAGAGGACAACAGCTTGCTCCTGGACGGTAGTGGAGATTATGTCACACTTCCTGGCGGTCTTATGAAAACTACTAATGATTTCACGATAGCCACCTGGGTAAAACTGGATGACATCTCTACCTGGATACGCATATTTGATTTTGGCACAGAGAACGCCAATTCAATGTACCTGACCCCACAGACAGGTGTGAAAAATGAAAAATCTACTATCCGGTTTGGTATTAAAACCAGCAAGACCGCTCAGCAGATTGTAACTTATGACTATGCATGGCCACTGGATACCTGGACGCACATAGCAGTGACGCTGAATGGCAATACGGCCAGAATGTACGTTAACGGGAATCTTGTAGCTTCCAATACCAACTTTACCTTCCGTCCTTCAAACCTGGGCTTTACCACCAATAACTACCTGGGCAAGGGGCAGAATGCTGTTGATCCGTACCTGAACGGTTCCATCGATGAGTTCAAGATCTATAACCGGGCGTTGAGTGCTGAAGAGGTAGCAGAAGCCATGAAGATAAAGCAGGTCATCAGCTTTGATCCTTTGGTAAAGAAAACAATAGGTGATGCCGGTTTTGCAATAGAAGCTCATACTTCGTCTGGTTTGCCAGTACACTTTACCAGTTCAGATTCCTCTGTGGCTAAAGTTGTTGGTGATACGGTCTATATTACTGGAGTCGGTGTTGCTGCAATCATCGCTCAACAGGACGGTGATAGCCTGTATCGTGCTGCTGAACCGGTCGCTCAAAACTTCACAGTATTGCCGCTGGATCTCGAAGTCTTGCACAAAGATGGCGACGCTGGAAACGTTTCAAACAATAGCATTAAGCCATACTTACAGCTTGTTAACAACGACAGCATAGATGTCGCCTATAGTGAATTAACAATCCGCTACTGGTTCACAGCGGAAAATTATGCAGGTACCAATACCTGGATCGACTATGCCGAGCTCGGTGGCAATAAGATTTCAATGAAATATGAGTCCTTATCAGAACCACATAATCGTGCCTATGGATACATTGAATATGGATTTGATCCTTCGTTGGGCAATTTAATCCCCGGTTCAGGTTCAGGGCCTATCCAGTCCAGATTGACCAATTCTAACTGGTCAAATTTTGATGAGTCGGATGACTATTCTTATCGACCTAATTCATCTTATACTTTAAATGACTATATCACCCTGTACAGAAATGGCTATTTGGTTTGGGGATCAGAACCTGAAACTGTATCGCAGGAACTGAATTTGAAGGTGTATTCACAAAACAAAAATGCGAATACCGGCACCAGTACTATCCACTCCACCCTGGAAGTGCGCAATGTAGGGAATATCCCAGTGGAATATGGGGATTTGCTCATCCGATATTGGTTTACTAAAGATAGCGAGGCGGAATTGAACTACTGGATCGACTACGCCAGGTTGGGCATCTCGAATATTTCGGGATCATTTGCGAAATTGGATCCTTCTCTCGATGGAGTGAATACATATTTTGAAATGAGCATTGATCCGGCTATGGGATTATTGCATCCGTTGAGTACTTCCGGTGAAATTCAGTTTAGGATTGCAAAATCAGATTGGTCCCATTTTGACGAGTCGGATGACCATTCTTACAAGCCAAAAGCTCCGTTGGCTGAAAACGATCATATCACAGTGTATTATCAAGGAGTACTGATTTATGGAACTGAGCCTTTGGATGATGGTCTGCAGGATAACGGGAGTACGAACTCGGGTGAAGAGGTGGTAGTATTGGCATACCCTAACCCCAGTGATGGAAAATTCAATGTCCGCCTCAGCTCTGGTGAGATCGGTACTGTAGAAATCTATGTTTACGACAATTTGGGAAATCTGACAACAAACTCCTCAGAAATCAAAACCTCTGAGGTATATGAGAAGGAGTTCTCCCTATATCCGGCTAACAAAGGAGTGTATGTAGTCAAGGTATTTTTCAATGATAGTGTCATTGTCAAATCCTTGTTGATCGAATAGCTTGTCCATCCCCTATTCCAGACAATAAGACTGTCCTATGGCATGTTCTATAAAAAAAGACAGTAGTGTGACGAGAGGTTACAAAGCAGGCCGGAAAGCAGTTTTTATGGAAGTAATTGGTAATGGGAAATTATTGGGGCTGGACTATGGAGACCGGAGGGATTTCTTTTGCCGGAAACTCTATTTCAACCTATAATAATAGTAATTGTAAGATCTGAAGATCTTCCAGAGACAACCTTTCGAATAATAACAGAATAAAACTTAATTTGTTTGGTGAACCTATCCATGCGAAGTTTGGATAGGCTCACCAAACGTTGAGAGGAGAAGTTTGGAGAAAATCTATTTACATGATAAAATGAAATAATGGATAAATACAATTTAATCGTATTATTATCAATCGTGCTGACATGTTGCCAACCCCGGGACAAGATTACACTAAACCTTATCGGTGACAGTACCTGTGCACCTAAAGAAGAGAACAAACGTCCGGAAACAGGTTGGGGCGAGAAATTTGAGCAGTTTTTTGACCAGAATGTCATTGTGCGGAATCATGCGGTCAACGGTCGTAGCACACGTACCTTTATCGAAGAAAACCGTTGGGATTCGGTCTATTCAAAACTTGGAAAAGGTGATTATGTATTCATACAGTTCGGGCATAATGATGAAATACTAACAAAGGCCAGTTACTCCACGCCAGAGGATTATAAAACCAACCTGAAACGTTTCATTTCAGAAACACTGTCGAAAGAAGCCCATCCGGTATTGTTGACGCCTGTCTGTCGCCGCCGGTTTGATGATGAGGGCAATTTTTTCGATACGCACGGACAATACGCTTCCCTTGTAAGGCTGGTTGCTCGGGAGACCGGTGTGACGCTCATCGATATGCATACCATAAGTATGGCAATTCTGGTTCAGTACGGTCAAAAAGAATCCGAAAAACTCTTTTTGCACTGTGCTCCCAATGAATGTCCAAATTATTCCAAGGGCATTGTTGATGATACTCATTTCAGTGATTTGGGAGCCACAGTAATGGCAGAAGCACTCGCAAAGGCGATCGCCGATACGGATTTAGCTTTGAAAAAAAATAAACAGATCAATAGATAACATGAAACTTGCTACAATCTCCAAATACCTGCTTATCATATGGGTTTCTATGTTTTTGACATCAAATATGTCATTTGCACAAAATAAGGAACCCTTTATCATCACTTCACCGCAAATTACGTCACAAATCGTCTTGGACAATGAAGAAGCACCTGTCGTCCATACAGCTGCGGCTATATTTGCCCAAGATGTTTTCAGTGTTTCTGGCCAATTGCCTGAAATAGTCCATAACAGTGTGGCTAAGTATCAGATAAAGGCAGGAACTTTTGGGGTAAACAGTTCATTTGACTTGGAAAGCAGGGAATCAGGAATAGATGTGGACGTGCTGAAATCAAAATGGGAAGGTTATTGTATCAAAGGGAATGTGGATGCTGGGAATGGTAATAAGACACTGTACGTGGTGGGAAGTAATCCAAGAGGCACTGCTTATGGTTTGCTCGAAATATCCCGCATGATAGGCGTTTCACCTTGGGTATGGTGGGCAGATGTTTCTCCTGAAAAAAAGGAAATCTTAGAACTCCCCGAGGATTTTTTTGTGGAGGGAGCCCCTAAGGTGAAGTACAGAGGCATTTTTCTCAATGATGAGGACTGGGGCCTACAGCCCTGGGCTGCCAAGACCTTCGAACCGGATATAAGGGACATTGGTCCCAAAACCTATGAAAAAATCTTTCAGTTGCTATTGCGGCTGAGAGCCAATGCCATCTGGCCGGCCATGCATCCTTCGACCAAAGCATTCTATACCATTCCAGGTAATAAGGAAATGGCAGCAAAATATCAGGTTTTTGTAGGCACTTCCCATGCCGAGCCAATGCTTAGAAACAATGTAGGGGAATGGAATAAAAATCGATATGGTGAATATAACTATGCCACCAACCGGGATGCGGTTAAGCAATATTGGAAGGAGCGGATAGATGAACTGGACGAAGAGGACCGCTATATCGTCACGCTTGGAATGCGGGGAATCCATGACTCAGGAATGCAGGGCAATTTCAGCAAAGAGGAAAGAGTTGAAATGTTGGAAACAATTATCAGCGATCAAAGAGAAATGCTGAAAAATACGCTGAAAAAAGACGTAATGGACATTCCACAGGCATTCGTTCCCTACAAGGAAGTTCTGGAAGTTTACAGCGACGGCGCCAAAGTTCCCGATGATGTAACCCTTGTCTGGCCAGATGACAACCATGGCTATATCCGCCAGCTGTCCAATGCTGACGAACGTAAACGATCCGGAGGAGCAGGTGTTTATTATCACATATCTTATTGGGGGAGACCCCATGATTACCTGTGGCTGGAGTCCGTTCCGGTGTCGCTTATCTGGGAAGAGATGAACAAGGCCTATCAGAGTGATGCCAAAGACATCTGGATCGTAAACGTGGGAGATATCAAACCTAATGAAATCGGCATGGACTTTTTCCTGGAGATGGCCTGGAACCCGGATCAGTTCTCACCGGAAAATTTGAGTTCATATTATACCCGGTTTGCTGCAAGGCAGTTTGGTGATGCCTACGCTGAGGAAATCGGTGAGATTCTCACTGACTATTTTCAGTTGGGCTTTTCCCGCAAACCGGAGCATATGGGATGGACTGGGGTATACCCTAACACTCCGATACAAGACCCGGAATTTTCCCTACTTAATAATGGTGATGAGGTGCAGCAGAGAATAGATGCTTATAACAAACTGGAGGAACAGGTTGAAGTCCTGCAGAAGGAATTACCTGAATATTTAAAAGATGCTTTTTACCAGCTGGTAGCCTATAAGGTATTAGGAGCTTCCAATATGAACAAAAAGCTACTTTATGCCTACAAGAGTCGTGTTTATACCCAACAAGGCAGAGTCAGCGCCAACTTATATGCAGAAAAAGCTAAGGAAGCATATGGGCAGATACAGGAAATCACCACCCGGTACAACCGGCAAAATAATGGGAAGTGGATGCACATGATGGATTATAACCCGAGAGAACTTCCTGTTTTTGACATGCCAGAGGTTGGGCGTTTTAAGCCCACTCAAAAAACAGCAGGAGGAATTATTCCTGAAGGAATTTCCCAACCTATTGAACCGGAAGACACTAAAGTATCTTTACCCACCTTTCTTTCATCCACTGATCGGCAATATTTCATTGATGTGTTTAATGCTGGACACGAACCATTAAAGTGGATGGCTCAAGCCAAAGATCCATGGGTTCAAATCTCGTCAACAAGCGGAAAAACTTCTACTGACGAGCGCATATGGGTCTCAATGGACTGGTCACTTATACCAGTCGGTCGCAGGGAAACGTCATCCATCAAGTTGAAGGTGGGAAAGGCGGTTTACAATGTACAGGTGGAGGCACAAAAACCAGATTTACAGGACGGACAGCAACTATTCGTAGAAGACAATGGCGTTATCTCAATTGAAGCAGAGCATTTCAATAAAGCTCAAAATGACGAAGACAATCAATGGAAGCTCATACAGGGATTGGGAAGACAAAATGATGCGGTGGGCACCTTTCCGATAACAGCCAGCCCCTTCGAGGTATTCAATGAACGAGCACCGTCTCTGTCATATGAGTTCTTTACTATGTCATCCGGGGAGGTAAACCTACGATTCTATTGTTTACCGTCCCAACCGATAAATAGTGATTACAAACTCCGATTTGCTGTCAGTATTGATGATGGAAAACCGATCGTGGTAGATGCATCTCTGAAAGAAGTCATGGATGAACACAACGAGGAATGGAGTATGAACGTACTTAAAGCCGCCAACATTGCAGAAACCAAAGTAATCATTCCGCAAACTGGGAGACACCGCCTAAAAATCACCATGATTGACCCGGGGGTGGTATTTGATAAAATAGAAATGGTGATGAATAAAGAAGGTGAAAAAGTAGATTCGTATTTCGGGTCAAAAGAAATCCCCGGCGTAGAATGAGTTTGGTTTTAAAATACAGCTTGTAACCAATAATCCATAGACTCTAATTGTTAACACCCAACTAATGCCTATTTTTGAATCTGACGAATAGATACAATATCAATTTTCATAGCCGCAATATTTGGATTGCATCCAGTCTGTAGTCTGCTCTTGTGCACCATGCACGGAAGACGATACCCAGGATCTAAAACTCTAGTACACATATCCAGCAGAAGCTTGGGAAGAAACCTTTCCCATAGGCTATGTATGTCCTACCCGACTATCCTGACCAATTTTCAATTGGCTTCCCTACCTCACCCCTCTGCCGACGCGCTTCCGTATCGGGACTGGCTTTCTCCACAAGAAGAGGGCGACCTGTAGCGGTATCATTAGTCTATCAAGTTCAAATATGATGGGTTCTGGGGGAATGTCCAGAAGGGTGCTATAAAAGTTGGCGTAGTTCTCTACTAAATGGTTATTGCAGGAAAGGGATTTTAAACAATAAAAAAATACCCTATGTAGGTATTTTTTTATTGCATGAAAACCCGAAAGTTATCCATATTTTTTAGGCTAAATAGTGAGGAAATTATCAGGGCTTAGGGACAGTAGTGGGGGAATTGCTGTTTATGGTTGTCTAAAATTATGGTTTTTCCTGTCCTACGTTACGTCCGTTATAATAAATTTAACTTTGAACAAAAACGCCCTGCTGCTAAATCCCAAGACTGTCCTCAATCACGGAAATTCGAATAAGAAGCCTATGACAGCTGCTCAATTGCCAAATCCACCCGTGACTTATCAGCTTCTAAAGCAATACTTAATTAAGGTTGGATAAAAAGCCATTGATCTCCTTTACCGTAGCATCCAGATCATCATGATGCAGGTTGTGGCCTGTCCCCTCCAGATGCATAAGTTTTACATTATCCAAACCGGCTACCGCATCTTCATTTGCCTTTTTACCCTCAGCATTGGTGTCAGCCTTAAGAATAATTGACGGAACCTGAATCTTTTGCAAAGCATCTTCAGTTCTCATCGTACCGCTCATCGCCTGCTGCTGTTCAGCCGTATAGGCACCGTGGTATTGTTTTTTGGATAGAGCCCAATATTGTATATCCATAAGATCCCATTTTGGGCTTTGTTTTTTGCCCAACTCCACCAATTCATCGAATGAATAGTTGTTCTGTTTCACTAAAGTTTCAGGATCCCCAAACATATTTATCGAGATTTTTTTTGATTCAGTTTCTTTCTGCTTGTTTGATTCTTGATTGCTTCGGGCCGGTGAATTTGTAGGGCGAGCACCACTCCCAGGAGGACGGGAAACAAATGGGTCAAGCATGACTATTGCTTTGGCCAAGTCAGTATATTCGGCCCCCACCCGCATCACTGTGGCTGCTCCCATAGAATGCCCCACCAGAATAGGATTCTCCAAGTTCATGGCTTTCACAAAGCCCACCACATCTTTTACCAAAGTCTCTCCATCATCAGAAGAAGTAAATGGATCAGACAGGCCATGTCCTCTGGTGTCCAGCATATAGATGTTGTAATCCTTCTGCAATTCCAAGCTTAGGGTGGTCCAGCAAAGTCCGTTGTCCGTGACTCCATGGACCATTACAATGACAGGTTTGTCTGGAGCGGGAACAGCTTGATAATAATGCACCCGAATGCCATTCACATAGATGTAATTTTCTGACCAGCCCTCAGGAATACCAGGAGGATCGGCTGCAAAAACTCTCAAGGGAAAAGACAAAAGCAAGACTAAAGCAAGTATTCCTACGCTAGTCAGGCTTCTAAAATTAAAGGAAGAAATCGTAGTTTTCATAAGTTGTATAAGTTATAAGGTTATATTGAATCATTCAATTTATTCGATAATACTTCACTTACTATAGGTATCATAGAATTCGTGGTAAATCTCCATATTCTCGTTGGTAGCTCCATTTCTGTCAAAAAGATCCCCCCATTGCGGAGAGGTCGCTTCCCAAATAAAGGTACCGACTCCTAGACCATTGGGGAGGTTTTTGATGATTTCATTCACCTCCTTTTTATGTTCTTTGTACTCTGCGATTACAATGGGTTTTTCATAGCGCTTCGCCAGTTCGATCATATTGGCTTCCATAGGATCAAGCTCCCCATGCCATTCTGGATAATAGGACTGACCAATGACATCGAACACCACGTCTCTTGCTATGATCTTGTCAAAGAACTTGATGGAATTTTTCAAATCATGCGCCTTAGCGATATGAATCATAATTTTAATATTGGGATCAGCTGCACGAACTGCCGCACTGGCACATCTTAGTAGCACTGAGAATGACTCTGCAGAGTCCCCTTCTATCTTTCCATCAGGCCATATCATACCATTGTGGATTTCATTTCCTACCTGTACCATTTCGGGGGCAACTCCTTCCTCAATGAATCGGTTAATTACCTCATTGGTATAGGAATAGACCTCCCCTTCCAGTGCAGAGCCTTCAAGATTAGCCCAGGATTCAGGCTTGAACTGCTTTGCAGGATCAGCCCAAGTATCGCTGTAATGAAAATCCAACAAAAAGTTCATCCCTGCAGCTTTTACTCGTTTTGCCATTTCCAAGGTCTTTTCCAATCCCCCATAGCCTTCCTTGGAATATCCATTCTCTGCCGTAGGATCCACAAACAAGCGGAGCCTGATCCAATTAAAGCGATTGTCTTTCAATATTTCCACGACATTTTTTTCAATACCCTTGTCTGAATAGGTAGTTCCCCTAGCTTCCATTTGAGGTACAAAGGAAATATCCGCACCGATTATCGGTTTATCTAATGCTACGGTTCTAATGAAGGGGGCCTCTACTTCAGGTGTGAAATCAGGATCAGAATAGTCGTCGTAGAGTTGATTGTACATTGTCAACAATTCATTTGAAGCTTTTCCTTCTTTATCAAAAAACGCACGGGTGGGCTCCCAGGCCATCGTCCCATAGCCCAATCCATCTGGAATAGAGTGGACAATATCATTGATGATTTTAATGTTTTTCTGATCTGCTCCGTATTCACATATGGCAATCGGTTTTTTATAGGTAGCAGCCAGATCATAAAGATTGGTTTTTAAATCATCATAGGTTCCATGCCATTTCTCATAGTATGACAAGCCTATTATATCATATTCGGCACCATGCTCTGCCATCTTGTCCAGAAACTCACGGGACAATCGATTTTGGCCACCCAAGGCCAAATGCACCATAATTTTCGAATCAGGAAGCACTTCCCTCACTGCTTTTTGGCCTGACTTATACAGTCCCATCAATTGCCCCCAATCGGATTCAGTGGCATAGTCCATCACTTTGCCTTCAGGCCAAATCATCCCATGGTTGATTTCATTGCCAATCTGGACCAGATCAGGAGCTACGTTCTGCTCATCAAGAGCAAGAAGCACATCTTTGGTATATCGATATACACTGTCTTCGAGGGCTTTTCCAGAAACACCTTCCCAAGCAGACGGTTTGAATTGTTTGTCAGGATCTGCCCAAGTATCGCTATAGTGAAAATCCAGTGTAAATTCCATTCCGGCTCTCTTAATGCGTTTGGCCATGGCTATAGTATGCTCAAGGTCGCAAAAGCCCTTCTCCGAATATCCGTTCGCCGCTCTTGGATCTACAAAAATCCTCAGCCGGATAGTGTTGAAATGATGATCTGACAATAATTCTACAATATCTTTTTCCTTATCATTCACGTCATAGAATGACATTCCATCCGCTTCCAGCTGGGGGACAAATGATATATCCGCTCCAATCCTATGTCCTATGTCTTCCTTGCAGCTAAAGCAAAATACAGCAAGAGCTAACAAGGCTAAACTCTTGAGTTGTAACAAGTAATTTCGGGTCATCATGTTTAGTTCTTTTGATTCAGATTTGATTAAGGCAACATTTTCTTTTGCACCCTCCATTCGGGAGATTGGGATAGTCCACTGGGATTTCCCTTAAATAATCCCCCTGCCTTCTCATCTCCTTTCAGCTGCCATAAGTACCATGCAGTAGCGACCCGTCCAAATTCCCCTCCATGCTCTTGAGCATAAGTGCCGGCATGGCCCACATCCATATTTCCCACAAAGACAGGGACGTGGTCGATTCTATTGAAATCATCCATCCCGTTGTTATAAGCTATATCAGACTCGCCACCCAATAAATACAAGGTGGGAGAATGCAGTTTCTTCAAATGGTCTTTATTTAGACTAGGCATACCCGACATTCCTTGTCCAGGGTTAGCCAGAATACCACTATTGCACACCACTACAGTAGTGACTCTGGGATCTGGAGCTGCCTCCAGTGTCTGTAATCCTCCGCATGACATTCCGCTCATGGCTATATTTGCGATATCCAATTTCCCATAATACGGGCTATTTTTATCTTCATTCGCTGCTATTGCCCAGTCAATGGCATCAATCAACTGAGAAGAAAGGGATTTTTCATTGGTTCTTTCCCCTTCCTCGGGCATAGGTCCTATAGCCACAACCAAAAAACCATGTGACGCCACCTCGCTCAAAAAGTTCACATGTTCCCATGGAGAATTTGCACAGGCACCGTTCCCCCAGGCTATTATGGGCAATTTCTCATTTTCACCGAACGGACCCAAATCCTGTGGTCTGAAAACAGTATGCGTAGGCAGTGAAAGATCCAATTCCATGATCGCGCTGTACTCTCCGGTCCCTCCATCTTCCACAACTCTGGATTCTCCTTCCTGAGCCATTAAAGGATTTGTAAGTACGTAAGACAACAGCATTATCACCATCATGATGTGATTCACCGGTTTTCTGAAGGTTAGTAACCGATCAGATTCTGTAATTATCTTATTCATCATTAGTATATTTTGCATGTTAGTATATCCGCCTTGGTAGCGGTATTGAGTTGAAATTAAAATAAGATTTAAGCAAGAACTGCACGTTTACAGCCTTCCTGCTTAGTATAAAACCACTATTCAAACGAGCTATATACTTGTTCCAAAAACAAAATGTATAAAGGATCTGTCTTGTACATATTCATATAAAATAAAGCAATCAGCTCATTTTCTGGATCTATAATATAGGCTGTACCCAACATACCACCCCATGCAAACGCTGAATTTGAAACAGTCGGAACAGGCTTCTTCAGATCATTGTGTAGCTCAAATCCCAACCCAAATTGAAAACCCTTACCTCCTGAATTCTCCTCCGGAAGTTGATTAATTGTGGTCATCAGATCGATAGTTTCAGGCTTTAGTATGCAGTGACCATTGAATTTACCTTTGTTCAATAGCATCTGACAAAATTTGGCATAATCCTCAATCGGACCATTTAGCCCAATTGCTCCCTCAGCATAAGTTTTTGATTCACTTACAGCACCTTTTGCATAAAGAGTTGAGCCGGGCTCTAACTTACCGCCTTCCGCAGTGTACGGCTTGACAAAGCGATCCAATGCCTCAGCAGGATAATACCAATCGGTATCCCGCATTCCTAGAGGTTTCAAAATTTCTTTTTTCACATAGGCTTGCAAAGATTGACCGGAAATTCTCTCTACCATATAAGCCAGCATGTTGGAACTGACGTGGTAATTCCACTCCGATCCCGGGTCAAAACCCAGCGGATATTTTACCAGTGCAAGCATTTCATCTTCCAGAAATTTTGAGTTGTAATCACCCCCAAAACTATGTTGCCCGGCAGGGATAACATCAGGCATTGCACCTCCAAAGCCTGCCGGAGCCCCGTCTTTACTCCCCTCAGCACGGCGTATTTCACGTACTAAGCCGGCATTTAATCCCGATGAATGAGACATAAGATGGGCGAATGTCATAGGATTTTCCACTGGACGGGTCTCATAAGTACCATCTTCATTAACCTTCGTCACGACTTCGTTGGGGATTTCAGGGAAATACTTTGAAACAGGGTCATCTACAGCAACCAAGCCCTTCTCTACCAAGGTCATAAAAGCGACAGTGGTAATTGCTTTGGTCTGGGAAAACAAAACATAATAATCGTCTATGCCAGCAGGTTGTTGTTTCTCAATGTCTTTCATCCCAAAAGCCTTATGGTAAAGTACATCTCCGCCCTTTGCCACAAATGCGGTAACACAGTTAAGTTTTTTCTGGTCTACAAAAGCCTGCAACAAGGAATCTATGTTCTTGATTTTTTCAGAGTCCACTCCTATCGATGACAGGCTTGGATTATGATTAAAATGATCAACCCCTTTCCCCTGTTGCCCCCAGGAAAATTGAGCATTTATTAGTAGCAGGATTAGCAATAAAAATTTAGAGTTTAACTTCATGGATGCTTTGGGTTAGGTTAGTTGAATATTATCTGTTGAAGAGGTTGTATCATTCAATGTGAATACTTTTTATGGACAATTTTGCCCCTGGCTTATTCCCCGGTGAGATAGAAACCTGTAAAACTTCTATTTCAGAATTATCGAATTGCATAGAAGTCGTCCCAGGTTCAAAATAATAAGACAAAAACCCTGGGTATGGACGTGGTAATGTAATCAAATCAGTAGGTTTCAAGCTTTTTAAATCTAGGATATATTCTCCTGACACCGTTCCTAAAACTACTGTTCCCCCATACGAAACACCTTCTTTCGTAAGCAGGGATACTTCTATTCCCCTAGGACTGTCTTCTTTGGAGAGACCTGTCACCACCAACTTAGTTGCATTGGTCAGAGATTCCTTTCTACCGTTAACTTTATCTCCAAAATATAAGCGAAAAGCATAATTAGGCTGGATATGACCATCGTCTGTGGGCAGCTCATCCAAATTGATATCCAGAGAAGCTTTGGATGGATCAGCAGAGGGAAGCAAGTTGACACCTTCGGACCAGAGCATATTCAACAGCTCAAAATCCCGTGTTGCATCAAATAAATAGATAGCGGAGGGGTCAGGTAAGACCCGGACTTCAAAGGCCTGATCTGCATAAAAATCCCAGTTAGTCGGATTGCTTTCGATTCCTGATGGGAAAGTAAGTTCTTCCTCTTGAGTGGTGACCACTAGGTGATACTTAAAAAATCCATTCTTAAGCAATTCTCCCGGCACCCCCACTTCATACTGACTTCTTCCCTGATCCAACAATGGAAACTTTCTAGGTCTATTATCAACGAAAGCATAAAGACTCACCTCTGCTATCTCCTGCTCACTGATTACCGTTGCCGATATTTTCAACGCTTTACCCTCCGCCCATTCAGTGCTTGGCCGGTGTAGCAGATTGGTTCCCTTGATTGTAGAAATAGGAGCATAATACTCTCCTATTTTTATGTTTTTATAAGAACTTTCTGCTGTCCAATTACCCGATTGTTCATCTTTATATAAGAGATAAGATCCGGGATGAATAAGAAACTTTCCATCACCGGTTTTGAGGCTGGTTTCATTTCCTTCATTAAGCCCATGAACAGTAAATGACTTCCCGAGATCAGATATATTGACGCTCATTGTCCGTTGATTCCATTGCACATCGGCAACTTTCTTATCCAGACTATTATTCCCGAACAAATTATCAATCCAGAAGGCATCCGGCATCACTTCCAGTCTCCATACCCCCTCTTCCAATTGATCCAAAAAATAAGCTCCCAAGCCATCATAGTTCACCACCGGGGAATTCCCATAACCTGCCAGTTCTTTCAATTGGTCAATGTCTTGCGGAACAGATTTGGTATCGTTGGTATAAAAGAACTTATCGATGCCTACGTATTCAGCAAGATCATCCTGATAACTGATCCTAAAATCGTCAAATTGAGGATTGTCAGGATAATTCCCATAGTTTTTATACAGGGGCATTTCATGAAAAACCTCGCTTGCTATTTTGAGACTAAGGGCTTTTTGAGGTGCAAATACCAAATTCATATAGTGCGTATCGTATTCTGTATTGGCGTAGGCCATGTAGGTAGGATCGTAAGAAAAATGCGTAGCCCACTGAATCCCTGCCGTACGAAAGCTTCTGGCCATGGCGGGATAGATATAAGACCTTCCTACATCAGCTGCATCAAATTCATAGACCACCTTGGCCCCCTTTCTAAAACCTTCATGATTCTTAAAAGGTATGGTGTACCGATCTACATTGGGAAGCAAGTTTCCTCCAATTTCTTCTCCCGCTCCCAATCCTGTAGGATACCATTGAAATGTCCCGCCATCTATTTCGGCTTCGTAATACGCATCTACCAGATGAATGCTGTGGCTTACATTGTAGAAAATCGGTTTTTCGCTACCTGTACTTTTCATGGAATCAACCATTCTGGTTACATAAGTTGTAACCTTCTCCGCTGATTCATCATGATGAGGCTCATTACTGACTTCAAAGGCTATCACATCCGGATCATCCTTATAGGCAAGGCCAGTGTATCGGTTCACATGATTCAAAAATTGGTGGAGATAGTTTGCCTGCGCTTCTATTGCATCCGGATTAATTAAGCACCCTTCTTTACCATATTTATGGGAAAATCCGGGTGTATTTTCGTTCGGCTCAGGCCAGCCATTTCCCCAGAAGGCGATAGGTGTCAGTAAAAACTTCATGTCCCGCTCCTTCATCAGTTGGATCAGGTAATCGAAATGATCCAGTTGTTCATTTTCCAACAAATTCCCTTTTTCATCACTGATCTCTGTATCCCAGACATGAACTCTGTAAGCATCAAATCCAAGACGTGCAAAATGATAGACATCATTCTCCATCGCTTCTCTGGGATCAACGCCCAGTTTTTTGGCGGTGCGGAAAGCATGGGCAAAGGGAACAGTGTAGTTTACGCCAAAGCCATAAACCTCTTTTCCGTCAGGCCACCGCATAATGCCTTCTTGGTCTACATACACGTCTTTGTTTTGAGAGAAAGCATTGTTGGGCAGAAAAAAGATAAACAGAGAAAATACTATAGAACGAATTGTAAAATGCTTCATGATGTATATATACCCATGTATTCCGGGAATTTGGAAAGGAAGGGTTTCCGGAAATCCGGAAACCCATTAGATTAAATCAAAAGAACTTTGTAAACATTTTCCTTACGGGAGCAGAAACTGGCAGCTCCAAAAGGAAGATTCCTATACTTTTAGAATTAATAACCATCGTTTTGAATAAGGTTAGGATTGGCTGTCAACTGGTTTGCCGGAACGGGGAAAACATTTCTGTATGAAGGCGTGGCAATTCCTTCAACTACATTCCCTTTCCACGGCCACACATAATTCCCATCAGTAAACTGGCCAAACCGGATCAAATCCGTTCTTCTATGACCTTCCCAATAAAGCTCTCTGCCTCTTTCGTCTAAAATGAAATCCAGCGTCAACTGGGAATCGCTGATATTATCTGCAGCATTTCCATATGCACGCTCTCTGAGCGAATTCACATAAGTCAAGGCTTGTGACTTGTCCCCGCCTCCACCACGCAGCACGGCCTCAGCATACATCAGGTAAGCATCCGCAAGTCTGAAAAGCGGGAAGTCAGTATCTACCTGTACATTGTGATTAGAGTTGGAGAGATCGCCATTAAGCTTCCGGTTCCTGAATTTGGTAATCGCATATCCATCTGAAAACACGCCGATATCCCTAATCTCCAAACTCTGTCCATCCGTCCAAAACAAAGCTCTGGCGTCTTTAGCCAGATCAAACTTATTGACCAAGGCAGATGTAGTCCGGAGTCCGGACCATGCATCACTGGTACCAAACATCTCTATTGCGTTCATGGATCCCCCTATTTGGGCGTGCAGAATATAGACCATTCCACCCCATGTTTGAGTTTGGACTCCATCATAGGTGAGTGGAAATATCATTTCCGGGCTGGTATGGTTGTCGGCTACAAAACTGTGAAGGTATTGATCAGCAATACGATAAGGCCCATTGAGTACAGGTTCCAGTGCAGCAATGCAGTCTGCATAGCGTGCTTCTCCTGCATATACTTCAGCATTTAGATAAAGCTTGGCCAGTAACATTCCCGCAGCACCCTGATCAGCTCTTCCGTATTCAAATTGGGCTGGACCAAGCTGGTTCATAATTTCATTCAATTCGGATTCCAGATAGGCAAACAAGTCTACTCTGGTGATCCTCTGCGGAAAAAAAGCACCAGGCAAATCTTCCTCAGTCACGAATGGCATAGATCCAAAAAGATCGATTCCATGACTGTAGGCCAAAGCCCTTAAGAATCTGGCCTCTGCACGAAAACGCATAACTTCCTCCTCCTCAGTGTCAGTAGTAACGCGGATATATTCATTGCATAGCGCCACTGTGTACATTATTCGGGAATGCATGGCTGCAATAAAACCATCGGTAGCAGTCCAGGTTTGCGAGTGAAAATCTTTGATGGTTGCATCATTCCAGGAAAGTACAGCCTCATCGGTGGTCAGTTCCTGATGATTCCAATATTGTCTGAGGTAGTTACCAAACCCTTCGTCAATCCCTTCAATGTCTGGAAGTCCATCGGGTCCCCTTTGTCCACTGATTGCTAGGGTCGCGTACAGCTTGGCCAAGCCTTCCTTGTAATCAGCTGTAGACTTGTAGACATTTTCCGAAACCGCGACATTGGGATCCAATGGAGTTACATCCAGATCCCCTACACAGGAAGCCAAAATCAAACTCCCAAAGGTCACAATCGTTGATACTATTTTTATAATTTTCATTATTCAGAAATTTTGGGTTTAGAAATTAAAATTGATGCCTAACAGATAGGTTCTCGGCCGTGGATACAGATTGTTATCAATACCGTTATTAACTTCGGGATCAATCCCCTGATAATCAGTAATAATAAAAGCATTTTGCACAGTAAAGCTAAGCCGTGCTTTCACCTTACCATTTAAGATGCTTTCTAGATTGTAACCCAGACTAATATTATCCATCTTGAAAAATGACGCGTTTTGGACATATAGGTCCGACCAGTATTGAGGAACAACAAAACCGATATCGGCTGCCTCTTTACGGATATTTGTAAAGTAGCCATTAGATGAAGTGGCATAAAGCCCCCCTAGCGTATTGGCAGCAAGCCCATTGTTGTAAACATAATTCCCTAAACTCAACCTCCCTGAGAAGGAAAAATCCCAAGAATGGTAATTCAGTCTGGAATTGATGCCAATAAGGTAATCTGCATTGGGATTTTGGTTGTGGTATTTATTGAACTGGTTGCTGATCACCTGCCCACCATCACCAACACGATCTACATACTCCCCTTCAATAGGGTTACCATCATTGTCATAAATCTGTTCAAATGTGTAAAATGAATTAGGTGCATAACCTACGGTATGGATTTGTATGGTATTCCCTACTCCTCCTCCGATTGCACCAGTAAGCACACCCGGATCAGATGGGTCTTCAGTCTTGTTTAGCCTCGTGATTTTTCTATTGTTATAAGTGAAATTGGCACCCGCCGACCAAGTGAAATCAGAAGTACTGATCAGTCTTCCTGTTAGAGAAAACTCCACACCTTTAATCTCCATAGACCCTACATTGGTAATCAGGTAGTTACTGAAATTACTACCATCTGCAATTGGAATTCTGTTTAACAGATCCTTGGTTTCCCTTTGGTAAATTTCCACACTTCCTGAAAGCTTGTCATTCCACAAACCAAAGTCCAAACCCAAGTTATACGTAGTGGTTTCTTCCCACTTTAAATTGGCATCATAGGCTGAAGGTCTCAGTGTATTGAAAAATTGATCACCTAACTGCACGTAGGCTCCTTCAATACTTCGTCGATATTTTGCCAAAGCAGGATAGTAAGGATCACCTAATGTGGGTGAAAGCCCTTGTTGACCGGTCACGCCGTATCCTAGTCGAAGCTTCAAATTGGAAATACTTGGCATTGCACTGAAAAATTCCTCATTGTGAAGATTCCATGCGAAAGCCAAAGAAGGGAATAAGCCCCATTGATTATCACCTAAAAACCTCGAAGACCCATCATTACGCAAGGTAGCTGTAAACACATATCGCTCATCAAAGGAATAAATCAACCTGCCATAAAATGAGATCAGATAGTTTTCATCGATATAGCGAGAATTTTCAACTATTTGATCACCGTCCGTGTTTCGATCAAACCGCGTTGATTCCCGCTGCCAATGCTGCCAGGAATAACCCGCTACAAAATCCACGTTGTGGAGGTCAAAGGCCTTATTATAATTCAGGTAAAATTCCAGAAGCTCTGAATCCGAAGCACTGGTATAATCCACCAATCTCCCATTCCCCCCAGTATAGTTACGATAAGTCCAAGTGGATCCCGGAAGTGCATTATCCACCCCGTCAGTACTTGTTTTATCTATTCCAACGTTAAGATTTGCCTTCAAATCAGGAAAGAAATGAAGTTTATAATCCAACTGTACATTACCGATGAACCGATTTACATCCGCAACATTTTCTCTTAACTCAAGCAAGGATACCGGATTACTGATGAACGTATTGGCTGGCCCCTCAGGATCAACGCTTCCATCAGCAAGTGTGGTAGTAGTATAAGCAAAATACCCTCCATACCTTTCATTGCCATTGTACACAGGCTGTGTAGGATCAAAATTCACCGCAGCACCCACCGCTGTCTGATCTCCAAAGTTCGTATTGGCCAGTGTGCCCTTCGCGCTGACATTAACCTTCAGATGGTCGCTGAAAAAAGAAGGAGTCAAATTCAGCGAAAGGGTATGTCTTGATGTTTCGGTAGTTTTTAGTATCCCTTTTTGGTCGGTAAATCCGTAAGAGGCCCGAAATGGCATTCCGGCGGCCAAGCCATTGACACTGAGGTTATAATTCTGAGATACGACCGAACGAAAAATCTCCTTTTGCCAATCTGTGTTTTCGTTTCCAAGCTTTGCGATGGCAGTATCATTGATCCCACTGAAACCTGACTCATTCAAGCCGTTTACCAACTCACGATACTCATCTCCGTTAAGCACATCAACATAATTGGTAGGGGTACTTAATGAAATCTGCGAGTTGAAATTGACCATTAACCGATCAGATGTTCCCTTCTTAGTCGTGATGATAATTACGCCATTAGAAGCTCTTGATCCATAGATAGCAGCTGCTGAAGCATCCTTCAAAACAGTAAAAGACTCAATGTCATCAGGGTTTAAGGTATTAAGTGGATTGGAAAGTCCGCTGATATCACCATCATCAACTGGGAATCCATCGATCACAATCAAGGGATCATTTACAGCTCCTCCCAGCGATGAACCTCCCCTGATCCGTATTTGCGAACCGGCACCGGGAGCACCGTTATTGCTTGTGACGTTGACACCCGCCATTTTACCGGTCAATAAATCCTGGGGAGAAGTCGTAACTCCCGGGTTGAAATCCCTGGTACCCAAGGTAGCTACCGCACCGGTCACATCATTTCTATCCACCTCTCCATAACCAATAACAACTACCTCACTGAGTGATTGGATATCAGGATCCATAACAACGTCCACTATATTTTTTCCTGCGACAGAAATTTCCTGTGACTCATATCCTACAAATGAAAATACCAGAATGGCATCTTCCGCACTTAGAGAAATGGAATAGCGACCTTCCAAATCGGTAACTGTACCATTTGTGGTGCCTTTTTCTAAAATAGAGACTCCTGGAAATGCTTCGCTTCCATCCGATGATTTCACCTGCCCGGTGATTTCTATCTGCGCAAATGCCGATACGGATAAAAGCATCATCCAATAAAAAGCTAGTAATTGCTTCTTCATATGCTTTTGGGTTTTTGGTAATTGAATATAAAACTGCAGCTTGTGCAGGTTTAAATGTAAATTTTGTCCAGTCGGAAAAATTTAACTTTCCTTACATAAACTTTTATTTTTAGCCCATTATGGCCTTTTTGACATCGCTTGAGAAGGTTTTCCTGTGGGCGGGACTACAATTTTTCCTACATTGGTAGGTGGTCAATTTTACTGATGTTCCTTACATAAAAATCCTCTAGGCTGATCTTCAGGTCAACTTACCAGTTCAAAAAAATGGGAGAAAAACTGCTATTGACAACATTACTGATCTTCGGATTATTAACCATCAATCACCACAGTGAAGCACAGGATCTTCACTTTAGTACTTTATCAATAAAGGAAGGACTGCCCACCAATATCATCTCCGGTATAACTCAGGATCGCTATGGCTTTTTGTGGGTTAGTACCAATAGCGGACTTGCTAGGTATGACGGCAATAAATTCTCTATTTTCAGAAAAAGCCCCCTAGAGGGATCTCTTCCTTCCAATCTGCTTACTGACCTACTCTCCCATGGAAATGAGTTATGGGTGGGTACCTGGAATGGACTCTGTAAGATCAATATCAGAACGCTAGAGATTACTAGGGTGGATCTGGGAAATATTACCATAATCAGAACATTGCATCTGGGTAAAGACAATAACCTGTGGATAGGAAGTGGAAGTGGGATTATCCGTTATGATTTGAATACGGGCAACTATCAGGTTTATTCTACCGAAAACAGCAACCTTTCCCATAATATGATCCGCAGCATTTATCAGGATCGAGTGGGCACAGTTTGGGTTGGAACCTTTGACGGGCTCAATTACATGAGGGAAGGACAGACGAAATTCACCCGAATCTCTCTACCCACGAAGGAAAACGGGGCTTTACCCAATCTTTTGGTACTGGATATCAAACCTTCTATAAACGAAGACCCCAATTTGTGGATAGGTACCGAGCAGGGGCTGTTCCGTGTCCATACCCAACGAATGGAAGTCTTACCCATCGAATTGGAAAATGACATTTTCAGCAATAATGTGATCAAGACCATATTTCCCGATGATCAGGGAAAATTATGGCTGGGAACAGATTTTGGCTTAAATATTTATGACCCCATTTCTAAGGAAAACACCCAACACTTCCACCACCCCATACTTCCGTATTCCATTGCCAACAATGTAATCTGGAAGATCCACGAAGACCAGAACGGGGTCATTTGGCTAGCCACTTCCAATGGGCTCAGCAAAGTCAATAAAAAAGGTGATTTCTACTCCGTCCATGATATATCATACACTACAAAAGGCCAAAGTATAGGTAACCAGATCAAATCCTTAATAGTATCACGCAGTGGTGACTATTGGCTTGCCACTCAACATGGAGTGATCAAAATGGACCCTAAAACCTCTTCAAAAACCATTTTCACCAATCAGGACACCCCGGACAAACGCCTTATTATGAATAATATCTCTGATCTACTCGAGGATCAAAAAGGAAGGATCTGGATAGGGACTGCCGGAGGAATTAATATTTGGAATCCTGCAAGTAAGCAAATGGAAGAAATCCGTGCAGACAGCATCAATGGGCTACAGTCCAATTATATCGGACATTTCTGCCAAGAACCTGACGGAACGATTTGGGTGAGCGCTTGGCAAGGTGGGCTTTATCGGATAGGGGGAACCACCGGTTCGTTTGATAAGGTGTATTTTGAGGAAGTATTAGACTTGGAATCCAGCTCTGAAAAATTTGTTTATGGAGACAGGTACATCTGGACCATAGAATACGATGAGCTCTATCGAATTGATCCGGAAACGCTTCAGGCACAACCCATTCCCACCTTCAACAAAACAGTAGAAGGACGGATGATCAATACACTTTATTTCTCCGATAATGGTGAAATATGGGCAGGCACCTTAAATGGACTCATTCAATACAACCCAAAAACAGATAGTCTGGCAATTCATGATGTCTTATCAGTGACCGATGAAATTATAAGCAGTATAATTGAAGATACAGGGGGAAATATTTGGTCTGTCAGCAACAGTTCCATCCAGAAATATGAGCCCACTACAGGTCAACTTCACAGCTACCCCCTAGATAGCCATCTTCCCATCAAAAGCTTTTACTACAATTGCGCAGCACGAAGAGAGGATGGTCAGCTGCTTTTCGGCGGAGACAATGGTTTTATCAGTTTCTCCCCTTTTCAGGTAGAAGTTTTGGAAAATCAACCGCCTGTTTACATTACCCATTTAGATATTAATAACAGGCCAATAAAAGTCAATGACACAATTAACGGAAGAGTTCTTCTGGATCAAGATATTTCATTTATCGACGAGCTGGCGCTAAACTTTAACGAACGCTCATTTGCGCTTCAGTTTTCTACATTGGATTTCCTTCAGCCGGAGCACAACAGGCATACTTATCAGCTACAGGGATTTGAAGATGTCTGGCATCAAGTCTCAGGGACCAAAAACACAGCCGTCTACTCCAATGTTCCCGCAGGGGACTATACTTTTTTAGTCAAATCCATCAATCTCAATGGACAAAATGAACCAGCAATTAGAAGACTCAACATAACTATTTTACCCCCTTTTCTTTTACGTTGGTATTTTATCCTATGCTATGCATTTATCATATTGGTGTTACTATATTTTGCCATTAAGACCTATTCGGGAAGGGTCAAACTGACCAACGAACTGAACATCTCCAAACTAAAAGTGGAACATGCCCAGGAATTGGAAAAAACAAAAGAGAATTTCTTCACAAACATAAGCCATGAGCTTAGAACACCGATAAGCTTGATACTTCCACCCCTGCACCAACTTCAAGTGCAGCAAAAAATGGATGAAAAAAGCAGTAAGTTGATCCAACTGGCTGAAAAAAATGCCTCACGGCTGCTTAAATTGGTTAATCAGGTATTGGACTTCAATAGAATGGCCAATAATGGAGTTCAGTTGCATCTCCAAGAAGTGGATCTTATACCCTTTTGCCATCAGGTTTTCATTCTTTTTGAGGATACTGCCCGGCGTCACCATATCAAATACGATTTTGAACTTAGTTGCAACGACACCAAACTTTGGGCAGATCCCGACAAACTTGAAACCGTTCTTTTCAACCTACTTTCAAACGCATTTAAATTCACTCCCGATTATGGGAAAATCTCGGTTCGTATATCAGAAATCACAAGTGAGAAATCCCAGATTAATGAATGTCAAATAGAGGTCACTGACTCCGGAGCCGGCATAGAAGAGGCAGCTCAAAAACATATCTTTGACAGGTTTTTTCAAGCCTCGGCAGGTAAACAGCATGCTTCGGGCAGCGGTATAGGCCTTACACTTGTCCAGGAATATGTCTCCCTCCATCAAGGAAATATCTCTGTAAAGAGTCAGTTGCAACAGGGCTCATCTTTTTTGGTAATATTGCCCTTGGGCAAGGCGCATTTATCTCCGGAATTACTAGCGGAGGAGCAGCAAAATTCTCAGGAAAAACTTCCTTCCCACAGTATTCACAGCAATCTGCCCGAGATAGAAACAGCGTCAGACAAAACCACCATTCTGCTGATTGATGATAATGATGATATACTCGACTTTATCACGACCAGTCTTGGAGACAAATATCATTTCATTACCGCCGAAAATGGAGAAGAAGGTCTTTTCAAAGCCAATCGCTTCCTGCCAAATGTTATTATTTCTGATATTACAATGCCTGTAATGGATGGTATTTCCTTTTGCAAAAAAATCAAAGAAAGTCCAAAGACCAGCCCTATTTCCATTATCCTGCTGACCGCCAAAAGCCTCCCGACAAACCAGTTGGAAGGAATTCAGGTCGGAGCGGATGCGTATCTTACCAAACCTTTTGAAATCTCCCTTTTGGAAGCTTACATAGATCAGCTACTGGCACGACGCACCGAATTGAGCCTATATTTCAATAAGGAACTGATGGGTATATCAGATCACCCCAGAGGAATTGACAATGAAGATAATGCCTTCGTAAAACGGGTGATGGAAATCATTGAGGCCAATATCAGCAATCCTGCACTGAGCGTAGAGATGATCAGTCAGCAAATTGCCATGAGCAGTACACATCTCTATAGAAAACTCAAAGCCAATACAGATCATTCGGCTAAGGAACTGATTCAGAAGTACAGGTTGAAAAAAGCCTCTCTTCTACTACAAAACAAAGAAGGAAACGTAAGTGAAATCGTTTATCAGGTCGGTTTCAACAGTCCATCCTATTTTTCAAGAGCCTTCAAGTCTGAATATGGCATTAGTCCAAAGCAGTATCAGGATAAGTTCAACAGGAAGAAATAGTATTAGAAATAAAAAATTCATGAGTCAATGAATTACAGAATCTATTTAAACCACAATTTTAGATAAAACTCTTGGGTTCTTTCAATATCATCTACTCCCAGATTTGCCCAAATTCTGGTTGGTTTCATACTGTTGTTATTCTACTTTTTTAACTGTTGTCATGGGGCTAGCATACATGAAGAATGGAATTTTGAAGTAGTATTCAGTCTGCCTATTCACTAAAATTTCCACATACAATGTCACTCTGTGCGGATCTTCATTCATCCCTTATATGATTGCCTATCCCCTCAATTATGTTATTCCAGTCATACAAATGCAATTCGTGACCTGTTGTTTTCAGGGTAATAAGCTTTTTCGGTCTATTGGTTTTCAAAGTACAGACCCAAACCGTCCCCAATCCTGACATTGGGCAATGGTGGTCCAGTCCAGGTATTATCGGCACGGCCCTACTTATTGCCTTGGTGTCTTTTGTCGCCATTCTCATCATCGGTTCACGCCTTTCAGCCCTTATTAAACATCTTCAGAACAGATCAGAATCCCGAAACAAGGAATCCTTGAGATCCGAAATGGTGAATTAGGAAGATGAGGACTTAGACTGGGTTTTGGAAAAACGAAAAGCTGCCAAAACCTACCACCTTTCAGGTACAGAACTCTCAGGTCAAACCTTTTAAGAGGATAGCCGGGGGTTGATTACTAAAGTCACCCATGACCCTGAAAATCCTCTGGTCAATGAAAAAAAGCGGGAAACTCTTCACCTGGATACCCCTCAACCACTCCGAAGTCTGATGATCAGGTAGATTGGGGTTGGTTTTCTGTATATGGAAGCGGGCAAGTAACGGAATGCCAAAACAAGGAAGAGCTGTTACAAACCATGCAGCGGATCTTTGAAACTCTTGCCCCTACCGTTACCTTCACCATGGGAGAACCTTCTGATCAGCCAACTCAGGTAATACCAGCCATTGAGCAGGGGTATCTTCCCGTATATTGGCAGCATTTTGGCGTATCCAAGGACATGAATAAAGGCAATCCACTTTACCGGAGTGTCAAAGTGAATTCTCTTCAGATGACAGAAGGAAATCAAAATCCCACAGGCGAAAATCCCAAGTCCACTGACAATCGCAAGGTAGCCGAAGGTAAATTGATCCCCGCCCCTCCTCTCTTCGAGGGTTCACCAATGGACAACAATACCTGGAAGAGACAGATCGGGAAAGACCTGTGGATCAGTATACCCTTGGTACTCTATAGTAAAGACGGGCAAACCCATCCTAAAAGCAGTACAGACATCGAAGATTTCATGACCACGGGGGAGAAAACAACTGCTACCGATGCTTCTGCCCTATCCTTCCGCTGTGGCAACCTGATCAATGCCTGGAATGTATTCCAACACTTCTACCCTTATTTCGATGTGATGGGAATAAACTGGGAAAAAGAACTGGATGTAAGCCTAAGAGGAACATATGCAGGGGATTTAGACGGGCATATGGATGAACTGATGCGTCTCACTTCTGCACTTAAAGACAACCACGTCAGCGTCAGAGGCACTGAGAGCCCCTATTTCGCACCGCCCATCGATGTGGCATGGATTGAAGGACAACTGGTCATCACAGAGGTATTTGACCCTACACTGGATTTTAAACCGGGAGAGACAATTGAGCAGGTAAACGGAACATCACCACAACAGCTATACGAAAACTTAAAACCCCAGATATCTGCTGCTACTCAGGGATGGTTTGACTATACCGCCCCAATTCTGATGATAACCGGAAAGCTAAATACCCGTCTGGACATTACGAAAGACTGTAGACGTTAAACGGAAACTGAACTATTATGCCCAGAAAGATTCAATTAAATCTTCTGAGACGGGATATAGATTCTTTGAGGATGGAATTGTCTATCTCAATCTGGACGCAGTACCGATGGATACACTGAACAAAATCATGCCCCAGATGGAAAAAAGCAAGGCAATCATTGCTGATCTCAGAGGATATCCCAATAACAACCATGAGCTGATCAGACATCTAATCTTTAAAAAGGATGATCACAAGTGGATGCAGGTGGATCATTACATCTACCCTGATCAACAGAAGATACCGGGATATTCAGATTTTGGATGGTCAATGGAGCCGAAAGAACCTTTTCTGGGAGATAAAAAAATCATTTTCATAACCGATGGCAGAGCTGTAAGCTATGCGGAGAGCTATCTGGGATTTATAGAAGGATACAAACTGGCTACTATTATAGGGCAGCCCAGTTCCGGTACCAACGGAAATGTCAACAGCTTTACACTGCCGGGGGACTACACCATCTCCTTTACAGGAATGAGAGTATTGAAGCATGACGGATCCCAGCTTCACGGAATAGGTTTTCTGCCTGAAGTGTATGTGGAACGAACCATTACCGGAGTAAAAGCCAGAAGGGATGAGTTTTTGGAGAAGGCGATTGAGTTAGCTAAAAAGTAACATGGGTTTGGCAATTGCATAGGGCAAAGTAGTCTTGTACCAATGCATTCTTATAAGATTGAATAGTTATCCATTTTGTCATGTACCCTGTAAATGAAGTGGTTAATAATTCAAAGCGCGAATCGTGTAGTCTGCCTAAAAAGAGCCTGCTAAACAGCTGAAAATCAATACCACCTCAGGCACGGTTCGAATCGGGGGGGCACCTCACCTTTTCCTGGATACTAACCCCACTCCCTTTTTTGTGTTAGAGTGGTCCGTCAGGCAAGCTGTGGCGCGCACATAGCTAATGCGCATTGTTACCGGTCCTTGGTTTCCTTTGCCAAAATATCCCCTATTTGTCTCTTCAGGTGTGGAACGATGCTTTCTACAACAGCCCAGACTGCCCACAAATCCACTCCAATATAATCATGGATCAGCTTATCTCTCATTCCTGCGATCTTTTTCCATTCGATTTCCGGATATTTAACCCGGAAATCATTGTCTAGTTTTTTGGTAGCTTCTCCGATTATTTCAAAGTTTCTGATTACAGCGTCTTGGATCAGACTGTTTTGTAGAAAGCTTTCTTCATTGAGTTCTTTTGTATATTCTTCAATCTTTTGAATACAGGCACTAATATGTTCAAGGTAGATTACAGGATCTTTGATCATATAATTCTAATTAAATCTGATTCTATGTATGGCTTTAAGGACTTATTAACAGATCTTAATGAAATCAAATCCACCTTAATCCCTAAAAGTTCGGATAGCTCTTGTTCGATACCGATCAGCTCCAAAAGATCCACTTTCAAATCAAAGTCAATGAGAATGTCAAGGTCACTGCTTTCATTTTCTTCCCCACGTGCATAGGAACCGAAAATGCCAACTAAGGTCGGACGAACTCTGTGGGTTATCTGCCTAATAATATTTTCTTGTTGTGGAGTAATCATGGTATAAAGTTAGACTTTTTCTTTTTATCGGTATAAGAGCATTTCTGCAGTACACTTGGCTCTGAGAATGCCTATTTCAGCGAAAATTATACTCAGATAGTATTCTCCCTACGGGTCGCTTAAACCACACTACGTACTAAAATCACAACTCCCCAATATCTTTCAAATAATATTCAATCTGCTCATTTCCTTTTTCTTTCAATCCATCCAGCGGAACCAACTCCTTCACTTCTTTCTTGATCTTCCTGAAGGAACCGATCTCAAAGCCGATCTTCAGCTGGATCCTGCTTTTGTATAAACTGGATTTCTTGTCAAAAAAGGGATCTACGGAACCCATCACCACTGACCGGATTGTGTTGCCCATCGGGATGGTTCTTCCCACCGCGAAGTTGGAAGCCCAGGCTTTTCCCTCAAAATCCCTGGACTCATAGCCAGCCGGGTTGGTGATGGTAACCTGATTGCGGTTTACTGTGCCTTGGGCAAACCAGTTATCCTTACTAAAACGTAATCCCGTAAACATTCCCAGACCTTCTCTGCTCAATTTCTCCTTGTCGTCAAACTGCTTTTTCCATGTAACCCCTCCCATCAAGGCAAACTGCTGGGTAAAGGAGTACGATAGTCCATAGTCCAGCAGCAGTCCATCCCCGAAGGAGGTCAACGGATCATACCAAAGCATCATTCCTATCCGCTGGAAAACCGGCTCTTCTTTTAATTGGTTTGGCTCAAAAAATTCTTTCTTTTTGTTTTTCAACTCAGATGGAATGGTCTTTATATTCCCAAGTGAATCGATTTTCAGTCTGGAAAAATCCTTTCCCGCCTTTTGGATGTATTCATTGGAAATGTGTCCTGCCTTCTCGGTTGCAAGGCCCTTTGCTTTGTCAAAGGGAATTTCCGAGGGCAGGCCTTTTTTGATCAGTTCTGCCAGCGCATCCTTTCCATAAAAGTCAGGAAGTTTGGCATCTCTGGGATCAAATCCTTCTTTCACCACTCCTGTGAGTTGTTCTTCCACCTTGGGCATAAGCCATTCATTGGTCAGTGCCTTGAGGTTTTCGTTGTTCTGGTCCACCAGCGATTCCAGCTCAGTAACTTCCTGGATATCTTCTATCCTTACTTTGGATTCATTCACCCGTTCCAGTGTGTTTTTAGCTGCATTCTTGATTTCCTCCCCTGGGATCTCCCCACTTTGGATCAGGCTTTCCAGTGTTTTGCTTTCCTGTTCCAGCACTTCTCTGCTCCTTTCCTTGGCCAGCGTAAAAAGGCTGTCCCTTTGGGTACTGTCAGCGGTGATTTCTTTTAATTCTCTGAGTTCATTTTGCAGGGAATCGTATGACTTCTTCAGCGACTGGATCTGTTTGAGTTCTTCCAGGTAGGGGATTTCGGGTTTGGTGGGAAGTTTGGGGATACCGGTACTCAGTCCACTTTTGGGAAGCCGGAAGGGAATAGTTGCAGGCATTTTTTGTGCATGAACTTCACCCCAGAATAGGCATATCAACAATAAAAAACCAAAACCTTTACCTTTCATGGGGTGCCTTTTTTAGGTGCTGTGCCTACATATTTTCCATCCTGGATAACAATTCTTTTTTGCTGAACAGTATCTGCCTCAGGGCTGGGAGTGGTTTTTTTCTTGGCTACTGTAGCTTGGGTTTTTCGCTGTTCAAAACTCTTTGCCCTTTCAGACCTATAGCCTGCCCCCACTCCAATATCCGACCCATCTTCCAAGACAAACCGCTTTGTTTTTGCCGAATCCAAGGCTTGATTATCAGTTTTCACTGTCCGGATTTCCCTGTGCACAGAAGGTTGTTTTCTGTTTTTGTCCAAATGTACACCAACATACAACCCGTCTTCGATTTTAAACCGACGAATACTGTCAGATTTATGTTCATGATCCATGGATGGCCTGTTACCCACCTGTGCCGTAGTAGCAAATCCAACTACTATAAACAGCATCAATAAGAGAATCTTTAGGCTATTTCCCATCCTTCAGACTTTTAAGTTCCTGTCTCAGCTGCTGGTTTTCCTTTTCAAGGATTTCCAGTTTTTTCTGGTGTTCAATCAGATACAGCGTGATTTCTTCAACTTTCTTCAGCAATGTAGCATCCATCTGGCCGAGATTGATCCCATCATCAGCAACTTTTTCAGCTGACGGAACTTCAGGCAAAGAACCGTTCTCCTGTATATACTGATCCAATTCCTGTAGGGAAAGTCTTTCATATCCTTCTTCAAAAACATAATCAGGCCATTCTGTCTGCAGTTTTACTTCCACGGATTCTGCCAATACCCCTCCGGCTACTGCAAGCTGATGCCCGGTAGCCTCTGTTCCGATGCCTACCTTACCATGGAAGACGGCTGTAGTATCCGGGGCCAGTGACATCACTTTATAAAGTTCAGTCCCGTCGCTGTACTCAAAGTGGAACTTCTTGTAATTTCCTGTTCCTCTTTTTTGCAGACGGATACCAAAGCTACTGTTGCTGGGATAGTTCATATTGTAGAGATCGAGAAACTCCTCCTCATTGTCCCCATTGACCAGGGCAAGAGTGGATTCGTAGGCCTGTCTGGAAGCCGTCGGGCTCCAGATCTTAAAAATGGTAAAGTCGGATCCATATCTCCTGATATAGGGGATTCCAGAGGGAGGATAAACCATAATTAGGGAAGAACCGTTCTCTTCGAAGATATCATAGGAGCGGTCAAAACGGATGGCTCCATCCTTAAGCACTGCCGCAGCACCATCCAAATTACCATACACACGCAAAGGATCACGGTAGCCCATAGACTCTCCATAAATGGAAAAATCCCAGTTTTCCACATAGGCGCCATCCTCAAACCCCAGTCTATTGGTGGTAATGCTTCCATTATTGGTCACCGATTGAAGGGTCTCCTGGGCATAGGCACCTCCGGAAATTAAGAACAAAAAGAAAATAAGTTTTTTCATGCTGAATAATTATTAAATAATCTATAAGAACCATTTTACTTAGTTATAGGAAATTGGGCTTGAAATGAAGGCTTTTTCCCGATAATCTTACCATTCTATTCTCACACTTTGCTAGACAATAAATCTTGACACCAAAAGCCATTCGAATTACACATTCTATTTTATAGGAAGGTGTAGATACAATCTACACCTATTGACTAAGCCGAATTTTACGTATTAGACCTAAGAATCAAGAAATTTCATTTCAAAAATTTAAATTTTTGAAAGGCTCCATTCCAAGATTCTCCATTTGTCACAAGCTCCAAAAAAATAATCCTTCCCTTTGTAACAGTAAGTTCATAGTTTAAACCATGCTTTAAAACGTCCAACTCAAGACTTGTATCTGATGATAAAATCAGATCACATTCATCATTGAACATATTAGGGTTATGGTTTGAATCATATACAAAGTTAACGTACATTCCTACACCCGTGTATTCACGGGATTTAACTTTTAAATGAGGAAGGTGATTTTTAAGAAATGAACACTGCTTTTCATTAATGTCAGCTATTTCACTAATAATAGACTTTTCTAGGGCATTTAACTCATTTTCCATATTATAATCCTTTACGACTAAATGATGACAATATCACCTCTCCATCTGTAACTTTCCCCCCAATTAGCCTAACATTAGTACCCCCTACATTTATAATATTTCCTTTATCTCCAGAGGGTAATATGCCTTTTGCATTTGGAGTTAGCACACCGTCAGTTAAAGCCTGATTAGCTGCGACTTGAACTGCATTGTAGGCATTTTCCTGATTACCATATTGACTTACAAAATCGCCTAAATCGTGTTTCTCTTGTCCGAAAATATGGTATAATCTATCTTCCGGAATCTTGCCAACAGATTTTCCTACATCCGCAATCCCATCAGAAACTCTACCTAATGACTTTAACTTTGAAAGCCCCTTATCTCCAGCAGCCCCCCCTAGTTGCAACATTTCCCGAAAATTCACCTAAGGCGCCTTGGACACTTCCATTTTCAACTATACTGTTAGCAATCCCTTGCTTACCCGCATTTATAAGAGCATCAGCTGTCCCGCCTGGATCGTTATAACCAGCAACTGCCAGATCTTTTACTGCAGTGGCAGCGTTTACTACATTTTGTCCTCTTGTTGATATAGTTTCGGATACAAAATTATAAGTTCCTTTAACTGCTCCCCATGCTCCCTTAGCAAACCCCCTTGCAAATAACGGATCAATTGGAAACATCCCATCCGGATCAATGAACCTTATAGGATTATTAAAAGCATAATTGTATGGAGAATGTCTTCTCATCTGATCTGCCATCGGGTCAACAACACCCCATCTTCCAATCGTGGCATCATACATCCTCGCCCCATAGTCATAGTACTGAAGCCCGTTGTCCTCAATCAGTTCCTTCCCGTTGTAAAGGTACTTGTTCGCTAATTATTAGTCTCACCTCTGATTAGAGCTTGCAAATCATTATGAAAGTTTTCATAATTTTGAATAGGAAAATAATTTAAATATCCCTCTTCAAATATCACTCTGTAAAATTTTGAATTTTGCCGTATGATTTCACTCAAAGGAATTTTCAATACTACATTTTCATTAGATAAACTTATTTCAGCTGTCCCTAAATTAAAATCTTCATAGGATAAAACATTACGTTCTCTCCATCCCTTGTAGTCTTCGATAAAGAATAGATTAACATTAATTTGGTCATTTAAGTAGACTGGGGACACATCTATTGTTTTTTCAATGATAGCCCTTTCATTTCGATCTTTTACAAAATAGTACAGATTAAGATTTTTATCTTCCTCAAATCTAACAATCACCTGATTTTCAAACGGAAGATTAGATTTTTGAACAATAGCCCTATTCTTATCTAACAAAAACAAGTTGTTATTAAACCATTCTTTTTCTGTTGTGATGATTAAAAATTCATTACCAACCACTATCTGTTTATAGCTTGCTTTCAAGTTGGTCAAATCTGTTTTATTAGAACAGGAAAAAAGTATTAATAATACAACTATTAATCTTGCCATATTTTTCTGTAGTTTTTATTGAAGTCACCTATCGTTCTAACCCCTTCAAAACCAATACGTTGAAAAGCATTTGAGATAGCTCCTTCACCATAAGTGGGGTGTCCTATTTGAAGAGCCTTTGATTTATATTCATTAATATTTTTAACGAAATCTGCAATTCCATTTCCTGATATTTGGAATGCTCCATAATATAGCATCATGTTGAGTTTACTCATTCCATTAATTCTAGCTGCAGCTCCTGCCGCAAAATTCCCAATATCTCTCGGACTAATATATATACCATCGCTAAGTTGAGATCCTTCTTTAATATATGATTTGGGATCATAAACTTGACCATTTCTAGCATTAACTGCATACCATGCTAAGTTTGAAATTGGATTACCGAAAGCTGCTACCCCTTGATTCATCCTGCCTTCAAAACCATCTATCCAATCTCTAGCTTCAAACGAGGAATAATTTATTTTATCCCCTTGTCTGAATGAATTAATATCCAATGTAAACCCTTGTTGCTTATCCAAATCCCTATCTAACAATGTGTTGGTTGACTTTGCTTTTTCAATTTCAGAACTGGAATGCTTATAAACACCCAAATCCCCATCATCATAAACCGCAACCACATTTCCATCCTTATCCGTATGAGTACTGAACATACCTGTAGGATCCATGTACTTTACAGGATTATTCATAACCCAAGCATATGGCGACCATGAGTAATAGCTATCTGCCATCGGATCTACTTGCAAAGTCCTGCCTATCACCGGATCATATCCACGGGTATGGAAGTCGTAAATATTGAGATTATGATCATCCAACATCTCTTTGCCCTGATAGAGGTACTTATTCTTCTTCACACCCGCATACTCATACCCAATCCCGCTCAGCTCTAAGCCCCAAGGATCATAATGGGTTTCTTGTACAAGAATTGACCCCTGACTCAATATCTTAAAGTTATCAAACCAAACATCCTGGCCTGTCTCATTCACCACGAATGTTTCAATATAGCCATTTTTTTTAACCGCTAGTTTCTCTTCCAGTTCCTCATGTTGATTGGCTGCGTTTCTGGTGAGGACTTTCTTTCCCACCTCATATCTGTTGCTGTCTTTGTCATACAGCGCATAGATCAGGTAGGCTTCCGGGGTCTCTTTCTTTTGCAGGTCCTTGGCTACGATATCCACCAGATTCAGTACCGCAATCGGATTTGCACCTCCTGCGCGACTGGTATTCAGAGCCAGTTCGTTCAGCTGATCCAGCAGGGCGGACTTGCCACCCATCGTGGCAAAGCTGGCTTTGTTAATTCTTGTCTTCATTTTGTCCAAGAACTTCCCGTGCACTGAAAGCGTCACGCTGTCCCCATCAAAGACCTCCTCTGAGGTTCCCGGACCGACCATCTCTCCGCGTCGGGCATTAAGCCATGCCACTTCCTGCCCGCCTTGTGTGATGTTGTGCTTGGGTTCCCGCTTCCTAGTCGTCTTGATCTGGGTAAACTGACTTTCTTCTTCCTCTGCTTTGGATTGCTCCATGGTGGCGATACGGGCATTGGCCGTGGAGTTTCGTAGAACTTGGCGCACGTTACCCAAGTGGTCTTTTAGGTAGTATTCATAAAACAGACCGCCAGGCTCAGACACGACCCGCCCTTCTTCGTGTATCAGGTAGTCCAAGGATCCGTTTTGGTAGACAAACTCCCCGATGTAATCCTGGGTGGTGGTCAGTGCTCCGGAAGTATTATATACCTTCTGACTCAGCTTGACCCCTTCCGCATCGTAGGCAAAGCGTATCTTGGCTCCGGTGCTGAATGCCACTTCAGAGGGCAGGCTGAGGTGGTTGTAAGTGATGCTGGTGATATTTTTGTCTAAATTTTTTCGAAGGTTACCATTGGCATCATAGAGATAATTTTCATTACTGGTCCCCTTGAAATCTTTAGCTGTATATGAACCCGCTCCCATACCGTCAGTTACCTGAATCAATTTATTGCTGTTTGACTGATATGTATAGCTTAGTAAATCCACATCACCATAAGTAGTAGGAGTTCTTTGGTTTTTGCGGTTCAAGGCTGTGAGGTTTCCATTGGCATCGTAGCCCATTCCATTGACCGTATACCAGCTGGTCTCGCTTGTCGCCGAATAGTTGGCCGCTGTAAGGCGGTTTACCTTGTCATAGGTATAGTTGTAGGTTCTCACTTTCGGAGTCTCGGTGGTGACTGACTTTCCGCTCCAATCGATTCTGGAGATATTGCCATTCCAGTTGTTTACCGTACCTCCAGTTTCGTAAAAGTTGGCCTGCTTATATCCCTCCGTCAAAGCGCTACCCATGGTCTTTAGCCACCCTCGGATGTTGTAGGTATAGGTTTGGTTTCCGCTAGGAAGTTGGGGAAAAGATTTGGAGGTCAATTGACCTAGATCATTGTAGGTATTTTGAGCAATGGTTTTGGGGGAATGGCCTCCAATTTTGTGGCTGACACCTGTCAAAAACCCGGTCGCATTGTAGGTATAAGTTCTCAGGACTTCCTGACCCGACGAGCTGCTGTTGGCAGTCAGTGATTGGGTGGGTTTGTTTTCAAAATTGTAGGCCGTGGATGACCTTACTGCTCCGCCCAACTGTTGCTGGGTGAGTGTTTGGATCACCCTTCCTTTGTCGTCGTAGTATATGGCCGATGTATAAAACTCCCCGGTTTCCAGATTCTTGACCTTTTTCCCGGTCTGAAGACCATGGATCCTTAGACTGGCCTGAGCAGTGAATCCGGAGTAAGGTGATGTCGGAGCAGTATAAGCAAACCCCGGCAGTAGCTGATAGCTGTCATAATAATTCACGGTAAGGATCTCTCCCTCGTCTGTCGGCCAGGCTCCGGCAGCCCCTGAGGTAGCCGAACCTATTTTAGCCGTGAAAGTTTGGTTGCCCGTTGCCTTCATACTGAAACCTGGTTGAAGGGTAATTGTGCTGGTTGCCACGTATTCTTTGTATCCGTCATACTTGGCAGAGGTAATCGTGGCCCCTGTCTTTATATTGGCTGTATTACTATTCACCACTGCATTGTTGGAACCTGAATTCAAAGTGGTCTGTAAAGTAGAAAAAGCCGTTGTGGTGGTGGTCAGCCCCGTCATGATTACCCGGCCCAATCCATCGTATTTTGTGTACAGCCACTTATTGGCTGCTCTCAAATTGGCGTCCTGAAAACCCACCAGGCGATCCTGACTGTCATAAAGCAGGTACTCGGCTCCTTTACCGGGAACCCTTTTTTCACTCATCCGGCTTCTGCCATCATAAGTGTATCTAAAATAAAGCTCATCAGAAAAGAGCACGTTTGTACTGGTCGCACTCGCCCAGTTGGCGGCAACCAGCGCCTCTACAGCCTTGGGCGGAATTACCACACGAAGCTGGCCGAAATCATCATAAATATAGTAGGTGACAAGCCAGCCGGAATGACCCGCTCCTTCAGGAGCAGCCGTGTTCTGGACTTTTTTCATAACCACCCTGCCCAGCCTGTCGGTGTACTGCACAGTGCGCTTGTTGTCTTCGTCATCGGTGATCTCCACCTGGAGGGCATTTGCGGGATATGTTGCAGACGATAACGGCATTCCACCGGCGTTCACGGTGAAAATACGCACCTCATCTGCTACTGTACTGGGCCTGCTTGAGAATTTGATTTCCTTGGTGCTTCCTATCTTCCAGGCATTGCCCGGAGCAGCATGTTTGGCGGGCCTGTTGAGTGAAGAGATTTCGAACTGGGTCTGGGAATAGGCGTTGAGGTAATCAGATGGAAAACCGGGCTGATAAAAATTCCTTTGCTGGGTAATGGCAGTTGCCTCTGCCTGGTACACACCATTGGTGTTTATGGCATAGGGCAAGTATTGTTTATCTTCTCTGCCCATTGCGTCGTAAGTACTGAAAGAGACAATGTCCTTATCATTGTTCTGGTTCATCTTAAAAGAAATGGACTGCATAGGCCTTCCCAACCCATCGAAATAGGATATTAACTGGCTTACTTCATTCACAGGTCTTCCTGTGAGACTGCCTGTAGTTTTTAGCCCCGGTGTGCGGATAGTTTGCTCCAGAATGTAATTCTGGTCATTTGATAACTGTTGCCCCCTTGCCTGGAAGAAAAGTAAAAGCAGGCATCCGCTAAAGAAATAGTATATATATTTCATAAGCAAGAATCGGATAATGTCCTTGATATCATATACTTCATGTTATGTGTTATTTCAAATTTCGTTTCGACTGACAACGGCAAAGGATTTACTTTCCTATTCTCCTCCTTATTGGGAGCGATAAATTTCAAGTCTCCTTTATTATTCTTTGATCTGGTTTTAATTTGCCAGATCAATTACCTTCCAGAACTATTTCTTTCCAATGGGTGAAACTCTCTCCTTTGGTATTATCTATTCTTACAAAGACCTCGTATTTATCGCCTGGAATATTATTTATAATAAAAATCAATTCGCGGTCAGTTAAAATAAACCCTTCATCCTTAGTGGAATTAGCTTCCTTGCTTTTAACTTCTTTTATATCAATTACCTTTTGATATATGTCTTCGGCTCCCAAATCTGAAATACGGGCGAGTTTTATAAAGTATTTACTGGCATCCTTCACATGCTCTGTATCAATATTTACCTCTACCGTATTTTTTGACTTATTTGATTTATCCAGTGATTCCTGCTTATAATTGATTTTAAAATCAATGACTTCAGAATTTGATTGTGACATCACGCTATTTGATTTTAATACCAGATTGATTAGAATCAGAATGGTAAAACCAACTTTGGGAAGAAAATCTTGTTTTTTCATAGGATTGGATTGATTAATTACCATTGGAAGTGACCGATACATACCTAGTGAATCCACCACCTGTAATCCTTATTTCTGCATTATATTGCTGACCGGATGGTGGAGATTGTAATTTAACAACATTCATTGTGGCGTTGCCAGTGCCTGAACTTGGTTGTAGACTAAGCCAATTACTTCCGGACCAATAAGTAATCTGTGTAGTCCATGCAACATTTGATTGAATTGAGACCGGTAATGCTGATGTACTGGATCCAAACGTTAAACTTGATGGTGAAACTGTCAAAAATGGACTTCCATCTGATTGGGTAATATTTACGGTGCTTTCTAACCCATCTCCTTTAACTTTGAAAGAACCTGTTCTGGGAGTCGTATTGTTTTGTCCGACATTGACTGTTAAGGTCTGATCCCCAAAACCTGAAGTTGGTGTGACAGAAATCCAGTTTGAGGCAGGAGGGATTTCAACAGTCCAATTAATGGTGGATGTGACATTCACAGTATTCGAAGAACTGCTGCCTGTTAATGATAATGAATTGGGAGAGACAAGGATGGATTTTTTGTAATTGTAGGTATAGGATTTCAAAATATCCTTATTGTAATCTTTGATGCTTATCAGCCGCCCAAATTCATCGTAATCCATAAAGGAGGCATCATCAAAATGATTTGATTGGGAGGTAATGCCAATATTGGGCTGGTAGGTATAAGTGTTTATCAAAGCATCTTTGGGGTAAAACCTGACATCATCAACCTGTCCGGCCAAAGAAATAGTGTATGAGGTAGTGGGACTTGTCAAAACCACCTCAGTGGAATTGTATACCCATGTGGAGGACGGTTTTTGCCAATAGCTCAAAATATAGGTTTTGCCGGTAGTCAATCCTGTTAATGATTTAGTGTAGCCTCCTGTTTTGCTTTTGGTACCTGATCTAAAATCTGATGTAGTTACACCGGCGGTCTCTTCCTCAAAACTCGTAAAGAAAAACTCATTCTTTGAGGCATTATCCACTTTTGCTATGGGAAACATATTCTTATAGCCCCAAAGAAAAGATGACGAGGGGTTGTTCCCCCTTTTGCTTTCAGTCAGGTTGCCGTTTGAATCATAAGTATAGTTGGTTTTAATAAATTCACTTGTTCCTGTAGGGTATTCATCAACTGAAGTCAGTAGTACTTTGTTGGTAAATAATAACTGGTAATTATTTACCTGCTGCTGTTTCAGAACGTTATTGACCAAGGTTCTTTCTCTGATAACGGGCGCGGTCATGTTCCTGTAGGTTGAAAGGGTATTGTCCCACATGACAGCCGGGGCACCTGATCCGGCATCGGAGGGGTAGGTGAATTCTTTTTTCACTACTTTTCCATCGCTATTGGTTTCGGTAATTGTTTTCGGGTTGGAATGCTTTAAATCAGATGTATAAGTATAATTGATCTCCTTAGTTACTCCATCCTTTATTTCGATTGTTTTATCCAGGAGATGATAGGCACTTTTTAGATAATATTCTGTATAAAAGGGTAGTAATTCGGAACAATCCCCAGGTGTCACATTATTATAGCAAGGAAGTAGTGCAACTTTAATGGTATAAGTTGAATTAAGGGTGCCTTTTTGGGAACTGATATTGTCTGAAAAATATTTATTGACCCCTACATTATCTCTATGGGTGCTGCTTTTTAGTTCTCCCGAACCAAAATCATAGGATGGTGGTGCTGCCGGATACTTCAGGTTAAAATTTGTAGGATGTCCATTTACATAGAAAAAAACAATCTGGCTGTTATCTGATCTCGTTTCTGTGACATTTGTATAGCCAATATGGTATCCCAATGTGGTTTTTAAGGGAGGATTCGGTGACGAACTAATAATGGTACCAATATTTAACGCACTATAGTATACGGTTGCCTCATTACTTTGACCCTTGGGATATTGATCATATTTAGGTAAGCCCGCATACAATATCCCGCTGTCGTAGGTATAGTTTTTTACAATTGTACTTCCCTTTCCATCATTGCTGGTTATTTTTTTTATTCTTAATCCTCCAACAATATTTGTCACACTACCAACTATATACCGGTGGGCTTCATATTCAAATAATGAGGCCCCCCCCGTAGGGAAAGTAATTTCATTAAGTGTCCAGGATTTCATCTTGGTTTCATTTGAGGTCCTGTTTGCACCGCCATTAAAATTAACGTAGCCGCAGGGATTTACAAAAACAGTCATGGTAGGAAGCAGACCCTGATTTGAATCCGCACCATTATAATAACCCCAGGCATCTTTACCAAGTGAATATCTTCTTGCCATGGTAAAGGCCGGCCCCTCGATATAGGAAAATTGATGTGCTGGGAAGAGAATGGATCCCGTACAGGAAGACTCTTGAATCGAGTTTAGTTTCAACCTCCTGGCATCATATGTGTGGCCATAAGCCGGATATGAGCTGGAAGTCAGGCTTTGAAAGTACGAATGTTTTAATGTGAATTTTTTACAAATTGAGCCGTTCTTAATTTCAATAGTTTCCAGGGATTTTGCCTGAGTGTTGTTCTGCAAAATTGAATTCAATGAGGTTAAATCTGTTCGAAGACTTGCTGAGGCAATAAAATTGATTTCTGTATAAAGGGAACCGGTAGTTATTTTACTTAACCTAATACCATTGATATTATTTATTGTTGGCAGTGTTTCGGCATTAAAAGAGCCTATCAAAGGGCAACTATTACCTTCTTGGTATGTCATGGAATGTCCGCCTCTTGTACCATAACTATAGTTTTCTGCAACGTAGGTTAGGTAAATATTATGCTTTTTATTAGGGGATTCAATTCTGGTAAGGTACCAGCTTGTGGATACTTTCGGCATATCCAATGTTGACAATCCTGAAAAGCTGTTTTCTGTTGCTCCCGCTCCACCAAAATAAAACACCATTCCGTCGGGAGCAGTAATGGTCCATGCACTAAACTGTGCATCAATTGGTTTTACTATATAATCTTTTTTGGGAATAAAGTGGGGTTGTTTATTTTCATCAAAATAAAATTTCCCGGAATGCCCCATGACATTGAATGTAAAAATGTCAGGTTCTGTATCCAAATAACCATTGGCAGCATCTTGATAGTAATTTAAGCAATCACATTCTGAACCCACTTGGGTAGAAAAGCATCCAGGATTTGGACTTCCACAATCAAACATTTCAGGAGGATAACCTCCATTCTTGTACCAACCCCATCCCCCACGATCAGACCTCACATTGCCATTGAGTGGATACCCGCCTTCATCGGGAGCACCTACGACACTCCTTGTGATTACCCCTCCCGCGTTAAGACTCCATCCCAAACCGACCCAGCTTGCTACCTCATCTACTTTAATTCCTGAAGCATGGTAATTCATAGAGATCGGAAGGCTTAAATCACCTTCCTGGACTGTATATATTGGGATGGAAATATCCGGTACACCGGTATGATGACTCACGGGATAATCCCCGTATTTTCCCAATGAAGCAGCATTGGCCGATGGAAATCCCGGTTCTTTAATCTGGGCTTGAAGCGCGATAGGGGCAGATACAAGCCAAATCAAAAAGGCATAATTATAGATTTTAGTCATAAATCCAACTTTGATTTTATTGCTTCGATTTCTTTGGCCTGCTGGAGAATATACAGAGTCAGTTTCTCGATCTGTGAAGAAACATCTCCCGGCAATTGGCCAAATAGGTTAAATGGAGCAGTCAGTAGCAAGAGCAATACTCCGAATATTTTCAAACTATTCATTTTCACTTGTTTTGCATGGCTTTTAATTCTTCAACTTCTTTTTTCAGCTCAATCACATAAAGCGTCAACTCCTCCACTTTCTCCAGCAGCTTCACATTCATCTCTGCCAGATTGACCCCGTTTTCCATTACCTCCGCTTCAGTGGGAACACTGGGAAGGTGGCCGTTCTTTTGTATAAAAGCTTCCAGTTCTGATAAAGGCATTAGCTTATAATCAGGCTTGAATACAAAATCAGCCCAGCCAGAGGCGGCGATATTGACTTCCTGGGTTTTAATAGTGCCGTTTACCTTGATTCCACCAAGATTAAAATCAGCCTGAGAGCCATCTAACAAATAACCTCTCAAAATCCAGGCATTAGATGAAAGATTATTAGTTGATTGCCTTATAAAATGACCACTTCCTGTTTTATTTATTTCGATCACATCCTGATTATTTCCAATCCATCTGCTAGAACCATTTACATGTAACTTTGACAGCGGCGAACTGGTACCTATGCCTACATCACCAGTGCTTGGATTGGTGTATACCTGGGCGAAGCCTGAAGTAGAGAAAATGACCAGGATTAAAAGCAATAGTAAATTTTTCATCATCATTTATATGTTACTGTATAGACTTTAAAGATTCCAATTCCGCTTGAAGGTCAATAATTCTAGAGTTTTGCTTCACCAAATAAATTGTCAACTCCTCAACTTTTTCAAGTAGTTTAACTGTCATTTCAGAAAGGTTCACCCCATTTTCCAGCACCTCTTTCTCGGTAGGGATATTTTCCAGATGGCCATTGGTCTGATAAAATTTCTGTACTTCTTCCAGCGGCTTTAAAGAATAGGAATCATCAAAAACATAGTCCGCCCAACCTGTAGCTGTCACGTTGACTTCATTTGTTTTGATTGTGCCATTAACGCTTATCCCTCCATGTCTAAATTCTGCCTGGTATGTAGCAGCATATCCACGGATAACCCAGCTTAAATTACCGGCAGCATTGTATTGCCACATGTAAGCTCCACTAGCATTGGAGTTGATCTCTGTGTAACTTGATGCACTACCGTTAAACCTTCCTGAACCGACAACATGGAGTTTATGGGATGGGGAACTTGTTCCAATGCCAATATTTCCATTTGCCAGAATGCGCATCCGTTCGGCATATCCTCCATTATTTGTGATAAATCTCAAATTATTCCCGGCACCTGTCATGATAAGTCCATCTTGACCACTCATGAAAACCCCTGCTGCACTACCATATGGTTCTGATGTTGTACCGTAACTTACTAAATCGATTGTTTTACCCCCAAATTCAAACCTCACCCGGTTAGCTCCGGTAGTTTTAACATGCAAGGGAAGTACGGGGCTCAAAGTACCTATGCCAACATTTCCCGAAGCTGGAAAGGTATTTGTTTGACCAAAGAGGCTGATTGACCCCAAGAAAAGGACAATAGCCAAAAGTGAATTTCTTATCATGTAAATGGTTAGTATCTATGAGTTTCCTCCAATACAACTCAAAAGTTTTCAAATAAAAAATACCCTATGCAGGGTATTGATACTGATCTATTTTATACTTGTGAACTATTTTATAAATTACCTGTATAAGAAGTTCATTTTATATAGGACGAAATATTTTTTGCATAGTAAAATATTTTTTTTCAGTGTTAAATTTTAATTCATTTCACACTATATAACTTAACCATATTATAATATGATAAGGATTTTGGAAGCCAAAAGCTCCACTTCATCTGCAATGGAATAATATCCTTCAGCTGTCATAATAAGGTGATCGAGAACCGGAATATCCAAAATCTTTCCTGATCCTTGATCCGGTTGGTCAATCGCATACCCTGTTCTGGAGGAGGTAAATTACCGGATGGATGGTTGTGGGCTTTATGTAAAACTTTACATAATTCGCATTATGCAAAGTGTTTATTTATGTAAATGTTCCATTAAAACATGGACGTGATCCTTATTATTTCAGCCTATTTCCCTACCTGATCCTACATACATATTTTTCGAAAACTTTTTTTGGTAGCTACCACAACGGTGTAAAAAACAGGGATTTACACATTACAAATTTGCTTCTGTCAGCGGGACAAAATAACCGCCGAGACCCAAAACAGACACACTATGTTGGAAGCAATTACCTGGAACACATACTTCAGCACTTTAGCAATAGGCTTGACAGCCTATTACTTAACCATCATCGGATTATACTATCCACAAGAATTCCGCAGCCTGCTTTCCGGAAAGATAAAGCAGATCAGTCAAAACAGTCAGCATGCAGGGGAGCAAGATAGAAAGAGGACTGACGGATATCCCACTGATCATTTTGAAGAGCTGGAAGCAACTGTTGCGGAATTAAACGGCATCCTTGGGAAGGCGGCACACATGACAAGTAAGGAAACACTGCTCATTCAGCTGATCCAACTACTGTCCAGCCACCCCGGGCTTCGGGCTCCCGCCTACCGGGTTGCCGTTATCAATTTCATTGTAGAAAACGCAGCCAAACGCTGTAGGATCAACTTCAGTGAATCCGAAATCGAAGAAGCCTGGACGGCAAATTCCCCTTACCCCAATCCTTCTTAACTATCAAATTTTTCAAACAACCACTAAATGATTATACCATGAACAACAAACAAAATCAGTATCCAGCCAGCCGTACAACACTCCTCTCTACACTCCTACTTGGACTCTCCACTCTTAAAGCAAATGCCCAGGATGGACTGGCAGGAATAGCCGAAGCAGACCGACAGGTTAGAAGTTACTTTGCCGCCGGCACCAGTCTGATGTATGCTATCGGTGCCATTCTCGGATTGATTGGAGCTGTCAAAGTCTATCAAAAATGGAATGCCGGAGATCCCGATACCGGAAAAGTGGCAGCCGCATGGTTTGGCAGCTGTGTATTCTTGGTGGTAGTAGCCACAGTCATCCAATCCTTCTTCGGGGTTTAGTCAACCAACCTTCCCAAAGCTCATTAGCATATGTCCATCAGCATCTATCGGATCAACAAAGGCATCAACAAACCCATTGAATTCAAGGGATTAAAAGCCCAGTACATCTGGTACCTCGGTGCCGGTGTGCTGGCACTACTTGTAGCCTTTGCCATCCTTTACATTCTGGGAATCAATCCAATTATCTGTCTTTTTATCATCGCTATTTCTGGGACATTCCTAGTCGTCAAAATCTATCAACTCAGCCATACCTACGGTGAGCATGGCATGATGAAAAAGCTGGCCCACCGACGGATACCCCTTAACATCCGAATCAAATCACGGGGAGTCTATCGAAAACTCAAGTCCAAAAAATAAACTCTAGTAACCTAATCTATTACCAAAAGCAAACAACAATTAAACTATACCATGGAAAGATCCCTTGAAACATGTTTCCCGATCCTAAGCATTGAGCAGGATTGTATCCTTTCCAAGCAAGGGGATATCACGGTAGCCTTTCAGGCGGAACTTCCGGAGATCTTCACCCTGAGTGACAGAGAATACGAAGCCTTCCACCAGGTGTGGATCAAAGCAATTAAAACTCTTCCCCAACAGAGCATTCTGCATAAGCAAGACTGGTTCATTGAAAGCCAACATCAAGCTGACTTTATGCAATCGGATCAAACTTTCCTGCGCAGAAGCAGCGAGCGATTCTTCCATGAGCGTCCCTTTCTGGACCACAGTTGTTACCTGTTCCTGACTTTAACCCCCAAAAACAGGAAGGCATCCAGCAGCCTTTCCTCCACCCTGCACCGTTCCCATATTATTCCCGAAGAACTTATCCTGGCTGATACCCTACCCAACTTTCTGGATGCATGCGGACAGTTTGAACGCATCCTAACTGACAGCGGATTTGTGCAGCTAAACAGGCTAAAAGAAGAATCACTATTCAGCACTCCAACACATAAAGGAATCATTGAAAAATATTGCAGCCTGTCTGATAGTAATGAACCGACCTGGTTACTAGACATCAGTTTTAAACCCAGCCTTTCGGTGGGCAATAAGCAATGCCGTCTGTTTACCCTATCAAATGCAGATGAGCTCCCTGCGTTATGCGGAAGCCGGATCAACTATGACAAATACAGCACCGATACCACCAAATTCAGTGTGGGTTTTGCCTCTGCCCTGGGACAACTCTTACCCTGCAACCACATTTATAATCAGTACATCTTTATCGAGGACGCGCAGCAAACCCTAAAAAAACTGGAGTCCAAACGTCTCCGTCTCCAGTCCCTTGCCAATTACAGCAGGGAAAATGCAATAGCAAGAGATGCGACCAACGACTTCTTAAATGAAGCCATCAGCGAGCAGCGCCTCCCTGTAAAATCACATTTCAATATCCTGACTTGGACAGAAGATTCTACCCAAGTCCCCGAAATCAAAAAGCAGGTTGGAGCTGCGTTCGCCCAACTCGAAGCTACCGGTAAAGAGGAAACCGTCGGAGCCCCACAGATATTCTGGGCAGGAATCCCCGGCAACAGCGCCGACTTTCCCATGAACGACAGCTTTGACACCTTTGTGGAGCAGGCGTCGTGTTTTCTCAATCTGGAAACAGGTTACCGGAGTTCACTCAGTCCTTTTGGAATCCGGCTTGGAGACCGGCTCACCGGAAAACCAGTTCACGTAGATCTTTCAGATGAACCGGTGAAACGGGGCATCTGCACCAACCGGAACAAATTCATTCTCGGTCCCAGCGGGAGCGGAAAATCCTTTTTTACCAACCATATGATCCGCAGCTATTACGAGCAAGGGACTCATGTGGTGCTTGTAGATGTGGGCCATTCCTATAAAGGACTCTGCGATTTGGTTGATGGATATTATTTCACCTACGATGAGAAAAACCCCATCCGATTCAACCCCTTTTTCATTGCCGAAGGGGATCAGCTGGACACTGAAAAAAAGGAGAGCATTAAAACACTGCTGCTAGCCCTTTGGAAAAAAGACAATGAGACGTTCAAGCGAAGTGAGTATGTGGCGCTTTCCAATGCTTTAAAAGGATACTACGAAAAACTGGATTGTGATAAATCCCTGTTTCCGAGCTTCAGCAGCTTTTATGAGTACCTGCAAACCGACTTTCTGCCATTGCTTGAGAGCGACAGGGTCAAAGAAAAGGATTTTGACATCGGCAATTTCCTCTATGTGCTCCGTCCTTATTATAGAGGTGGTGAATTTGATTACCTCCTGAATGCCACCGAAAATCTGGATCTACTTCAGGAACGCTTCATCGTCTTTGAACTGGATAACATCAAAGACCATCCAATTCTCTTTCCCGTGGTGACCATTATCATCATGGAAGTCTTTATCAATAAAATGCGCAAGCTGAAAGGCATCCGCAAACTGATTCTGATCGAGGAAGCCTGGAAAGCCATCGCCAAGGAAGGCATGGCAGAATACATCAAGTACCTGTTTAAGACAGTCCGCAAATTCTTCGGGGAAGCCATTGTGGTTACTCAAGAAGTAGAGGACATCATCAGTTCTCCTGTCGTCAAGCAGGCCATCATCAACAACAGTGACTGTAAGATCCTGCTGGACCAATCCAAATACCAGAACAAATTTGACCAGATCCAGGAACTTCTGGGTCTGACCGATAAAGAACGTGCCATGGTGCTTTCAGTGAATAAGGCCAATGATCCCAAGCGCAAATACAAGGAAGTATTTATCAGCCTGGGAGGCACGCTATCCAAAGTTTATCGGACCGAGGTGTCCAAAGAAGAATACCTAGCCTATACCACGGAAGAAACGGAGAAAATCAAGGTAATGGAATATGCGGAACGCTTCGGCTCTATCCAGAAAGGAATTGCAGCCCTCACCGCAGATCAAACCTAACTACTGATGTCATGAAAAACCCACTCAAAAAAATTAACCGAACTATCGTGCTTACCCTGCTTTGTATGGCATTCACACTTCCTGCCCAACGGACTGAAGCAGCTGTTCCACTTGCCATTCTGGAAATCATCAAAGCCGGGGTCAAAAAGGTCATTGTCGCCATGGATCTCAAAATCCAGCGTCAACAGAACAAAGTCATCTGGCTTCAAAATGCCCAAAAAGTATTGGAAAATACCATGTCCAAGCTCAAACTCGATGAGATCTCAAACTGGAACGAAAAGCAACGTGCACTATATGAGCAGTATTTCGATGAATTGCAACAGGTAAAGTCGGCAATTTCCAGCTTTCAACGGGTACGTGACATTACCCAGAAGCAAACTCTGATTGTCTCCGAATACAAAAAAGTCTGGGCAGCCATAAAGCAAGACACCCATTTCACAGCAGCAGAAAAAGAGTATATGGCCAAAGTTTACTCCGGATTGCTGGCCACTACCGTGGATAACCTGGACCAACTCACACTGTTGGTTAAGTCCTTTACCCTGCAGATGAGTGATGGAGAGCGGTTGACTCTCTTAAATGAAACCGCAAACCGTGTGGATCAAAACTACCGGGATCTGCAATCCTTCAACCGAAGCAACGGACAGTTGAGCCTGCAACGGGCAAAAAGCAGCAATGAGATTTCCATCATCCAAAACCTTTACGGACTAAACCGCTAACTCAGAAATTCCATGAAAAAATTGATTCTCATTTTCTATCTGGCCAGTATGTCCCTGCCAACTCATTCCCAAACATTTGAAGAATGGTGGAAGCAAAAAGATACCCAAAAAAAATATCTGGCAGAACAGATTGTCGCCTTTAAAGCCTATGCGACAGTGCTCAAAGAAGGCTATAAAGTGGCATCCAAGGGATTGGGGCTGGTACATTCCATTCAAAACGGTGATTACGTCCAGCACGAAAGTTATTTCAGCTCATTTTCCTCAATTAATGACTGGATCAAAAACCATCCAGAAGCAGAAAAAACCATCGCTCTTTATTCCCAAACCAGGCAACTAACCCTACGGATTCCAAGCAGACTATTTATGGAAAACCGGTTTACAGCTTCAGAAGAAAAAGTCATACGGCATGTGATTCTATCCATAAATAAGGACTTCGACCAGATGCTGCTTGATCTGCAAACCCTTCTTGAAAAGGATCAATTGAATCTGAATGATTCTGAACGGATTTCTCAACTCGCCCAAATCCATGATCGGATGCAAGAAGTCTATAGCTACACCATCCGGTTTTATCAGACCTTCCAAGATCTAAGCCTTTTCAGGCAAAAGGAATCCCGTGCAATCGAAAAGCGAAAAAACATCTTTTTTTCAAACCAAGATTAAAGTTGTCATGAAACAATTCATCATTCTTCTTCTCCCTTTTTATCTGTCTCTTGGATTCCATCCTGCGAAATCCCAGACCGACGAGGCTGCCCAACTCTTGCTCAATGTCATCAAGCTGAGCCAGCTCAAGCAGATCCTGACTGATCTGGAAAAAGGGTACACTACACTGAGAACAGGCTATTCCCAAATAGAAAATCTTGCCTCGGGGAACTTCAGCCTGCATGAATCCTTCCTCAATCAACTGCTTCAGGTAAGCCCTGCTGTCAGAAATTACCATAAAGTTGCGGAAATCATCAGCTACCAAATCAAGCTGGTCAAGGATTACAAACGGGCATTTGCAGGCTTTAAATCCTCCGGACACTTTACCGTCAATGAAATCTCCTACCTGTCCCAGGTCTATGGAAATCTCTTTGAAATGAGCCTACAACAACTCGATGAACTGACTATGGTATTGACTGCTGGAAAACTGAGAATGTCCGATCAAGAACGGCTGGAAGCCATAGACCGCATCCACCTGGACATCCAGGACAAGCTGATTTTCCTCTCCGCATTCAATCAGGAAACCCAAGTTCTGGCAATCAGCCGATCCAAGGCAAGCCAGGAATTGAACGGGATCAGAAACCTCTATCGAAAAAGGGACAACTAAGCCTACCAAGCACCATGAAAGCACTTCTTAAATCCATCGCTATCCTTCTACTCCCGTTCCTCCTTCCGTTGCCGACCCATGCCCAAGTGGGTTATGATAGAGGACTCCATGGAGTTTTGGAAGAACTTTATTCCGAGATGATGCCGCTATGCAGCCAATTAATCAGTGTGGCACAGGGGATTGCTGCCTTTGGTGCACTATGGTATATCGCCTCCAGAGTCTGGAGGTCCATTGCCAATGCTGAACCCATAGATTTCTATCCCTTATTCCGTCCATTCGTAATCGGCTTTTGTATCATGATATTCCCATCCGTCCTTTCCCTGATCAATGGGGTGATGAACCCGACTGTCAGCGCGACAGCTTCCATGATGAACAATTCCAATCAAGCCATTGAAAATCTGATGAAGCATAAAGAAGAAGTCATAAAAGGCACGATTAAAGGTCAAATTTACCGAAGCAACCACCGCGAAGGGGATTATGAAAAATGGTTGAAATACACTCAAGGTTTGCCAGAAGACAGTCATGCACCAGATGAAGGTTTTTTAGAATCTTTATGGAATAACGAACTCTTTTCAAATGCAAAATGGAGTTTCAACTTCAAGCACTGGATCAAGCAGGCCCTTGCTGAAGTTTTACAACTGCTCTTTGAAGCAGCCGCTCTCTGCATCAATACACTGAGAACCTTTCAGCTGATTGTCTTATCCATTCTTGGCCCTTTGGTTTTCAGTCTATCCGTCTATGATGGATTCCAGCATACACTTACTGTCTGGCTGGCCCGCTATATCAACATCTACCTCTGGCTTCCGGTGGCCAATATCTTCGGGGCCATCATCAGCACTATCCAGCAAAAAATGCTTGTCCTGGATATCGGCCAGATCGAAAGCACCGGAGACACCTTCTTTTCAGCCACAGATACAGGATACCTGATCTTTTTAATCATCGGTATCATCGGCTATTTCTCCGTCCCATCAGTGGCCAACTACATTGTCCATGCCGCTTCAGGTGGGTCGCTTCCCCATAAAGCAACGAGCTTTTTTACCCAAGGTGCACTAACCACAGTTTCAATGAGCAGAACCGCAGCAATTGCAACAGGAAAAGGAATCAATATGGCCGCTGATTCATTTGGCGATAAAGCAGCAGGTATCAGACAATCCATGGCTTCATTCGGTACTTCCTCCGGCTATTTTAAGGACGGAGATGATTATCAATCCAATAAGCTCAAAGGCAACTCATAACTCTAAAAGCCATGTTCACAAAACCAAAAAATATCGATACTGCCTTCCGACAAATCCGCCTCTTTACCCTTGTGGTGATTATCGGCTGCCTATTCTTTTCAGGATTTACCCTCTACAAAAGCCAGCAAATGACTGCCGCATTGCAGCAAAAAGTCTATATCCTGGCCAACGGAAAAGCACTGGAAGCCTTCGCCACAGACCGCAGGGATAATTTGGAAGTTGAGGCCAAGGATCATATTGCCGTTTTTCACCTGTATTTCTTTACCCTTGATCCTGATGAAAAAGTAATAATAGCCAATACCGGCAAAGCCCTTTATCTGGCAGATGCATCCGCAAAACGGCAATACGATAACTTAACTGAAAGCAATTACTACTCCAACATCATTGCAGGCAATATCAGCCAGGAAATCAGCATGGACAGCATACAGGTTGCCATAGACCAATCCCCTATCTATTTCCGCTATTACGGTACCCAGCGATTGATCCGTACAGGTTCCATTGTGACCCGAAAACTCATTACGGAAGGTTTTCTGCGGGCTGTCTCCCGAAGTGAAAACAATCCCCATGGCTTCCTGATCGAGGGTTGGAAAACCTTGGAAAACACTGATATAAACATCCAAAACCGCTGATCATGAAACCTACACAACTAAGCTATCGAAATCCGTTTCAGTCTGTCTGTGAATTTGGGCAATCCAAAGCCCACAAATTCGCGTCACTGCTCCAACAAAAATCAGAGAAGCTAAGCAAATTCTCCAAATACCTGATCCTTGGGCTGTTTCTGATTATTTCCTCGGTACCAAGTATCTCTTTGCTGAGATCTGGGGAACCTGGTGTAGTAACCGCATTGCCCACAGAAATCCCGGATTCCCAACTTCCTTACTTTCCTGACTTGAAAAATGAAAGCACCGCAACCGATAGTCTTTTCCATTACTATTCAACACCACAAATCAATAACAGCCATGACTAATGAAATCAGCCTGAAAACACAACAAAAGAGGAAATTTCTGTTGATACTGCCGCTATTGACCCTACCATTTCTGACCCTTACTTTCTGGGCGATGGGCGGAGGGAGCACCACCGGAAACAATCCAACACAAACCCGGCAAACCGGAATCAATCTGGAACTACCCGGTATTGCAGACAACAAATCCAGAGAATTGGATAAACTGGGGCATTACCAAAAGTCCCGGTCAGACTCCGCAAAATTCCTGCAGGAGGTCAAAAATGATCCCTATTACAGAATGGCTTTTAATCCTGAAAGTACCCCTACAAAAGAAAAGCAATCTGAAATAGAGGAATCAGTTATTGGTCCTGTCACTGGTACATCCTTGCAGGAATTCCAGGATCCCAATGAAAAAAAGCTTCTTGATAAACTGGAAGCACTCAACCGTACGCTTGCTGAGGAGCCTGATCAATCATTGGCAAAAAAGATTCCTGAACAACAAGATACAGCAGATCCTGGACTAAGCTCAGATCTAGACAGATTGGATCAGATGATGCAACAGATGCAGGCCGGCAATGCACAACCCGATCCTGAAATGCAACAGATGGGTGAGCTGCTTGAAAAGATCCTGGACATACAGCATCCAGAGCGGGTGCAGGCAAGATTACGGTCAGAAAACTACGAAGTGAAATCCCAAACCTTTTCTGTAGTTCCAAGTGATGGCTCGCAGTCAATTTCAAGTCTGGAGTCAGCAAATGAAAGTCCCACTGAAGTCAGCAATAACTCACCATCAAATGGCTTTTATGGTTTGGATACACCAACCAGAAAAAATTCCCGGTCTCAATCCATCCGGGCGGTGATCCATGAAACCCAGACCCTGTCTTCAGGAGCCACTATCAAACTCCGCCTTACCGAAGAAACTACGATCAAAGGATTATCTATCCCAAAAGACCAGTTGGTGTATGGAATTGCTTCGCTAAACGGGGATAGGTTGGGTATTTCCATCCAGCATATCCGAGTAATTGATCAGCTTATTCCTGTGGACTTAACCGTACACAATTCGGATGGAATGGAAGGGATTCACATTCCGGGTTCACTCAACAGGGAGGTCGGTGCACAATCAGGAAACCGGGCAATACAGGGATTTGGGATCAATGCATTTGACACTTCTCTGGAAGCCCAGGCCGCAAGTGCCGGAATCGAAACAGCAAAAAGCCTCATAGGGAAAAAGATCAAGCAGGTCCAGTTCACACTCAAGGCAGGCTATCAGGTATGGCTCAACGATCAAAACAACAACCTCAACCATTAAACCACACAATCCCATGAACATGAGCCATATAAAATGGACAGGAGTAACAGCTCTGATCTTGATGCTATCATTCCAGCATCCGATCACCGGAGTGGCCCAATCCAACTCCTCCTTCACAACTGAAGGCATCTCTGCCTCCCCGATCAGTATCAGCGATCAGCTGACCACCAACCTGATTTTTCCACAGGCCATCATAAGTGTGGACAGGGGTTCTAGAAATATTTTAGTCCAGAAAGCCAGAACCGTTGAAAACATCCTTCAGGTAAAGGCAGAAAATAACAAGCTGGCGGACAGCAACCTGACAGTAATAACCGCAGACGGAAAGTTCTACTCCTTTACGGTGAAGTATTTGAAAGATCCCCGACAGCTCAATTTAAAAATCTTACCTGAGTCTGATCGTGGATTGGCTGAATTTGAAAAAGACATTCCCAGTGAGGTAGCAATCCTGGAAACTGCTAAAAAGGTAGCCATCAAAAACCGAAAGATAAAGCCGATCCGACAACGGAAATATATGACAGGACTTTCATTGACGGGAATTTACATCGAAGATGACTTGCTGTATTTTCAGATCAAACTGGAGAACCAGACCAATATCAACTATGATGTTGATCAATTCCGCTTTTTTATCCGCGACAATAAACAGGGAAAGCGGACCGCCTCACAGGAACTGGAACAGATACCAGTCATGATCTTGGGCAAGACCGGTCAAATACCCGCACAATCTACCCAGACTCTGGTCGTCGCACTTTCAAAATTCACCATTCCCGATCAAAAACATCTCGGAATTCAACTGATGGAACAGCAGGGAGGCAGACATCTGAAAATCAAAGTAAAGAACCGACACATTATACAGGCATTCCTTGTGGAATAATCCATGGGTTCCTGATCACAAAGTTAAAACCATATTCATTTTAACCATAAACACTGAACATCATGAACGAGCAAAATTTTGATTACCTCAAAAACAAGGTCAAGTACACCGGATTCGGAGAAGTATTGGAAGCCCCGATAAAGGAGCACATTCAAAAAGGAGAAACGGATTTTACCTTAAAACATCAGGCAGATTTCGGAGGGGATACGGTCAATGCCGATCTGCATTTCAAAAAGTCATCCATGACAGATATGTACTTCTTCAATAAATACGATCTGAGTCTGACCAAATCAGGGCAGGATGAACCGGCCATCAACCATACCTTTTACATCGGAAAGGACAATAACATCACCCTGAAAGAAGGCTATAATCTTCTGGACGGACGTGCTGTCAACAAAGACCTGGTCAACAAAGAGCAGGAAAAGTACAATGCCTGGGTGCAGTTGGACTTTAAGGAAACCGACAATCAGGGCAACTTTAAACTCAAGCAGTTCCATGAGAATTACGGCTTTGACCTTAATAAAGCGCTGGAAAAACATCCGATCAAAGAGCTGAATAATCCGGATGATCTATCCAGGCTGCAGGATTCACTTAAAAAAGGAAACCGCCAATCGGTCACATTCCAACTGGATGGCGGTGACCAAAAACGCTATATAGAAGCAAGTCCCCAATTCAAGAACCTCAATGTGTATGACTCCAACCAGATGAGGACTTCAGAATCACAGAAAGAAAAAGCCTCAACATCCCAGTCTAAATCCCAGAAAAAGGATGTCACTGAGGAGTCGGAAAATTTACCCTCGAAGAAAACTAGAAAAAGGAAAAGTGCAGGAATAGCCGGTTGATTCCCCCAGAATGGAGCAGATAAAAAAAGCACTGGAGAACTTTATGTCCAGGATTGATAAAGATCCAAGGATCAGTCTGTCCCATATCGGGATGTTCTCCGTGTTGCTCCATGTAAGGGAAGAATTTGATGGAAAAGAACCCTTTCCCATCAGGCGGGAAGAGCTTATGAAATCAGCCAAAATATCCAGCACTGCCACTTATTTTAAGATCATCCGCCAGCTCCATGAATACGGCTACATCCACTACCTGCCTACTTTCAACCGGATGAGCCAAAGCAAGGTCAGCTTATCCTCCAAAGAGGACAATGACAAAAACTAAATCTAGAGAACCTGAAAATAGAAAACCATGGAAACCATCACCAAAGAAGACCTGGATACACTACGCATTCAGCTGTTTGCCGACCTAAAGGAACTGCTGGAAAAGCAGGATGAACCCAAGGCAGAAAGTAAAGAATGGCTAAGGAGTAGGGATGTCAAAAAAATGCTGAGCATCTCCGATGCAGCCTTGCAGAACTTACGCATCCGCGGAGTAGTGCATCCTGTGAAAATCTCTGGACTTTACTACTACAAAACTGAAGAGCTGAAATCACTTTTTAAGCAGTAAAAAATCAAGGATTATGACAGATCTCAGAATGGAATGCTTAGTGGAAAGGATCGTAAAAGAACCAGATCTTCAACCAAGCCGTGTTTCAGTTTATTTAGCGATGCTCCAACTTTGGAAAGAGCAGAAACGCTGTAATCCCTTTCAAATATCGCGTAGAAAGATCATGAAACTCTCAGGGGTAAAAAGTATTGTCACTTACCATAAATGTATTTCTGAATTAAAAGACAGGGGGATTGTAGAGTATCGGCCATCCTATCATCCGAAGTTGGGGAGTGAGGCGAAGCTTATCTAAGTTTACTTCTCCCAAAAAACTTTTTATTTCAGATTTATCGCTGAACGTTTGCGTTATCTAGAATTGTCGTTATTTGGTTAGATTTTTTTGTGGAAATATTTTTAGAAACCGTTGAATATAGACAGGATCAGACGACACAATAGCTACAGTCGAATAATTCTATTTATAAGTGGCAATTAAATGCACAAATAATAATAAATTTGTTACTCTAATTGCAAGTTATGGGAAAGAGCAAACCAATAGTATTGCCAAAGTTACAGCAACTCATGGATCAAGTCGGTGAGCAGATCAGGCTTGCTCGACTACGCAGGAAGTTGAGTGCAGATCAGCTGGCTGAAAGGACTGGAATCAGCAGAAGGACTATCTATAGTATAGAAAAAGGTTCACCAAGTGTAAGCATTGGCTATTATTTAAATGTGCTAAGGGTTTTAGGACTTGAAAGCGATATCCTGAATTTGGCTAAAGATGATAAGCTAGGAAGAAAACTACAAGATGCAGGATTGATAACAAAAAATAGGGCGCCTAAAAAGCACTAATTGAGACAAAAAAACTAAAAGCCTTGGACGAGTGAGATTATATTCCACCAACCCCCAAATAATCAAGATATCTAGCTAAAATCGGTGACATCACAATTTTCCACTCATTAAACAAAAATAGATAGTTAAAATCACACTATATTGTGATATTCTGGTTTAACAAAGAAAAACCTTCTATATTTTACCAATAATCACACTATAATGTGATTATTGTTTCATTTTCCTTTAAATACCCTTTATATTTAACGGAAATCACATTATAATGACAATTAAAGAAATCGGAGTTGTAATTAGAGAAAGGAGACAGTTACTTGGCCTTTTACAACCTGACTTAGCAGAAATGGCTCAGGTTAGCATCAATACGCTCTACAAGATTGAACGTGGCGAGGCAAATCCATCCGTGAAAGTGCTTAATAAGCTGGCTGAAGTTCTTGGGTTGGAATTATCTATCGCAGTGAAAAAGTTGCTTTAATCTATGAAAAGCGCAAAAGTACTCAGGAATAGCGAACTGGTAGGAATCCTCTCGAAATCCAAACAGGGCACCTATGCCTTCACTTATGATGATGCCTGGTATCAGGATGCCAAAAAACCTGCAGTCAGTCTTACCCTCCCCAAATTAGCAAAGGAATATTCGTCAAACCATCTCTTCCCTTTCTTCTTCAATATGCTCTCAGAAGGTGTAAACCTTAAATTACAGGCGAGGCAATACCAAGTTGACGAAGAAGATTTCTTTTCCCTTCTACTACTGACTGCAAATTCCGATACTATTGGAGCTATTACCATCGAACCTATAAATGACTAATTCAACTTACATTAAAGAACTTTTGAACTGCCCTGGCACTCTTGCTGAAGGTTATCAAACCTATAGTCCAGTCTGTCTTAGGCAACTTTTCAATGGTAAGAAGACATCTCATATCCTTCCTTATGAAAGCCACAGTCCCAGCGAGGATCAAGAACTCGCAAAACTTATAGCCAACCGGAAAAGAATATCGATTTCCGGAGTTCAAGAAAAGCTATCTGTGCTGTGGGACAAAGGCCAAATTCGATTAACCTCGGAAGGAGAACAAGGAACCTATATACTTAAACCTATTCCCAGGGATTTGGATAAAATTGATCAAGTACCCGCGAATGAACACTTGACGATGCAGATAGCTAAGCAAGTGTTTAAGTTAAAGGTCGCTGAGAACGCTATGATATTTTTTGAGAAGGGAGAACCTGCATATATAACCAAACGATTTGATATTGATTCGGAGACTTCAAAAAAGTTGGGAAAGGAAGACTTCGCCACGCTTGCAGGTAAAACGAAAGAAACGGATGGTAATGAATTTAAATACAACTACAGTTACGAAGGGATAGCCTCGTTAATTAAAAAATATGTTGCCGCTTACCCAGTTGCACTTGAAGAATTTTTCAAGCTCGTAGCATTCAATTTCCTTTTCTCAAATGGAGATGCTCATCTGAAGAACTTCAGTTTATTAGAAACACCTCAAGGCGATTACCAAATGAGCCCGGCCTATGATTTAGTGAATACAAAGATTCATGTCAAAGATCCTGAATTAGCTCTAAAAGATGGTTTGTTTGACAATGACTATTACACAAAAAGTAATGAGGCCAATGGTTTTCATGCTTATGATGATTTCTTTGAATTCGGAATAAAGATTGGTTTATTAGAACCGAGAGTACGACGAATTCTAAATGAGTTAGCAAATCACCACCCAGAAGTAGAGTTAATGACCCAGCGAAGTTTTCTCAGTGATGAAGCAAAAAAGATTTATAAAGAGACCTATTTGGATAGGTTGAAATTATTGAATTACTCCTTCTTAAAATTAAAAAAGGATGGGTGAAAAATACGGACATTTGTGAAACTCAACATTTCCGAAATGACAACTCTCTTGAATTAGGCCTGGCTATGGACGTGCACGAGTTCTTTAGATTGGACAAAAGAGAAGCTGAGGAAATTATAATTGCTGTAAAAAATTCTATAAAAAACTGGCGGAACTTGGCCAACATTCTTGGAATCTCTAAAGCTCAACAAGAGTTGAAGGCCTTGGCTTTTAGTCAATCAGACGAGTGAGATTATAATCCCCCACCCTTCAATTGTCAAAATATTTGGCTAGAATCGGAGAATTTCCGATTATCCACTCATTAAACAACAACCTATGGTGATATAACCATTAATATCAACATACAGGTTGTAGCGAGTATTTTCTTGAGTCAATACTTTCAGCCTGACTTTTAAGTTCGGGTTAAGTGACTTCTAATACATAATTTCATAAAAACTAACATGGATGCTTTGGAAGCCCTATTTTTTACACTGCGGCCTAGGGCACACGAAAAAAAGCCGGCTGCACAGCTAATTATCTCATTGTTTTAGTGAATTAGTACATCATTATTTAAGTGTATTGCCTTATTTTATTTTAGTGAACCAACAATCTCATATCTATGCTAAAATTTCTTACTGTTTTTTGTAAATTTAACATGGAATAAAGTTCATTCAAATAATAGAAATAGTACAGGTTAAAAAAGGAAGATTTCATCGTAAGATATTGTAAATCAACAATTTAAATATCATGCGTAAATCGTGTAGTTCTTAAAAATTTACAATTGTAAGGTACTGAAAACCAGATACATAAGACGTAGGTTCACTTCCCTCTTCCTCTGCAAGACAAAACCCTAACTATCTGAAGTACTGGTAGTTAGGGTTTTGTTTTTAGGTTCAGGGATCTTTTCAGGGTCTTAGATCTAAACTAGGATGAATTTTTTTGGATTTTATACCCCCCAGATCTTTTACTCTAAATTTCACTTGCTCTCATTATTAATAGGCTCGAACAACTCGTACTATACGAGATGTACGAGGCGTACGATTGGTACGAAAGCAATTTCAGCTGTATCACTGGTTGAGATCTAAGACTGCTCTCGATTTGAGTAAGATTAATTGATCTTAATCGTATCCTTTCCCAGAGTGAAGTGAAGGAAGCTGTCATTTGATAAATAGTGCTGACAGATCGAAACTCAGGAAGCTAGCGAAACGGGGAATACGGTTTAATTTATTCCCATCAAGGGATTATAGAAAAAAGCGCATGTAAGCGCTCAGATGCCATCTATTGCCCCCCTTTGATTAAGACTCAATTTTAATTGAATTATATAAAAACATCTTTACTCATTTACGTTTTTACACAAGTATACTTTGAAGTCAAATCATAAATTCGTATAATGTAGTTTAACCAAATCCAGCTGATTATGTGGCCAACAATAAAATTTTTAGGAACACTTTTCATCAGCTTCATTGCAATGATCGGAGCATTGGGGGCAGAAAATCCATTTCCTCTTTTTGCTGTTGCATGGGGAATATGGATTATTTATATCCTGAGCTTACGGACAAAAAGAAAAAAGCAAGTTAACAAAGAGCGAATGATTCGGGAGATCCTAGATAAGCTCTAAAAACCAAAAAGGAATTCCAAAGATGCAAAAGATTTATATGCAAGAATATAATAATAGCAGGAAAAACAACCGGTGCATAAACACCGGAAATTCCTCCCAAATAGGCGAATGAAAAATGGCCTGAACCTGTTTGGAACTGTTTCATTTCTTGCATTATTATTCATTTTAACCTTTTCAACACAAGGTCAATCACTTAAAGACTGGTCTAACTTAGAATCAGAGGCGGAAAACCTATTAAAGCAGCATGGTAGTGTTGGAGCTTCAATCATAATTGTGAATCAGGATAGTGTTTTATTTTCTAAAGGGTTTGGCCATGCGAATCTGGATCATTCTGGAGTTACGGGCTCTACTTTGTTCGCCATTGGATCTATTACCAAAACTTTCACTGCACTTGGGATCCTGAAACTTGTGGAAGAAGGTAAAATATCTTTAGATGAGGAGGTATTAAATATTGCACCAGAATTGCCGATTACAAACAAATGGGCGGATAAATTTCCAGTGAAAGTCCATCACTTACTGGAACATACATCAGGTTTTGACGAACTGCACTTAAAAGACAGGAGTGTTCCTATTCTGGATGACGAATTCCCATTATTAGATGGAATAAATATCGCCAAAAACTCACTCAAGACACGTTGGAAACCGGGAAGTCGATTCGCTTATTCCAACGCAGGTTACTTAGTAGGTGGATATTTGATTGAAAAAGTCTCTCGAAGAAGTTACAATGAATATATAAGCAAGGAAGTCTTAGAGCCACTAAAAATGAAAAATTCTTCTTTACGGCTTAAGGACATTGATCAAGAATTGTTGGCCAAATCCTTTTCCTATTCCGGGAAAGAATTGCCTTATAAACATGTTATCGGTCGTCCTTCAGCTTCATTAATAAGTTCTACAGATGACATGGGGCGATTTTTAATGATGTTGTTGAATAAAGGAGAACCTATATTATCTGAAGATACCTTCGGAAATTTTGAAAAGCACCACAGTATTAAAGTTTTTGAAGGAACAAAAAATGGTTTCAGGCTAGGCATTTACCCACGATTTTACAAGGGTACAGAATGGCTGGGGCATGGTGGTTCAATAAATAAGTACAATTCAGAATTTGAGTACAGTCACGAACTAGGAATAGGTATTTTCGTCGTATCAAACGGTCCGAATGCCGTAAAAACAGTAAATTGGATTCTTAACGCATTTCATGCGGAGTTTCCACAGAATTCAAAACCCCAAACTGTCTTAGAAGAGGTGAATCGGACAAGTGCCAAAGAGGCTCTTAAAGGTTATTACATTTTGACCAGCCCGCGAAATCAATTATTTTACCCTTTTACAGAACTATTCACTGAAGGAATCTTTATTGATATTGACAAAGGAGAAATGTCAATTTCAAAAATCAACGGGAAGAAATCAGAATTAATCCAAACTGGGGATAACAGCTTTTCTTATTCAGGAAGCAGGAACGATTATGAGTATATCTTCGAAAAATCAGATTCAATAGATCTGCTTTACACTTCTTTAGGCTTTCAATATAAGAAGGTTCCTTTCTTACTTATTTCGGGGCTTGCTATACTATTAACAGCATCATTTTTACTTATTTGTTTGTCCCAGATATCATTAATGGTAAGGATAGTAACTTTGATAAAAAAGAAATGCACAGTTTTAACTCCGCAGCTGACTTTAGAGTTAGGTTCTTCAGTATTGTTAATCGGTTTGGTACTTTATCTATTTGTGGGAACGTTGGAGAATATGCATCAACCAAACTTTTGGAGCATCGCTCTCTTTCTATGCACTATTTTATTCCCACTTTTAACTGCGGTAGGAATTATTCAAACGTTGAAGCACAAATTCGAGCACTTATCAAATAGAATATGGACGATTGGGCTTGCTGCTTCAATGACAGTAGTAAGTACCTACCTCATCTTTTGGGACTTTTTTGGATTTGCTATATGGGTATATTAAAAAAGAAGCGCTAGGAAAATTGATGGGGAAATGATCGAGTTCTTTCATTTCATTCCATTTCCGGTATTTTAGTCAGCACGGACAACGAATAATTAAAGGCTGTACTTTACCCGTTAACTTAAGAGTAGGATCCACTCCATAGGCATATACTGATATATCGGATCATTAGGTAGCTGGTTGAGCTAAATACCTTAAATCATAAGTAAATGAAAGCATTTAGAATCATCTTAATTATTCTTCTGATCTCGGCTGCTAGTTTTCAGTGTCAGATAAGTTCAGATAAAAAAAGTCTAAACAGTCTTCCCTCTGATGTCATTAAAACCATTGAAAATCGCATAGCGAATGGAGCTACTCCGAGTATCGCCATAGCCTTAATTGAATCTGCCGGGACAACTTTTTATAATTTTGGTAAAACTTCCAAAGATGGAAAAGCAGTGGACGAATATAGTAGCCATCTACAATATTACTTATTTGGCTGATGGTGCCATTGTGGATATACATATAATTTTTACATCATACAAAAATGAAACATGCCCGATTTTTAGTTAATTTTCTTAATTGTAATATTTGAGCCCTCCCCGGAAACTATGCAGCTAGTAACTAAATTATTTTTATCTCTTTTAAATTCAACAGTTGAAAAAAACCATACATTTCCTGAGAAAACATTTTCCTTAACTTGATTTAGAATGATGTCATCCATTCGAATATTTTGGACTGTTAACTGATTATCAACAACTTTAAGAGTGTAGCTGGCCAAAAGTTCCTCACTAAAATAATCACCCTCGAAATCAGAGAGACTGGTAGAAAAATCATTAGAGGTTGGTACGGAACTAGCAATCTCATCAGTAGTTTCTTTTTCGGGCTGAACTACTAACTGGTCTTCTAAATAAATATCAGCAATTTTGTATGCCAAATCCGGAACAAAGATTTCACCATAATTAGCTAATACAATGACGGAAAAATTGAGGTCTGGTAAACGAAGGAGATAAGCTCTAAAACCGGCACTCTTCCCTGAATGTGAAATTTCATTTACTCCTTTATAATTCCCTAAAAATTGACCAAGAGCGCCGTTTGTAGTTTCTCCATTGTTTAAAATGGTTGGTGTGTTCATTTTTTTTATTAGGTCAGCATCACCAACTATAGGGTTTGAGAAATTTTTCACCCAAAGACTTAAGTCTTCAACAGTCGTATATACTCCCGTAGATCCAATAATGTCATAGTTCAATATAGCGTTTTCATAACCTTCTGCATGATATTCATATGAACTGGCCCTATTCTTAATTATTCCTTCGCGAGTATCATTAACGAGAGTGCTCGTCATTTTTAAAGGTTCGAAAATGTAAGTTCGAGTGAACTCCGCGAAAGAGACTCCAGAGACTCTAGCTACGACTTCTGCAAGCAGTCCAAACCCCGTATTGGAATAAGAAAGTTCATTACCTGGAACAAAATTTAGTTCCTTTTGTCTAGTTATAAGATTTAAAACTCGGTTTCTTGTAATTGCATCATCAAAAAGCAAACCAGACATCCTAAGCAAAAAATTTTGTTCTTTCAATCCACTAGTGTGCTCTGCTAAATTTCGTAATGTGATAGTAATTCCAAAATCTGGAACTTCAGGTATATATTTTCGAACATCATCCTCCAAACTTAGTTTACCTTCTTTTTCTAACAATAGAATGGCGAAAGCGGTAAACTGTTTTGACAGGGAAGCGATTCCAAAAATGGTTGAAGGTGCATTGTGTATGTTATATTCAAGATTGGCCATCCCATATCCTTTACTATAGATAATGGTTTCATCTTTAATGATAGCAACGGATGCACCTGGAGAATGGTCATTATCCCACTCGGCAAAAAGCTTATCAACCTGTTTGTTGGCAGATAGAATTGAAGATGTTGCATTTTCCTTTGCCAACTCTTGGCTATGACTTTGACATAGTGCAGAATTCAATATGTTAAGTATACCTAATGTTAGTATTAGTCTAATTTTGAAATTTTTCATCGAGTAGGATATTAAGTACAGTTATATGTGATTTTTTTCAGGAGCTTGTCCAATTGATTTATTTCAGCTTCGGATAATCCTTCAAGTGCTGTGTTTCTATTAATTTGTATTATCGGGAGGAGTTTTTTTATTGTTGCTACACCTTTACTTGAAACAGAAAGCTCTTTTCGTCGCCTATCGCCAATATGTTCGCTTCTGCTTAAAAAATCATTTTTTACCATCAGTTCAATCATTCGTGTTACAGAAGCGATATCCTTAAAAAGGATTTCCGCCATTTCTACTTGGGTCAATTCAGGCCTATTTTTTAAAAGGATTAATAGTTGAGCCTGATCTATAGTTATATGGATTTGGCTATTTTGGAAATTATTTTGGGCCATTTTTCTGTACGATTTAATTGCTTTTTCTATTGAATAAATAACTATATCGGTCGGTAATTCTAGATTCATATTGCTTTATTTGATACAAATATAATTGATATATCAAATAAAAAAAATTTAATCTTTTATGAAATTATTGACTGAATGTTTTATCCTAAAATACCTTCCCAAAAAACGATCGAATTTTGAGACCCATTCTGGCACCAATTAATCAGTCTAAAAATCCAATTTGTTAGTGTCTAAAAACTCATCTTATTAATCAAAGTCTATTAAACTCAATATTTTCATTTATGATACAGTAGTCTTCAACATTAAAGAGTCAAAAAATTTCTTCTTCTATTCTTGTACATTCGTACAATAAGAGATGTACAAACCGAACAGAGGGCGAGAATTACAGCTTAATCCCACCTCAGCATGGGCTTCTCTTTTTCTTTTTTGCTGCCGTAGTTTACTTTTCCGCATCACAGAAAACAGCAGAAAATTAGTTGATAAATGAGAATTCGACTATTATATTTTTATATAAAAACATCTTTATTTATTCATCTTTTCAAGAACTCTCTTTGAAAATAAATCGTAAACTAGACAATCAAGTATCTGTTTATGTGGTCAATAATAAAATTATTAGGAACACTTTTCATCAGCTTCAATGCCATGATTGGGGCATTGGGAGCAGAAAATCCTTTTCCTCTTTTTGCTGTCGCATGGGGAGTTTGGATCATTTACATATTCAGTTTGCGAGCAAAAAGAAAAAAGGAACTAGACAAAGAAAGGCTAATCAGAGAAATTCTGGATAAGCTCTAGAACCCAAAAAGGAATTTCAAAGACGCAAAAGATCCCAACAGAAAAAAGAATATCGAACTAACACTAACCAACGTAAAGCCCATTCTGGAGAGAAAGGGCTTTTTTAGGTGTGCATCTTGGATCAGGGAAAGTATAAATCCAGTTCCAAGAAGTGATATGACAATTAAAAGTGGTTGAATCATGGTGATTTAAGTGACCCGTGCAAGACGATATAAAAATTTAGCTGTATAAATATGGTTACATTCTCAAAATTCCTTAATCTCATAGTGTCTTCCTAAACCATCCGCAAAATCCTTCAAATCATCTTTGTAGTGAGCTTTTAATACCCCAAGCTTGAATTTAAATTTAGCAAAGAATGAAGTTACCTGGTAATCTTGGAAACTGCCTAAAAGGTGAAAAGTCCAGGGGTCTTTGTTATAATTGATGAAAAACTCCGTATGACTTTCATTTGGGATGTAGGCTTTTCCAAGAATTTTGAAGCGTAGCTCAAATTGGTAATGGGTTTTCTTATCAATCTTTCTAAAGAAGAGTTGGGGTGTTTCCTGACTGATTCTGCATCCATACACGTTACTCTTACGTGGTTTTCCCTTTAAGTATAACATGCCATAGATAAAATGATAAGAAAAATACCTTTGTGAAATAATAAGTTTCAAAGACTCATGCCAAAGGTCAAATAATAGCCGTCCTTTTTTTTCTTCCTCTATTCCTACATGTTCCTTTATTCTACAATAAGTTGGCTCTAATGGGGCTATTTTCTTCATCTTAAAGCAGACTTCATTTAGAAGTTCTTGATTGGGTGTAAATGTCAAAAACTGTGTGTCAGCTTCATCGGTCAAAAATGACGTATATGATTTAATCGCTTCTTTTCCTTTCGTCAGTTTGCCATAATAAGGAACCAAAAAAGGGAAGTGATTGGAATGACTTGAATTTAGGTTAGTATCTACCAAAAAATAGCCTATCGCATGATCGGTCTGTGGAATTTCATCCAACACAGTAGGTGTTTCTCTGATTTTTACCTTCGTTTTCTGCTCCGACAATTTAAGTAACACATCACCGGGCTTATAGAAATGGGGATATTTTGATTTTAATGTAATATCCAGGCCTTGCCTGTCATTAATGATATCGAGGAATTTGCTTTTCCCTGTGCTTTGGTCAAAAAAATCCGGCCAATAAAATCTTTCAAAATTGTAGTAATTCAAAAACATGATTTTGATTAAAGCAAAATAGGCATATCTGCTCAAGTAAGTTCGATCAGTATCTACAGAGCACCTGACCCAGAGTTCTTTTTCAGTTACCTTAATGAAAATGCGTTCTTCTGCCTCTTCTAGAATTTTGACACCCAGGGTGAGAATTTCGTTTCGAAAGCTAATTTTCCTCACTTTAATCCGGAAATAATGGTGATGGAATCGACTAAATTCTGAATGTTGATTTAAGGTTTTGTCAGTTAACTTAAATGTTCCAGGCTCAAATGGTAATTTGAAAAAGTATTTTTCGCCATTTTCTATTGCTGTCTTATTCATAGTTGCCTTCAATTTCATGGTTGATTTTAAATTGCTGTACTTCATTTGCGAGGTCTTCCATTTTATTTACGCACATGGTTTTTATCAGCTGAACAAATGATGAGACCTTGACAAAGAGTTGTTCCGCATCTTTTTGCTCAATTGTAAAGGATGGGGCGTATCTGGCCTGTGAATAGCTCTTAATTAGGATATCAAAGAGCTTTCGTTCCAAAGGATTTCCACCAACTAATAAATCATATGGGTCGTCCGAAAAACACCGGATAAATCCTAGCAAGCGACTTAGATTGTGAAACTCTGATCGGTAACCCGTATAAACCCTTATGAGTACAATACATGATTGTTCCACTGCCTGGTGCATTAAAAAAGTGCAGATATTGGAATTCTGCCTTGACAGGCAGCCATGAGCACAATCCAAAAATCCTTCAGCCATTGGCATACGATGAAAAAAGCTTTGCTCAGCCTTTTCCAGAGCTTTTATAGGATTAAGTGCTGGGACAGAATCAAAAGTTGAAAATCCGTCTTTGGAATATAATAACTGTCCCTGGCTTAACACGGTTATGAAAAACCTGCTATCTGATTGAATAGCATCATTAATGGAAGTTTCACCATGACAGACGATTGTGATTTGCCCATTATGATAATGTTTAGTGGTAAAATCCTGAACCTCATAGTCAATTCTTGTGGGGGATTCAGTGACCATTAGCAGGCAATAGTGTTGATGTACTAACTGTTTGCTACCAAAGCATCCAACAATTTCATTTTGTATGGTTTGTTTTCCAAAGGAGATAATCCTCACTGGTTGAAATTTTTCAACCAGTTGCTCAAGAAATCCCTTGAAATGTGCCACACGATCTTGATCAGATCTTAACAATTGAATTCCCATAGCTATCGTTTTTGGCAATTTCATTTGCACTGGCACGGTATTCAACCACTAGGAATGGTCTTTTACACCTAATTGCTTGTTTTTTACCATAGTGATTTTTCTATATTTGTATATATGGAGACAGCGAAAAAATCAAATAGCACACATATAGGAAGGAAAATTTCCCTTATCAGAGAACTAAAGGGTATGAAGCAAGATGCTTTAGCCTTTGAGTTAGGGGTATCCCAACAATTGATATCAAAAATTGAAAATAGTGAGACAATTGATGATGAGCTTCTCACAAGGGTAGCAGATGTTTTGGGGGTAACTAAAGAGGGAATTGAAGCATTTAGCTTAGAAACAGTCTTCAATAATATCAATAATTTCCATGATAGCTCTATTCAAAACAACTTCAATCCAATTGATAAAATTGTTGAGCTTTATGAACGTTTGCTAAAAAGCGAACAGGAGAAAATTGAAATTTTGAAAGGCAGTAAATGATATCATAGGAAAAAAAGGGGGTTACTCCTCCCCCTTATAATCAATTCCTAAAATATAATTAGCCGCTTGATGTGCCTTTTGCGCTGCATAGATCAGCATTTTTGGATCATCCTTTAAGGGCTTGAGCCATCCCTTGAGGTATGCCAAAGAATTTTTAAAATTGGCTTCCTTGATCCCAGCATATGCATTTAGAAAACTGGCTCCCATTTCCGCAACTAATTCTTCCTTTGAATATTCTGCAGATTGGTAGCCAACCAAAACAGGTCTATCTGAAAACCTACCTAATCTGCTTTCATGTCCTGTACTATGACAAATTTCATGAAAAAGCACAGAATAAAATTGCTCGTTTCCTTGAAAGGCTTCTTTCTCGGGCATATTAATATAATCATTGAGCGGGCTGTAATATGGTTCAGCTCCTTGATATAGGATATTTGGACAATCCCTATAACCTGAAATAATAGCCTCGCAAGTTTCGATAGGCGAAAAGATCCTCTCCTCCTCGGTGTTTTCTATTGAAAAATCAATTCCTTCTATTTGATCGATGTTGAAAACCGTCCAGATGAAGGGAGTAAACTTTCTACCAAAAACATTCTCGTGTTCGCCTTCTTCATTAGTGGTCTTTCCCTTGACAAATTTCGAGATCTTCCAGAATACAACCTTCGTTCCTCTTTCTTCCTTTTTCACATTTCCTCCCATTTGCTTGGCCTGTTTATAGGTCAGAAAATAAGGGCTAGTAAATTTTTTGGAGATAGTCACCCATGAAAGCCAAAGTGAATTAAAGCCTAAATAAGGGCGGTCTGAAGCATAATTTTTAGGTGCATTTTTAGGACTCCAAACTTTCTCCCATGTAAGATTTTCGTTTTGAATACCTTCGATGATTTCGTTAGTTACGGTTTCTGCTAGTTTGTTGAAATTTTCCCAAGCTTTCATAGTAGTATAGATTTAATTGAGCTGAAAAAAGACACCCCACTCATTTGATCATCTACCCTACTTCCCTGTATTACATCCAAGGATATTAGGAAGTTCGACCCGACATTAAACCCAAGATTTTCCCCGAACACAAGGGGTAGATTTTTGGGAGTGAAGGACGATATGTGAGCGTGAAGTGACATTTTTTTTTAATCCACTGGTATTGAGGTTCTGACCGACATGCAACCCATAGAGGGTGGTTCTGCATAGGGCAAAAGCCTGGGATTAAAAACTGGGAGGCAGTCCGTAGGAAACCCTGTTTTTTAGCTCAGGGCGGAGCGTACTTTTGACTAGTGCAGGCTCGCACTCAACCTTTGCTAAGTCGTGTCATACATCCAAATACCAAAGAATCAAAAAGGAAAAATGGAACGAATCGACCACCGACCAGCACAGTCAAAAATCCCTTGGGGTCGGTAGGAAAATCGGAAAACGGCTTGACCCCCTAAAGGAGGCACAGGCCACGTATTCGAGGAGTGAATTTTCTTGGTTCGGCTTAAACAATTGATAAAATTCTACCGGATTGAATGTGTGGCTGAGCGGAGCCGAAAGCTCTTTGACCGGATCGAAGAAACGAAGAAAAGGGAAATGTGCTGCAGGCGGGGAAATTGGCTTAAGGATAGTAACAGAAATATTTTAAGAACGACAGGGGAGAAAGATTGAAAGAATAATCCAATTCAAGGGAAGCCCGTTTCTCCAATCAGGGCTTAGCTGGTGTTTCGATCATAAAAAATTGATTGTATTTTTAATGTTTAAAAAATTTAAGAAGAATGACAGAATATCTGAATCAATATGAGGCTTGCGATAAAATTTTGGAGCATTTAATTTCCAACCCTACAAAATGGTTTAGCCCATCAGATATTCAAAAAATTTATTTGAGGTCGGGTTCAATTGAGAAACTGAAACATCTATTTGATCTTATGGCATATACGCAGCAACCTTCACCAGCTTCATTTCAAAGAAGTTTAAGTGATAGTTGTTGGAACATCAAAATGAATGATTATACCAAAGAATTTCTTACTGAAGGAGGTTTCACTGCCAAGTACAATGAAATTTTGGAAGAATCACGAATTGAAAGTGAGAAAACTAAACTTGAAATAGAAAATCTAAAGCTCCAAAATGAGAATTTAAAATATCAACAAACTATTAGAGACCAAGAAAAGACAATAAGGGATTTAGTTGAACAAAACGGGTTTTTTCAGCTATTAAAAAACTACTGGTGGTTAATAGTAACTGCTTTTGCTTTGGGCGGAATAATTGGGAAATTTTTTTGGTCCTAGAATATACAACCATGAGGAAACAGAAAGAGCGATATTAATTCTTTGGCTCTGGTAGCCATTTAAAGCGATTCATTCCATACCAATCAACTTTCATTATATATTCATCTTCACCAATATAATCAGATATAAAACTTTCAGAAAACCCCCAATCTTTGGCATCTCTTGCCTTTTTTAACAAATCAACAATGGGGTAAAATGTATGCATATATCTACCTGGTTTTAATAATTCCCCTTCATATTTCAGAGTATCCTTTGTATCACACATTAGTAAGAACCCTTTTCTTTTGCTAAACCTTGAAGCACAATCTAAACTTCCGGTAAAACTGGAAACCTTTTGTTTTTTTGTAATCCTACTGCAAGCCCGAAACAAAATGGGTCTTGTTTCTGGTAAAAAGTTTTTTAAAACGATTTCCCAAACATCAAAAAATGCCTTTCTTTTTTCACTTCCAACAGTGAGTATCCAGTTTTTAATAAAAATTCTTGCTTCATCAGTTATTTTCTCATCTTTCTGAAATATATCAATCAGGTTTTGGGCTATTCGATTTTTTTCAATGTTAGATAATCTATAATAAAAAGTATCCGACATGTTTTTTTGAAGTTGAAAATTCCTAATGAGCGAATTGCCCGTCCGAAAGTAAGCACAAAGATTAACTAATCTGTTTAACGAGGATATGTTTCGCCCCTCTTTTCCAGTTGCAATCTGGGTTATTGTTTATGTGGTAGAAAGTAGCCAAGTATCTTCTTTGAATTTATTGAATGTTGGGTGATCGTAATCTCAACGGTAATGGAAGATAGATAACTATACAAGTATATAATTAACTGCAGAAATGATTCAAGTTTTATTCTGATTCTGCATTAAAATCTCAAAGGAAAACTTGGATTTCGATTCTATTAAAAGAATTGACTAAATGAACCGGAGTAGTTTTCTTTAACAAAAAAGAGAGCCCTAAAGCTCTCCCTCATCTGCAAAGGAATAATATCCTTCTGAGGTCATGATCAAATGATCCAGCACCGGAATATCCAGAATAATACCGGCTTGTTTGATCCGATAGGTTAATCTTTTGTCTTGTTCTGATGGTATTAAATTCCCACTAGGATGATTGTGGGCAAGCACGATTGACTGGGCGGCACTTTTAATGGCAGCTGCATAGACAAGTTTTACATCGACTACCGTTCCTGCTGTTCCTCCTGAGCTGATGTTCACAATGCCCAGCACTCTATTGGCTCTGGATAGCAACATCACTTTGAAATCCTCAACAAACTCTATCCTATCATCTTCCCAAGCTTGAGCAAATACTTCATATACTTGTCTTGATGTACCCACCTTAGGACGAAGTGAGTTTTTAATTTTTGCACTATAGCTCAGCTTAATCTCAGCTACCTCAAACAAATCAATTTTTCTTTCGGAAGTCTCCATAATCTTTTTCGTTTTTGTGGAACAATGAATTATGAAGCTTCATCAGGCCTTGGACGACAAAGACCGAAAGGCAAAGGAATAAAAAGCGCAGCGAAGCAAGCGGCTTTATGCCGGAAGCTTACGGTCGCCCAGAGCCCAGAGGACTAACTTTGTGAGGAATTCTAGGTTACAAAAAGAATTTTTTAACAACTCCCTTTTTTTGAGCGATCAGCGCCAATTTGAAACTGAAAAAAATGAAAGGACGAAGGCAGGTTGGTTTTTTTTATATGCTAACTAACTATCTTACTTCATATCAAAATGTATGTATTTCAAAAAGACATATTTTTATTTGCTGTTTAAAATTCTCATGCCGTTAAAGTAAAAACCGGATGGCTTTGCAATATAACCAACTCACCACGTGCATTTTCGATTCATCTTTTATATGCTTTAGGATAGCATCAAAAACAAATCTATCAAAAGAGCAAGGCAACAAGGTATGGAAGCCGTCTTATAAATTCTCCAACAATAAAATTCACAACGCAGCGAAGAAATTCATCAAGCTAAATTGTAAACACAAAATCTTCTAACGGTAATTGGATGATGAAATCACATTACCGGCAGCTTCACTCCTATCTTCCAAGCCTTCTCATACTGTTCAACTTCCTTAATCCTAAGGTCACCAATCTTTTCTTCCCTTAAACTCAGATCAGGATATATTATCACACATCCCAGTAGCAAGTTATTGTCCTTTACTTTAAGCCTCCTCCTGATTTCCCTATGTCTTGCATATCCACTTACCTGACGGATATCAGCATGAAGACCCTGATGACTTTTCCCAATATAGCCTGGTTTGTATTTAGCATCAATGACTAAAGAGTCAACACCATCAGAGAACAAGAAATCCACCTCATTCCCATAGGTTCTTTCATGGTAAGTGATAGCAGATCCAAGTTCTTTCTTTAACAATCCTAACACATACAACTCAAATAGCTTACTCATATCTATCCAATAAGGAGGGGTTTCGATAGTATCCTGATCTTGAATCGTGTTTAGATTATAGCTGAATCGTCGTAGAATTAGCTTCGCCAACTCGATGGCTTTTTCGTAGTTTTTGTAAAAGGGATTGAATTTGAAATGCTTTATTTCATGAAGGGGGACTTCTTCAGAAACCTCTTCAAAAGCTGGTTGAATAAAACTGAATATTTCCTGGAAATATGCGTCTGATTCCAAACCCTTAATAGTGGCAAGGTATCGTTTGATAAAAGTCAGTGTTTTTTTCAGTAGTCGATTTTCCAACCCATCTATGCCAAATTCCTCATATTGGCAGAATGTGTTTAAATTTTTGTTCTTGACGAGGTTTTGCTTTATCGTCTTACTGACCAATACCTTCCCTTTTACTTTCGCATAAAGATTCCGCTCTATTTTGTAGTAACTTTTCTTTAAGCCTTTCCTGACTATGTCCTTTACCTGGTTCAGGAATTGGATCATAATCAGTGGAGAAATCAAATCCTTATGCTTCTGCAAAGGAATCCATGAACTGTCAAACTTGATTTCAAAAAGTTCTTGCGTATGATCACGAACTTCCGGTTCCTCAAGTGCTTGAAAAAGCATTTTCAATACATCAACCTGAACCAGTGCATTTTCTTCCTGAGAGTCTTGTTCTGCCCCTGTTTCTCCATCAAACTTGATATTGAGCTTAGGCTCAACATACATCCATTTCTTCTCTAAATGAGGAACCCAATCTGCTCCGACATAGTAGGAACACTCTACATGATAGTTTCCTGAGTCCTCAAAAAATCGCGCACATTTAGCTTCTTGCCTATGCTGGAAACAAATGTCAGATAAAGTCTTCCCATCGGTAGGCCCAGTAATCTGTTTTTTAATATGTTCCCTGAACAGATATTCCATCTTTAGAAAGAAAGTGTCTCTACAATTGTTGAAGCTTTCTCCTTCAAAATTCCATCCTTAATATACTCGTGTAGCAATGGCTTAATTTCATATTCTAACTTGAGCCTGAGTTTATCTTCGTCTTCAGCTAAGAAATAGCTATGGCCCAATTGTACTTCTTTTGCCTTAAAGTCTGGGTTAAGGAAAGCATCACCAAACAATTCACTAACCTGTCCAAATAGCTTCAAAGCCTTTTCCTGGGTTCCTTGATCCTTGATGACATCTATGACTGGTTGGTTACTCGGCAACACGTCTACAAAAGCAAATCTTCTTCGAATCGCATAATCAATATGACCAACACTACGGTCTGCAGTGTTCATCGTCCCAATAACATATAGGTTTGGAGGAATTATCATTTCTCGATCTCCATTCACCTCATACATAGACTCTATCGGCTCACCACGATACTCAAGACCGTAAATTAATTCGCCTAATACAGAAGGCAAATTGGCTCGGTTGATCTCATCTATAATTAAAACATAGTTCTTTTCAGTAACCTGATTTTTATCTTCTACCGATACATGCTGATTTTTCACAAAATCCTTGAGAAGTGTCAAAACCTTTAAGAAGTAACTAGAATGATGTTTTGCAAGACCTGATACATTTTGGTTGGTCTTAATTTCCTGCCTTGAATTAGCTCCTGCAAGAAATAGTATCTTTACATCTGAAAACAAAAGACGTTGACCAGTGGCTAAATTCCAGTTATCACCAGTATACCTTACAGCTTCATCTTCTACTTGGAATAGATAAGTCGTCGTTCCATCGAGAAAAAGTTTACCACCGCTTTTTTCTATTTCGCCTTCCAAGAAATCACGAAATAAATCAATATATTGATCCGCCTCTTGTTCCTTAGAAAGTTGCTCTGGCGACTTTAAAGAATCATTATAATTCTGATGAGCTTTTTCTGCTAATTCCGCAAATATCTTATTTATCGATCTGTATGTGGCAACTCCGCCATCAGTCTCTGCTACAATCCCGCGTACAAAATCTTCATAAGAATAGGCAGGGTGGAATTGGATAAGTTTGAACTCATCCGATTCACTCTTTGGGTTTAGTTCATAAATGTATTTTGCCAAAGCAGCTCGATAGGAATCCTGATTATTCTTGAGTCCTCCTACCCAAAGCTTTTTTTTGTAAGATTCAATTATTCCAGAATATGGAATTCTATATGAAGTACCAGATTCAAGTATTACTGTGACACCTATGTCATCCATTAATTCAACTTTATACTTGGTACTATTGGAGGAACTTCTGATCTACATTCCAAGCTGAAAAGTATTCCTGATGAGGTCATTTGTTAATTCCTGAGATTGACATAAACTCATGGCTATCTGCTTAGCCAAAAAAGTCTTTCCTGTACCTGGAGGGCCTTGAAGGATAATTTGCTTTTTATATTCTAAAAGTGATTTAGCCTGAGTTAGTATATTGGTTTTTGAATATAGTGAATACCATTTTTTAATAAACTCGCTTGTATTAGCGGAGGCAAAGGTTCCTGGATTATATGTTCCATCTACCTTTTTACCAATCTGTTCCTGAACCTTTTCATCAAAAAACTGAAGAACTTTTATCAGCCTTCTATTCTCAAACCAATCAAAATCAAGATTGGGATTAGGTGTCTTTTCTGGCTCGCCTATGACTTCAACCAATGCCAAAGGTCCCTTGCTTCTAACCAGTACAATGTCACCAGTTTTCATCACGTTTGTAAACTGATCAATATAAACCCTTCCATCTTCCCATTGTCCCATCCCGATATAATGGGTTTCTTTAAGGATTCTTTCCACCTTTTCTCGAGGGAATTCTGATTGGTTATTTGGATGTAACTGAATGTGCCAAAAGTTTTTCATTTCTATTATTGGTTAAAGATCCCTAAGGGAATCAATATTTCATTTTCAAATTTCTTCAAGATCCAACCATGACCATGATAGCTAAAAGGTTCTTTATCAAATTCATCCCAAACCTCATCTAAAAGGGACCTGTATTCATTAGTTATTTCCGGACTGCCAAAATCTACTCCTTTTGGATTCAAAAAAAATTGACCCAACACTCTAACTGCCTCATAGCAAGCTGGATTAGTTTCATTTAAAGAATAGTCACAATAAAATTGAACCATTCTTTCAAGAAGATTAAGTTTTAACTTTCTTGGAATTTGGTCTTCGGAAGCTTTGAATATAGCTTGAAAGCATTGACCCAAACACCGAATTGTATCAATAATATTAAAGTCACTGACTTCATCATCTACTGCTGTATTTGTTCCCTCCAAAGACTCGGCGTTCTCTTTCTCTGATAAAGTGAAAACCTGTAAAGATTCATCTACTTCAGAAACACCCTCATTTGGCTCACCCAATTCTATTTCCAATTCAATCCACCCAAACATTCGATTAAAAATTTCTTTGATGAAAAAATGGGAGAATTTAGGAGTTTCCCCTCCATTCTCAGGATAATTCTCTTCTGGTGAAACATGAATAAGCAATGGAATAAAAGATCTGAAATAAAACATCCACATATGATAGCCCCAATTGTTGTAAATACTTTCTCGGACCATATAATCAAAAAACACTACCCCACTTCTAATTGGGTAATTCCAAGTTTCTTCTTCAATATCGTAATCATGATCTCTTTTCAAGAAATCAATTTGAGTAATATCATACTTTAATGATTTTATAACAACCTCCCCTATTGGCATCCAAGGATGATTCTGGATAGCAGCATCTTTAAAAGCGAACAATGCGGACATTATAGGCAGCTCGGTATTTTCTAATCTTTCGTTAATACTATCAAAAGAGTCATCTAATCTTTTCAACTCTTCAATTAGCTCATGATTCAGAGACTTTAGCAAAACCTCCAAGTAGTTATACACAAAGTCCTTATCCGCAACTTTTCGAGACTCCATTCCACTAATCACTTTGGAAAAAACATAAGGATACTTAGATGAAGTATCGCTGATAAGGCTACCTCTCTTTAGGATCTGATCATAAACTAATGCACCTATTCCAATTTTTTTATTATCAATTAATCTGGAATATTCGTCATCTGAAGCAGAATTCCTTTTTAGAACTATTTCCATATTACTTATTTCTCTGATTTTAGAACAATATTTCAAATAAGAATAAATGAATTCAAGATGATACTTCTGAATGCATTCAATTAGTAAATCAAACTCTTTCTCATTAAGAAGAAATTGGTAATATTCAATGAGTTCATCTTTGTTTGATTTTGGAAAGTATCCATAAAACACTTTCCAAAATGGATAAACGATTAAAATAAGCGCTAAAAAGTAGGCCCACTTGTTGGCAGGGATACCGCCAGGAAGTCTAAAAAAATTTAAAGAAGGAATCCAGTTTGCTTCTATCCAATTAAATTCCATCAAAAAATGAAGGAATAAAATCCCAAATACCAAAGAACCAAGTTCTAAGTTGGAAAAAAATAAGAGATAAAACCTTTTCTCCTTTTTTGGAATAACAGTCCAGACTGCAACTCCAATTGTCAGAATTGTTAAAAAATCAGAAGCTCCCATATTGATCAATCCATTAAATAAAAAGGCAATACATTCTCATAACTACAATTTCAAATATGTTTATAAAATAACTTCTCATTTTAAGAAAAAGTAAGATAAACATACTCAATAAGCTCATTAAACATAATTGGTGTTGGTTATGATTTTTTGATTATTCACCATATGGATCCAAAGAATAAGCCTTAATCGAATCTTTTGCATATACCAAGGAAAGTGATTGAGCTGAAAATTTCATCCAGAAAAAATCCTGAAATTCTACATCACTCAATTTAAATCTTTCCAAAAACCCTTTCCTTTTTTTCAACTCCATGATATTATGAAAATTACCCGCTCCCAAATCCAAAATCTCCCAGAAAAATTTATCTTCAAATTGCTTCATCCCTTCAACATCTTTTTCATATATATACTGAACCGATATGGTACCCTTAGGGATGATAATCAATCCAGGATTCCGATCATAGGTTTTATATTCAAACACATTATTCCTGTCTATTTCCCCTTCAGGTATTTGACGAAGCCAATAGTCAGGAAAGACATTTCGAAAAAGGAGTATTGAATTAGGTGAAAGATTCTCAAAAAGAATTTTCACATCATTTCGCTTGTATTTTTTGTCGTTGTTATTGATAAAATATCTATCAAAAAGACCAAACTCAAATTTCATAGCCTCATCTTCCACCAAGCTATTTCCAATAGATTCGTTCAAACCATAAACGGGGACATGCCAATCAGGAATCAAATATTTTCTAAATAAGATGTCATTAATCTGAACGTGTGTCTTGATCTGCTTTCCTTTTTGAAGTCCAACACCAATATTATTTAAGGCGCTGGATAATTGATATATCAACGATTTTTCACTATACCTTCTAAATATTGAGAAGGCAAAATCATTAAATTTAGAATCTGGAATTAAAATATCTTTTTCACTTTTACTCACTTGCTCTTTAAAATAATCACTCAAAAAACTCCAAAACTCTCCACTTCGTTTCTTCTGAATATGTTCTAATAATTCGGAGGATTCGACTTCCTTTTCAATACTATTTGAAAGATTCATCAGGGAATTAAGGAAACTTGAATCCTTATCTAATCCGTTTGCTAATAAAAAATCGGTTATTTCCTGCGTTCTTAGTTCTACTGAACCACTAACTGTTAGTATATAATTAAGAATATATTTTCGGTAATTTGATCCTAAAGAAGGCTCAAAAGATAACACCATTCTTCTTTCCAAATTCCCAAAGAGAATTAACCATAATACTATCCCTGAAGATGAATCAGGAAAAAATTTAAGATGATTTGACAAAGCTTCATTCCTTCTCAGAATCTTAACAGAATTCACAAACACATCCTTGCCGTTGAAATGCAATACTTGACCTAAGTATTCTAAAATAAAAACCTGAATTTGACGAAATTTATAAATCTCTATTGCTCTATTCTTTTCAACATCTAAAAAGTAATCTCTCTTATTTTCTTCAAAGTAATCAGGAACATAATCATTCTTTACTTTTTCAATTAGATCTAAGAATTGTTCGAGATCATCTTTTGAAATAATGAGCGAGTTTTTCTCTGAAACCTTCCTAAGGTTCAAATAAAATTCAGAATTATAATCTTCTGATCTCAAATCCTTCTTTATATCATATATATCAATTTCTCGAAATATCCATGAACTCAAAGTCATATTTGACAATGATGAAAGAAAATCTTCTAATAAATCATCATTTCTATTTAAAATAAGCATTTTAAAAACACTTAAAAAATGTTGATTTAAGATTGGAACTTTTTTATAATCAACCCAACTTTGATAATAAATTAAAAATATTGTTTCGAACAAAACAGACTTAAGAAAGGCTCTACTCGGCAGACCATCTCTTATTTCTGTTTCGGAGAAAAGACTCCGTAAATCAATGAGAAAATTGTTTAAAAGTACTAACTCATTAACATCACTCCTTTCAAACACACAAACCTTTCTTATAAAATCCGACACTACAGAGATTAAAATGGACTTGGTGCGTTGCAAATCCTTTTTATTTGCAGCGTAGTATAGTATTTTTATGACCTTAATATAGGAGTCAATTACATTATATTGATAATTATTTTGCGCACGTAATTCATTTAATTGTTTAAAGTAATCAAATTGATTTGGCCTTTCAACCTTACGCTTCTTCCAATATTCATCTTTATTTGAATTAGCTACGCTTATGGACTCTAATATATCCGTAAAGCTGAAGTCTTCTATTTCTTTAGCTTCTTCATATCGCCCTGCAATGTTCACGAAATCATCAAAATTTCTTTTTTCAAAAAACCCATCAAAGCTTTCAGAAAGCCAAATCATATCCTCAGCTACTAATTCCTCTTCCTCATACTTTATTTTTGAAAGCCAAACTTTTGTAAGCCGTTCAATCGATATTTTTAACTTATCTATCTTATCCATTTTTACTTTGGGTATTAAAAAATTTAGAAACAGTACTTTTCTCTTTTTCTCCAATAATTTCAGATATACTAATTTTTTCTTTCCCCCTAACAATTTCGGAAAAGTCAGAAATCACCTCTTCTAATAACTTTATGAAATTGAAAGAAATTAGAAGAGAAACAATCAATAAAATAAAATTACATCCAGTCTGCCACCAATAGAATTCATTAAAAAATGATTGAATAGAAAAGATAATTAAAATAAAGGCATTTACCATTAAAAGCTGATAGTGAGGGCTCTTGAAAACAAAGTCAGAAACTTCTTTACTACTAAAGCCACTAATGCCTGCACTATTTTGGACGATAGTCAATGAAATTGGGAATAAAAATGCAAGTAATGCTGTCACTATGGCAATGAAGTAGCCTATATATACTCCCGAAGTAGCCCATTTATGTAGTTCAAGTAATTCTACTCTAAAAGGATGATTTGAATTTATCATCAATGATATAAGTAGTGTAATCATTAAGGAAACGGCCAAAACTAACAGAATGACCAGATTTAGAAAAAGGACTTTAACTATTAATTTCATGATGTAACAATTTTAATCACCTTATACCGCACTTCTCCAAACTCAAACTGATCTCCTTCGCCTTTTCCAAGCATGGCCTGAGCAAGTGCAGAATCAGCTAAGATGATTTTATAGCCATCTGAAGTGAAGCTGCCTTTTTCGCCATGGTCTTGGATGATATACTTCATTTCCTTGGCGTTGCTGCTTCGGATAGTAACCTTAGAACCAATACTTATTTTTAACTCTGCGACTTTAGAAAATAAAGGAGTAGTGGCCTCGAATAAGCTCGTTTGTGGAGTCGTGGAAGGAACTTTTGTTTTAACTTTCTTCTGCGCAATCTTCTTATACCCCTTCAAATACCACCTACTCACTTCCTCCGGCACAGACTTGCCTTTCTGCTCATAGAATGCTTCCACATCCTTTTGCTTATGAAGATCGGAAAATTTTTGAGCGTTACTTACCACAATATGCACACTTTGCAGAACTTAACGGACCTAAACTTTTTCTCAAATCTTCATTCAACCTTTTTTTCTCATCATAAAATTTACCCTCATACTCTTGGATAAATTCTCTGACTTCCTTCCTTTCATCTATTCCTAATTCGGAATACAAAAGTTTGACTTTATCTACATCGATTTTCATAGTAATTTGTACATTAGATTATCAAAATTTCCGCAAACTGGGCAAGTTGTACTTTCCATAGATAGAGGGACTTTTTTACAGCTTACGCATTCCCTTTGAAACTCTCTTAATGCGTATCTCATTCCCATTCTCAGCTCCCAGTCCTTCAAATTGTGCTTAGAGTCTTGATCTTTTCGTGATTGCAGAACTGCATTTAGTATTTCATATTCTCTATCCAAATCATCAAAGCTGTTTTTTGAAAAAGCTGCCAGTTTTTTGAATCGATCTGAAATATACTGATGTGACTGTATTGCTTCACTTGCATAGGAAAGTTCATCACTCCATTTAAAAGCTACTGATATTGTTGATACCAACAATTGAAAAATTGATAATGGGATAGCAACGAGAATTAAATATTGAAGAAATTGATTTTCAATTCCATACCCTAATACTGTTGCACCAATACAAACAGGTATAATTATACCCAATACAGTATTGAAATTGATCAATTTAGTATATGCACCTACCCTCTTTTGAAATATATACGTTTTTCCAAATGAATGAAAACTCACATCATGACAGTAAATTCTTAATTTTTCAATATCAGTATTTTCACTTTTCATGTGAAGGAGTCATTTTTTGGAGTCTATATTTTATTTATATTCAGTTCTTCAACATTACCTTCGAAATGATCTTCGGTTTTTGAATCGACATTGATATTCAAATTTGCAGCTTATGACTTTGATATATTCATTAGTGGTTAGACCCCAGTCAATTATCTAATTCCAGTTTACTTGTTTCAATTTCCTTCCTCCATAGTTAAAAGTATAGCAAAAGGTACCCAAGGTACTATCCTCTGATTTTTTGATTATAAAAGGCCAAACTCTTAAAACTGTCATGGCAAATTCAAAAAAATCTAATCCAGTCCCCAATTTCATTACAAACATGCTATACCCATCTTCTAATTGTTTCACCACAATTTCGGAGAGCCCTTTTTTTGAATGATCAACAGCGAGAAATACTGACTCGGATAAGGAAAATTGTTCTTCAATACCTTCGGACCATGTAAATATCTCGTATTTCTTTTCGTCTTGAAGATCATGGATTGCCTTCAACGAATCCACTAATTGATCTGGAAAGCTTGGGTCAATTAAAATCTTTAATCTCTTCATGAGGAGTAATTCAATACATTGTTTATTTCCTCAATCGAGATTTTATACATTTTTGAGATCATAGGCAAAGAGTTGGATCCAGTATAAAAAGATTCTATCATTTTCGCAGTAACCCCTTTCGTTCCTTTGACATAAGGAAGCCCTCCAGCAAGCTTTGGATCAATAATTACAGAACCATTTCCCTTAGAAGGAATCATTCGTTCGGCAATTCCTTCTTTATTAAATTTAATATCCTTAAAGAATTCAGTTATAAAATAAAAGTTATACTGTCCGCTGCCATTCAGAGTAATAAACTCGCCATTTGAAAGTTCAAACACAACTGATTTCCCAGCCGCCTTGATTTCTTTATCAACATTATTATTAGCAAAAGGATAGGATTTACCAGTACGTTCCCCATAATCCTTCCTCGCTACTAAAATATCCTTCAGGCTGCAGTATTCCCTTAGTGAACCAATGACCACCAACTCAATTAGACCATGAAAGCTGATTCTGGTTTTTTCCTGATCAGTCGGGTCAAAACCAGAAATCCCTTCGTATTTTTCTGAGGCCAATTCTTTAAACCACCTTTTAACCTTGTCTCTTGAGAAACCCGATATTTCGGCAGCATCTGAAATGGAGTAAATTCCATCGTTTAGCCCAAATTCTTTCATAATATTTTGATTATCTGGCTGATTAAATAAATCTAAGCCTATCTGCGGCTTTCGAACAACTGTTTTCTTTTGAGTGGTTTTATTGAGGCTTTTCTCTCCTGAATTCAAATCAACCTGACACTCTTCCCATATCTTCTGCAATAGCTCCAAATGTGCTTCCATATCCCAATTGGGACGGAGGCTGTCGTAGGCTTCGAGGACTAACCGACGGGTACGGTATTCGCCATACTTTCGGATGTCTTTTTCTTTCAGGACACGGAAGGTCTCCCCGGGGAACTCGTCTCCATAAACATCCTGAGGATCGAGGATATAGCGTAACTCATCCCGCTCCAAACCATAGAGTAAGGCAAAGTAAGCATCCAACTCCGCCTTAAGATTCGCCCTTCGCTCCTCATCCCACTTGAAGGGAGGCAGTGGACAACCTTTCTCTTTTTCCCAAGCGATCTCAGGATAGGCATTTTTCCACTCGGGCAAGTCCATACTATGCCCACTAGTTTCGGCTCTATTCTCTTCCCATTGGACTTGAATGGCGTTTCGAAGATCTTGATCTGCCTCTTCCCACAATTCATCGGCAAAGGACTTTATGTCCCACGATGAGTAGATGAGGTCAATTGAAATGGAAACAATCTCCTCCTTCGTAATTTTTGAAATCGAAGAAAAAATCAGTATTGGTAACTGCTTAAAATAGTTGTATGTCAAATGAGTCCCTCCAACTTTCTGTCGAGATACAAAATCAAGTGTAAGACTTGAAATTAAACTATTGAAGACCAGCTGATCTACAGGATTAGATTTACTGAAAACTAATATAGGTTGAGTATGTCCAATGGCAGATAACCCATTAAAACAGGAAATAACTGATCGCTCATTTGTTGAATTTGTGATATCCCTAAATCCATGAAAAAAGTTTGAGTTGGTTTGCTTTAAGATCTCTTTTCTTTCCACCCAATACCATGGCTTGATCAAATAGTTAGGGTCTTGGTATTGTTCCAAAGATGGTGTTGGAGTTTGGGTACTGGTACGGCTGTCGACTCCTAAATAAGTACCGAAGCGGTGGTCATAGTGCCAGATCATTTTGCTCTCATACAGCGGAAGCCATAGCTCCTCTCCTTGTTGGAAGCGGTTTCCCTTTAGGGTAAAGCCCATTTCCCAGAGTTCTGGTTCCGTCTTAAACAGGTGAGAATCGCTACTCATGTGGAACATAGTCTTGAAGCTAATCCCCCATGGGTTTTGGTTTTTGGCTTCGTTGATCAGAACGGGCACCCGACTATAGATTTTGGCAGTGAGTTCCGCATCTTTTCGAGTCCGGAAGATCGGGGTGGTTTTTGTGTTGGGATTAATGTTAAGAAAATCACGTTGACCTAAAGTGAACACTCGCTCCTTGTCCAAAATATCCAACACATCATGTAGGAAAAACCCAAAGGTGGACTGTCGCCTTTTTTTGATAGCACCAAGGGTTATTAGGCTGAATTTTGTACTTCGATGGACTTGTGGGAATATCCCCTTCTTATTTTCAAAATCAAATAGAGAGACCAACCTTCCTTTCTCAATCAGGTCAGCAAAATAAAACTTGGTGGTATCATCTGTAGCAATTCCAGTAGGAACGATAAAACCAGCTGCACCCTGATCATTAGTGGTCTTTTCAATTAATTCAGAAAATACCCAATAGGTATTGACATCCCCTCTTCCTGCCAATGGAAAACGCCCACTCTCCCTTACAAACTTTGAAGAAGACTCCGACTCATGGAGAGCATTCAGAAAATCCAACCAGAGTTTGGGATTTTTATCTTGAAGTTTTTGAATCAGTTTTTTTCTGGAGGCAGAATTAGCTGCTTTGGCTACTTCTGAGTCTTTTTCCATGAAAAATTCCTTCTCTTGCAGCTTAATCCGCTCCCACGGCGGATTGGCCAAGATTAAATCAAATCCACCTTTCTCGATGATTTCCGGAAATTCTAAGGCCCAGTGAAAAAACTTCGAGGTTACTCCTTGAGCAAAGGCTTTAGCTTCCAATTGAGCATTTAGGCTACCTGCTGACTGCAGGTATTGGGCCAGAAATTCGGAGTTCACAAAGTGCCGTTGATCAGAATTGTACGGCTGATAAAACGAATAGGTGTAGAGATTACATGCGGTTATGGTCTTCATCCAGCCTTGATTGGCCCGTGAAGCCTCATAGCATTTCTTCTGTTGCTCCACTTCTGAGAGAGAATCTCCACGGATGGCATCGATCGCTCGATTACTCTCTGCAAACCGGTGGATATCCTCGTCGAAATGCGTTTTGCCCATAAATAGAGAGAACTGCTTTTTCTTACGGAACCCATCATTAATCTTCTTTTCGACTTTGAGCACTTCCTTTTCATCACCGACCGCCACCTGAAAAGCCCCATCGGGTATCCCGTCTGTTAGAAGTCCAAGCTTATCTACCCCGACTAAGGCATTTCCATTTTTAATTTTATGCTCTAAGAAGCTGAGTGGCTTACCTGAATTGTGCCCTTCTATCCATAAGGCCAAACGGCAAAGCTCGACTGCTGCCGGATTTAAATCTACACCATAGACACAACGTTGGATCACCTCACGCTTGGCTTGTGTCATCCATTTTTCACCTGGATTGTCTTCCCCAGAGCGCACCACAGCCAGATAATAGGCCAGCGTTCGCGCCCCTGCCAAGAGAAAATGTCCTGATCCAGCTGCCGGATCGCAGATTTTGATATCAAGCAGGGCTTTTTCTTTATCCGCAGGATTAGACTCTTCGGACAGTCGCTCCTCTATGAGAGGGATGAGGGAAGTTTTGATCAGCTGTGCCACCAGATCATGGCGTGTGTAATAAGAACCAGTTAATTTCCGTTCAGATCCTTCTGTGAAACCAAAAGTAGGAGAACTACTTTCTGTATAGAAAACAGGATGAAGTTCTAAGAGCCCTTCATAAACAGACCCCAACTCTTCTACATCCAAGTCACTATAATTGACCCTCGAAAGATTTCCTGATTCATTTCGAGTTAGCGTTAGGTTAGCAATAACTTGAAGCAAGTCCTTATTTGTCAGCTTTAATTCATGCAGCGAAAAGTCATTTACTTGGAAAGCAGATTCGCTGAACAGGTTTCCACCCAAAGGTTCTATCCCAAGAGGTTTACCATAGCCATTAGATTCAAAAAGCTTGAATGTCGTTTTCAATCCTTCCCAAAGGTCAATTTTATCATTCTCTACAAAGTTGCGCTTGAGGGCAAGTCTTCGAAGTCGTTCAATACTGTAATAGTTGAAATAAATAGTTCTGGACTTAGAGTTTTGAGAATCCACAGGGTAGATAAGCTTTCGCTCCTCAGTCACAATAAGAAATAAAAGTCTATAAATCGTCCTTAATAAAGTATCGAAGTAGGGTTTTGCTTCTATCTTACCAACCTGCACTGCTTCAGAAAATTCAGAATTTAACCGGTTATATAAAAAACCTGATCCCAAAATATCGAGAGAATTTTTGACCGCTTGTCTAAGATTTTTACGAATTCTATTACCGGATTCAAGCGAAAACTGATGGTATTTTTCAATAATAGCTTTTTCACCTTCTCCAGATTGTTGAGGCATTCTGGAAGCATGGATCAAACGAAAAAGGATGGCGAAGTCTGAGAAGAGATCCTCTTCAAAAATCTTTTCTAAATTGAACTCCACGTAGGCAAGTTTGACCAACCTGGATGAATCGCGAAGAATTCGTAGAGTTTGTCCATTGGTGACCAACGCATAAAGGTGGTCATCGGTCATGTTGATGTATTCCTGAACCAAACCATGCGAGGAAAGTCTGGTTTGAGTAAAATCATCGCGTTTATCTAAGTCTTGCCGGATCCCTACAATATGGATTGGGAATCGCTCTAAATTTTGAGCTCGATGGGAAATTGCGTAGGATTTCCCATTGATCACCTCCTGATTAGCCTTTTCCACGGTATAGCCGAGCTCAGTTAAAAAAGGAATCATCCAAAGGTTACGTGTTTCGGTCGTTGCCGCTGCGTTGAGACTCAATCGCTCTACTTTTAAGCGAAAGCTATTCCAATAGCCACGGGCAATAGCATAGGCGAGACCTATTTCATCTCTGATTTTTATATCCTTTTTAAAACCAAAATCCAGGCTGCGCTGAAAATCGATCTCATCGCGAGAAATTTTATCAAGTGTCTCAGTACTAATAATTGAGCCTTGTATGGTTATGCTGGGGAAGTTCATGTGTTATTGCTAATTGTTAACATTTGAAAACCGTGCACTAAACCTACTTCTTGCTGTTTCATCTTCTTGTAGGGATTCAAGAAAAGAATCAAAATCATCGGCAATTTTTTTTAGGAATTTTGGAGGACTAATCTTTATCGTTTCTTCATCAGGAAATGACAAACTATTCTCAAATTGATTGTTAATAATTATTTGCCCCCTTACCATGCCGTTGTGAAAAAGGCCACAGCGAGCTTCTCTATAGAGTCTGTTTAATTGGTCGTTAGTAAATAATTCAGGATAAATTCGGTGTAAACCATTTCGGAAAAATTCTTTACTCATATCTCGACTTGATTGACCGGTTTTATATTCTTCAACTCCCTCTATATAAGAAAGACAAATCATGAGGACAATGAAGCCTTTATTTTCGTTTTTATATCTTGCCAATTTAAATGCTGGTTCCAAAAACCATCCTTTTACCTGTCGCTCGTAAATTTTGATTTTATCATAGGGTTCATTTGGATTTAACTCCTCCATCGTAATCTCATCAAAAACCCATGGATTACCATCTTCATTGATTTTCCCAATAATTTGAGGAGCTATATAAATTGGTTCTCTTCTTAGTCTCTTTGGCATTTTGAGCTGTTTTCTCTATTCTGATTAATTTTCCTCCGAACTCAAAAGCAGTGTCTTATGAGCTTTAGTTTTTGATCTCCGAACTTTAGTTGATTTTACTCCGAACTGGAAAATACTCATTTTCTAATCGTTTTTGATTCTGATCAATAGCTTCCATTCCCCTCCTTTATCAGGACCTATTCTTTCCAAAACCCCTGTGGCCTTTAATTTTGCAATGTTTTTTTCTACCCCACGGCTTGACAAGTGGATTTTTTGAGCTACATCAGATGCTGAAACTGTGAGATCTTCCTGGATAGCAAGGAGGATTTTATAGGAGTTTTCTCCGAACTCTTCTATGATTTTCTCCGAACTCATAAGAGCAAGATCAGTGCTTTTCTCCGAACCTGATTTCGTTTTTCTCCGAACTTTAGTTGACTCCAAAAAGGCTGGATGAACGGGAAGAGTCACATGAAAATAGCTACGATCCTCATCCGTGTTATACACTGGAGCAGGTGAACCGTTTATCTTCATCGCTTTCCGGATGGCAGGAATCCCAGTTGCTTTACCTTCGGTCAAATCCAACTCCTTCAAGAAATCTCCCAATCTACGGTTCCGGTACCTTCTCGGAAATACCGTCCCATTTTTAAACTCAGAAAGCTTGATACTACGATCTGGCCCTCCATAATTGATGACCATTAGGCAATCTGGATAAACGCGGATTTCCACTGGCTCACGTGTTTGATAGTCCCGGTGGTATAAGGCATTAGCAACTACTTCTTCTAACGCTTCATAAGGATAATTCCAAACCCGCTCAGATTCCGCATGCCCTTTGATCTTTGTAGTTTTCTGTTTCAGTACGTTGATCTTTAAGTAATCCAATGTTTGCTTGATCATGTGATCTACAGGACCATTAATTGGTGGTACCTCAAAAAACTCAGGGCCAGATTCCCCATTTGGGAAATGGACAATTTCCACGCGAGAATAGGGAAAGTAAATTTCTGGGTTTTCGGTAAACATCATCAAGGCCACATTGCGGGGATGAAGCATTTCCGGCGGGCCATAAAGCAATTGCATCTGTGAAAGAACCTGTTCAACGCTAAGCGTTTCTATAGACTCCAAAAGTTTACTATCTACTTTTTTCAGATAATCCTTAACCAAGATCATCGAAACCTTGGCATAACTTGTCAGCGTGTTTGGCCGATCATCAAAAGGAATCTTTCCACTTAACGTGATAAGCTCTTCTCTTTGGCTTTTATTGGCCTTAATACTACTGGATCCATAGCGGATGTAGTAATTATACTTCTTCTCTTTGGCTTTGATCTCGTCCGGCACTTCGTAAGGCCTGTTATCTCCAGCATAGACCCAGATCACCAGTACTTTTGCTCCTTGGACTTCTTCTATACTAATTTTTGGATGATAGGTAGGGTTGATCAGATTATTCATGCCAACCATGTCTTTCAGAATCCCATCAATTTCATTCTCCTTCAACCCGACAGGAGGAAGTATAGGCATCCCATTCTCCTCGTCTATTCCTATGATAACATATCCACCTCCAATATCATTGAAGTCATTGGCAAAGGCACAGATTGAGCGATAGATCGGGCCGGGATTCCAGCCGCGCTTATACTCTACGCGTTCAGACTCAACTGCACGCCCTAATAGCAAATCATTAATGTTAATTGGTAACGCCATATCAATTTATTACAAATTGTACAGGTGTAGGCAGGAATACATAAACTCCCAAAATATCTGGAGGCAGAATCGGATGAACTGCTTCATAGCGCTTTCCTCCAACCAATTTCTTGAATCTGCCATGCGCTTCCACTAACTGAACAGATCTTTCTTCAGCAATCTCAACGAACTCATCCAGTCTTCCTTGAAAGAGCGACATCTGATGACTAAATGTGTCTATCTGCCTTTCCTTAGATAAGTTCTGGGTACTTTCAGCCTCAAACAGTAATTTCTTGCAAGATGCATAGTCTAAAATATCGCCTCCTTGTGAAAGGCCTTCAAATCCCCACAGATACATCTCTTCTGAAATATTCTCAATTTTACTCTGTACCTCTTTGATCACATTTCTTACCCGAAATTGAATGATGGTAGTTTGGGTTTTGACTGAAGAAGTTTGAATTACTGCAGCACGTGCTACTTGGTCAAAATCAGCTTTTTTCTCGAAAGCCAGTGAAAGTAGATACTGACACAATTGCTCCGTAAACTTATGGTTCCTGCCAATGTATTGATAGCCCTCAGGGGTAGGAGAATAGAAACTAACTCGGTAATCCGACTTAGTCCCCAAAGCTTCTCTAAGATGAGGAGGAAGGTTTTGAAGTAAAATTCGATAGCCATGATCTTCTTTTTTATAACTTCCTTTCAGATGTACTATACCATTCAACACCAATGTTTCCACAGACTGGATATCACCGATAGCCTCATCTACCTTCTTTAAATCATCTTCAATCTCTTCCTGTGGGACCGACATGTGTGCGAAAATGCTTCTTAAATTTTGAGCTTTAAGCTTAGCGGCTTCCAATTCTCTTGTGATAATGGACTCTTGATAATCTGAACCAAAATCGAGACTGATCTGAGATTTTTCCAATGCTTTTTGAGGATCAAGTAGTACTTCATTAAGAACTGCATCCATAATGGAACGGTTATCCTCACCAAGGCTAATTGATACACCAGTTGATTTCTGGATATCTCTAACCTTCCGAATCAATACTTTTAGTACAATAGCATCAATAGGATTGTCCTCACCCCACAAAAGCCATGTTTTTACTTCTGGGCTATTTTGGCCATATCTATCAACCCTTCCTTCCCGCTGCTCTAAGCGATTTGGATTCCAGGGTAAATCATAGTGCAGTACAGCATTAAACCCTTTTTGCAAGTTGATCCCTTCACTTAAACAATCTGTAGCAATCAACACACGCTTATCGCATTTCTCCATTACCTCAATCCGCTCCTTACGCTGCTCATCAGGGAGCTCGGAAGTGATTGCTTGGACTTCTATAGATTTCGGTAAATTAGCTTGGAATATTTCCTCCAAATATTTCGCCGTCGCTATGTACTTGCAGAAAATAATAGGATGAAAACCTTCCTTAATCCAATTCTTTACAATACTTAATGCATTAGCTACTTTTTTATCCTGCTTTATATTTGCCAATTGCTCCAAGTCTGCAGCAAGGCTTTTTAAAACCTCTATCTCAGCCCCTTCCAGTCCAGCCTGATCCAGAAGTTCCAATTGTGTGGAATCTGTATCTTCTTCAATTCTTTCTATGACTGGGTTTTCTTCATAGACTATTTCTGGAGCATCCTCTTCACTACGTTGAATCTTTCCTTTTAGCATCTCCAAACCTGCTGCCGGGGAAGACATAATTCCTCGAAGCAATGCTAAGGCTGCCCAATACTTACCCTTTAATCCTTTATGTTGCTCAGCTCCTTGAGTCAATCCTCTTGCAAAAGACTGAGCCTCTCTAAAAAAGTGAATGTAATCTGCAGAGAGCTTATAGCCTATTTCTTTGATGTCTCGATCAGGAAAAGGAGTCTCCTCAGAAAGCCACTTTTTGATCTGCTCTCTTTTTCGCTGGATAAAATATTTGGAAAGTTCTTCCCGCTTTTTCTGATCGAAGTCTTCCAAATTGATTTTCTCAAAGTCTGGCTTAAGCAAGCCCAACAGCGCCTGAAACTCTTCATCTTTCCCACTATGAGGTGTAGCTGTAAGGAGCAAAATGTGTCTTTTTTGATCCTTGGCAAGATCATGAAGTAAGTGATATCGCTGCTGTTGAGAAGGGGAGCTTGCACCTGCAGGTTTGGTGGCAGTATGAGCTTCATCTACTATCAGAAACTCTGGGCAATCATTTAGAAATATTGGTTTCCTTCGATCACTTTTGATGTAATCAATTGAGATGACCTGATATGGAAACGCTTTAAATATGCTTTCCGAACCTGTAAGTTTTCTCTCCAAAGATGAAACTGTACTACTACGAATAATCTCAGCATCAAGATCCAATTTGTCTTTCAGCTCCTTATGCCATTGCTCACACAAGTGTGGCTGACAGATTACTGCAAAACGCTTTACTTCACCTCTTTCAATCTGTTCTCTTAAGATAATCAGCGCTTCTACTGTTTTACCAATCCCTACATCATCAGCAATCAAAAGCCTCACGACTTCTTGCTTCAGCGCCATCACTAATGGTACAATTTGATAGGATCTTGGTCTGAAGGAAAGCTTCCCCATAGCTCTGAATGGACCGCTGGCATTTCTAAATGAAAGTCGGGAAGCTTCAAAAAGTAGCTTTGCAGTTTCAAAATCTCCTAAGTCTGTACTTTCTGGTTTTGGAAAAGTGGCTTCTTTCCATTGATCTTCAGGAATCATCAATGGTAAATAGATTCCAGTTGATTCATCATCAGAACCCCCTAAGGGTTTTACCTTAAGTATATCTTCGTCATCAGTAGGTAATACGACCCATTCTCTACCTCGAAGAGATATTAGTTTACCCGGAGATGGTTTTTCTTTTGTAATCATGTTTTTCTAAAAATATCTTTCCTTCTTTCTATCAAATCAGGAATTGACTCTGAATAATACCATTCTATAATATCCATCCCGCTTTCACGCAAGATGGTTCTTTTGTGACTATCATCCTCGCGAACCTCTTTCCGATCGTGAACGGAGCCATCACAGAATAATACTGTACGAATGGTTTTATCAGGGTTTAAGAAAACAAAGTCAGCGCTAATATAAAATCCAAGACTGCCACTAAGATTGATTTGAGCTTTATCTGGTAGCAAATAGTCATTTTTATACAAGTGTTCAATCAGACGTCTCTCCATATCTGAACTTGTATCATACCGAGCTAATAATTCATGAAAATGTTCATTCCTTTCGCTATGTCCACTATTTCCAGCTCCACTTGTATCAACTTCACAAATCATTAAATGCTCAAGAGCTGACTTTATTTTAAACCTGTCTAAGCTTTCATGATATCTCTGATTATAATAAGATAACAGGTCGTCATAGCTTGCTTTAGGCTTATCGGGCGCAGTGTCTTCTTTGGTTTGTGGATCGAAGTGCATTAATGAATAAGCTGTACTAAAAACCTCTCTTAGCTTAGCTGGATTCTGAACCATCTGAGAAAGTATACCCAAACTTCCTTCCGCTGACTCATAGACTAAAATATTCCTGGAATCTTCGGGTCCCAAGAACCAAACCCCAACTTCAGATTCCTCTATCTGGAAGACTTGTTCAATCGCTCTTTTCAAAGCGTATGTGAGAGATATAACTCCATCCTCATCCAGTGCCAATGCTTTTATGGGCTGCATGTAAAGGCTATCCGCTGTATCAGTAGTATATAAATGAACTGTCATAGCAGGATCATTTTCACGATCAGGATTATCCAATTCTGCTTTTTTTAACCATTTACCAGAAACTTTCCCAATAGTAAAACCTACTTCTTCATCACCTTCAGGAGTTTTCGAAGATCTCCATCGCTTATTTACTTGAATGAGCTTCGCTGCGGGACAAAAGGTGAGATTCATCAGTGCATGACCTGAAGATTTGAGAACTGTTTTTTGTGTGCTATCAATCCCTTTCGGGAAGTTGAAAAACTGCTCTATTTCATAGCCGGATGACATTCTTTCCTCTTCCTCTGAAGATATTCTTTCTTGTGGCCATGTGTCGGATTCTACAAGCTCCATGATGTTATTATAGACTGCAGCATTCGCTTGACCCTTTAATGGCTCTTGAGTGATCGGGTCATTATTTACTGTCTTTCCTTCTTCTCCCAACCAAGCATACCCTGTTTTGGTGGAGATTTTTAAAAAGTCGGTCTTGGCATCCGATTCAGAAAGTTGCATCCGTGTAACTCTGAATTTCCCTCCATTATTATAAATCAAATTACCTGGACCAAATTCTCTTAAAGCAATAAATCGAGGCCTCGAAATAAATACTCCTTCGTCTTGACTCCTCTTGCCTATAAATGCTCTGACAGGAAGTCGAGTGAAATTGTACCCTGGAAGAAATCCTTCTGCAGCTAAATATCTGTAGACATAAAATTCAGAATCATTAGTACCATCTCTTTTAGAAACATTTAACAACAAATCCCTTTGACGCTGACCAATGGCTTGCATACGCTTTGCCTCTCTTGCCTCCGAGCTATCCTTACTATAAGTAGGATCTTCAATAATTCTATTGGATTGTTCTATAAGTTTTGCTGCATTTTTGAACAAGGTTCTCCATCGATCAAAACTCTTATTCAAGTTTGATCCAAACTCACTACACCTTATATCTAACCATTCATCCGTAAACCAATTTGATTTTGCCAAATAAAAATGTTTGTCAAGGATAACTTTCTTAAATCCTATAATCCATGAATCCTTAAAATGCTTGGTTTGATCTTCAATAAAATCAAGAGTCTTCTTAAAAACTGGCAAATCCTTTTTCTGATCGATGTCAACAAAGTCCTTAACTGAACTATTGATATTAGTCAATCCCAAATTCATGAATATGAAGGCATTCAAATGAGAAGCAATTAATTCCTCATTGATCAAGTCGATTCTTGGCGCCTTTACCGAACCAGCTACCATATCAATTGAATTCCTGAAATAATGGCGATCATGTGGAGACATGCTTGAGCAATAAGTGAATGCAAGTGCAGTTTGCCCACTTCTACCAGCTCTACCACTTCGCTGAGCGTAATTTGCTGGATTTGGAGGGACATTTCTCATATGCACAATACTCAGATTAGCTATATCAATCCCAAGCTCCATTGTTGGCGAACAGTAAAGAGCTGAAATCTCTCCAGTTCGAAAATCCTTTTCTCGCATAATTCGATCCTGAGCACCGACTTGTCCTGTATGTTCAGCTGCTTTGAAGAATTTATCGAATCGTGTAAAATCCTGTTGATAGAATTTTTTAAAATAATGATTAGGTTGAATTTGAACACTCTCTCCGGTTGTATTAATCCTTACTTCATCGGGCAATACGTTTTCCAAATCTCCAAGCTTCCAAATCACCTTTTCAACTCTTAGCTGAAAACCTCGAACTACTCCTTTGTCTCCGGTGATTGGTTTCTCTGAAAGATAATTTCCCTTCTTCAGAAGGTTACATAAAGAATCAATAAACTCAGTAAGCTCTTTCCCTTTGATAGGACCTAAATCATATCTAATAAATAGTCTCTTAATGTACTTACCTAAGTTGGAAGTGGCCCCTATACTTTCAAGGAACACTCTCTTTTTTACTCTTCCAGCTCGTTCGTATGTCAAAAATGGAGGTCGCTCCAATCTTTCATCAGCGTCCAGAGACCATTCCTTATTTGAATCCAGTCGTTGCTTCAATCTCTCTTGTAGAGCTTCTCTATTCTCTTCTTCAAAGAGATAAAAATCGAAAGCAAAAGCGGTTCGGAAATAATTGAGTACATGAAGAAGAATCTGCTGTCTCCCTTCTGGCTCCATAGGTTCTAACAACTCATTGCCAGCAAAAAAAGACTCTTTCTGAGTGAACTCATCTAACCTATAGTAATCTATATTTAAAAGAGCACACTGTTCAAGATTCGGCGTATTATATCGCCACCCTCTTCTCAAATCATAAAGTATTCTAACTTTTAAATAATCCTTAAGTGCCTTCTCATTGTCTTCATCAGGCCATTCTGGATCACTTGGGTTTTTAGCATAATCTTCTTCTTTTAAACCCAAGGTTTTAAAAACTGAATCAGAGATTGTGTCTATTCCCAAACTATAATTCTCAGCCAATTTCAATGCTCTGTATATAGAAGACCTCAATCTCCCGATCATTAGAAAGTCGTTAAAATGACCTGTTTGCAAAGAAGCATCTTGTCTATTGTCTGTAAAGCTTAAAAGCTTCTGATCACTCTTCGATACCTTTTGTTCATACTGAGCTTTGAGAATACTAAAAGTAGAAATGGTAGTGGCTGTACTTCGCCCTACATTCCCAACCTTCATGAGTTTAGTATTTTCCCTCGTGCGAGGATCATATATTACCCCGCAAGTAGGATCAAGGTATAATGGAGCTGCGACAAACCAGCCTGTTAAATCCAAACCGCCAATAGGCTCCTCTGAAAACCTTCCTTGTTCATCAAAATAAACTTTCTTGGGGATACGAAATTCATAAAAGTTATCAATCTGGATTTCACCTTTTTTTTCTTTCCACCAAGTTTCAGGAAGTGATTCTATCATTTCATCATTCCATATCTCTTCCCCCTCACTGGATGGCAATACCAAGTAACCTGCTTCGAAATTTTTCTCATCAAGTTTTTTCTTTGTGCGCTTCTCGTCTCTATTCCCCTTAAGTTCATCTTTGGTGATTCTGGCAGGAAGATCGTCCGGCTCACGAGGCTCGAACTTATTGTCAGAAAAATTCTTTTTGACACATATAAAATCATGTCCGGTATATCTGCTGAATAAAACTGGAAAGATAAATTTCTCATCTCCATTTTCTTTGAGGTATCGTCCATCTTCAAGTGTAATCTTGCGCTTTCCTCTATTCTCAAGAGTAACATATACATTTCCTGTTTGGGAAATAAACTGATGAATCTTGAAAGGCAAGAACGAGAGCCTTTTTGACACATTTTTGATATTCAGCTTCTCGGACCATTCAAAAAACCTTGTTAGAAAGAGCTGACATTTGGATAGATTATTGAGCTTAGATGCTTGATTTAATTTTTCAATAACCTTGCTAAGCGCAAGTGGTTTAGCTCTTTTAATTTCACCAAGATTTCCAGTTGTAAGTGCTATTTCATTTTCCAGCCATATTGCTAATGGATGAGTTTTAAACTGATCTTCAGACCATTCCAAATCAATATCCATAGCCATCGCTTCTTGAAGGTCAATTGCAGATGGCAGTTTATTCACTACTCTCGTTATTGTCTCCAGAGTTTCTCCAATGATTTGCTCTTTGTCAAAGTCCTCTCCAAAAATCTCGGTGGCTACATCTGCAACAACTTGCTTTTCATCAAGATTATCATCTCCTGATGCCATAGTCGCTGAGGTGCCTATTGAAATCACTTTATTTGAACAAATAGATTTCAATCTTCTAATGAGCATGGACACATCAGCACCTTGTCTTCCTCTATAAGTGTGGAGTTCATCGAATACCAAGTACTGAAGATTATTTGATATTGAATTACGGATAGATGCCTCTTTTCCTCTCGTCAGAAGTAACTCAAGCATCATATAGTTTGTCAAAAGAATGTCAGGAAAATTACCCTCTACTTCTTGACGGTCTTGCTCAGATTCCTGTCCAGTATATTTCTTAAATGAGATAGGAAAATCATCTCCATAATTATATGCAAATTTTTGAATCTCCTCAAATTGAGAATTGATCAAAGCATTCATAGGATAAACCAAAATTGCTTTGATTCCTGATTTTTCCGGATTCTTAAATAGGAAATCGAATATAGTCCCAAGAAATGTTAATGATTTGCCCGAGCCAGTTCCCGAAGTAACAATGAATGATTGATCGTTTGCTCCAAGCCTAATTGCTTGTTCTTGATGGGTAAAAAGATGATATCCTTTGAAAACCCTATTCATATTTGGGTGAAGTAGCCCTTCCTTTACCAAATCATCTAATGCAGCAGCCTTTTTGAAAGATGGATTAAACTGGATTAAAGGTTCAGGAATGTACTCATGATCTTTAAATGCTCTGTCTACAACGTCGTTGATTCTTAAGTCTTTAATGATGTTAAAACTTTTCAGGTAATCCTTATAATCCTCAACTATTTTTTTATGAACTTCAAATGCTTGCATTGATAAATCAAAAATATGGTGCGAAAGAGTAAGTTAAAAATAGAGAAAAGGATGAGAAGTAAAAACTTAAGATATTTTGAACGTCCCTTGCAAAGTGCAAGGGACGTATGTAACTTAATTACAATCTTGTCCTAAAATATGTTTACTAAGTAAAAAAGCCCCGAAGGGCTTTTCAATCAAGATTCCTCAGATTCCGGCTCTTTGACAGAAACGTAAACCGTGTGAGTTTTTCCATACTGATCTGGTTCTTTCAGTTTGGCGACATTGAACTTTATGTAGGTTTCGCTCTCATATTCGAAGGTGTGGTTTTGAAGCTCAGCCATGTTAAGGCTTACTTCCACAATGTCCATGTTTTCAACTTGCTTTCCTTTACCGATGTACTTTTTTGAGAATGCCATACTATTTTGGTTTTAGTTAAAATTTATGCGGGTCATTTAGAACGGACCGGAAAAGCGCAAAAAATTTAGAATTTAAAAACTGGGAGGCAGTCCGTAGGAAACTCTGTTTTTAGCAAATTCTGCTCAAAGCCCCAATTTTTTGAAGCTAACTGACAGTTCGACCTTTGTGCATACAATTGGACAAAACCGGAATGGGGCATTAGAATACATCGGCAAATAAATCAAGGAAAAAGAAGGATTAATGGGTAGTACGCACCATAAATCAGATTAGAGAAAATCACCTATTCGTAAAAGTTAGTCCAAGTTCTTCTAATTTCCGCTACGCATCACCCATGCGGGAAAATCTACGCAGCTCTAGGTTATGAATGGCATCAACCACGAGAAGTCGGATATCATTTCCTTTCTTTTCCGCTCCTCCCAACCCTTTGAGTATCCTATCTTGTTCAGCTTCGCCACAACCCGAGCGCTTAGCTCCTCGAGCTCTTTTAGCAGCGCTTTATTCTTCGGTGATAGCGATCGATCCATTACCAAAAACGTATCCCTATCCGAATGATTTGGAGGAATACGTTTTCTTCTCGGACGCAAATTGACATTGGGAGGATAATAATGACGCATCGGAAATATCCGAGCATGCTCCAATTCATAATCCTGAATTGTCAAATCGCATCGGTCAATAATCTAGTCACCAACAAGTACCTCTTTAATCAAATTGATTAATCCATAAATCAACCATATAAATTGGAAGATGGTCAGGAATCAATTCCCCTGAGCTAGACGGGAATAACCTGTGCCCACTCTAAAATCAATATTTCGTTATATCTAATTCTTGACTCGATTGATTTCATCTTCGGCTCCATTTGATTGATGCCTTGGTTTACTGTTAAACTCCTTTCCAAGGTTTAATCGAAACGTTAAAAGAACTCTTCGTGTATCTCCTAAATTCTTATATCTAGCTTCAGACTGGTCTAGATTTCTAATTTCACCTTGATTTATGTTGGTGTACAATAAATCACTCCCAGTAAGGCTTAAAAAGGATCGCTCGCTAAGTTTTTTTGAAACACCTATGTTCAAAGCTCCTTTGCTACTATATAAAAATTGGGCATTGGTCACTTTTGAACGATAATTCCCATCTAGTTGAATATTCCAATTATTTCCAAATTCAAAGGAGAAAAGTGCTTGTAAATACCCATTGATTCCTTTGTGTTCTAAGGGACCATCATAAAAATTACTTCTGATGTTCACAAAATCCATAGAACCAAAGAATTGGAATCTGAACCAGTCCGAAATGTCATAGTTGCCATCTACAGAAAAGTTTATCAGTTTAGTACTTCCTATGTTGCCTGGTCTACTGTAATATATTTCATTTTCAATCTCAATAGTTTCATTCACCTGATCTTTTGAATGGCTGTAACCTATTGTAGCAGTGGTATTCCCATTTAAAATATAACTTAATTCAACTTTTTTGGAGAAGGAAGGAAGAAGCAAAGGGTTACCTACATAAAATGTATATTTATTCAGTGGGGTGATAAAGGGATTAAGGTCTTGAAAATAAGGCCTGTCAATTCTTCGTCCATAGTTAAGCCTAATTTGATGTTTCAATAAGGAATCTATTTTATATAGAGCAAAAAATGTTGGGAATAAACCATCATATTTTCTTTTAAAAGTAGAATCAGGTTTGGTTGCAATACCAAGCTGATGCCCGTTCGAAATTGTTCTTTCATATCGTAACCCAGCTTGAAGACTTAATTTTTTATACTCTTTATTCAAATTAACATATGCAGCAATAATATTTTCGTCATAAAGAAATTGGTTTGTCTTGCCATAGTCAGGAATAGAGTCCATGGCTACTATTGAAAAATATTCTGCTGAATTATCAGTTTTAGTGAACGATCCCTTACCGCCAAAGGATAAAATTGTAGAGGCTCCTAAAGGATTTGTATAGTCAGCTTTTGCTGATGAAATCTGAAGTTTGGAATTTAAAGTTCCGATTAAAAGATCTTGGGCTAAGAGATTTTGTTGATCTCCATAAGTAACATCTTCAAAATTTTGATTGTTTCCGGTTTCGTAAATAATATGGTCAATATCTAATCCAAAGTTTGAGCCTTTCTTCTTGAACTTATGTCTTAAATTCAAATTAATACTGCCATTGGTGAAATTTTAATATTCACTATTTTTTGTAGTAGTAGTAGAATCCAAAACTCCAAATACATCGGTAAAATCAATGGTGGAATTTGTTGTGCTATTTGGATGTCTAGAAATACCTCCTAAAACTATTCCCCAGGTAGTATTGTCACTTTGATAAAAGTCAGCACCAATGGTTGAGGTAAATTGGTACCCTTTTCTTCTTATGAAAGAATATTGGTCAAAATTAGTTAGTGTATTTCCATTGTCATCCAGAAAACTTCTGTCGACATAAAAATTGACAAAACCATTCCTTATACCATAGCCAAAATTACCATAGACATTGATTTTGTTTTTTCGGAAATTAAAATTTAGGCTATTTCTAGTTTCAGTATATTGGTGTTGAATGAGACCAAGATTTAACCCAACATTGAAACCGATGATGTTTTTTCGTTTAGTTTTTATATTGATCACACCTCCGTTCCCAGCCGCATCGTACCTTGCAGGTGGATTCGTCATGATTTCTATGGACTCTAGAGAGGCACCGGATAGAGAACTCAGATAACTCGCCAAATCTGCTCCAGAAAGATAGGTAGGTTTGTCATCGATATATACTGTGACTCCTGACCTTCCTTTTAGGTAGATCCCCCCATTTTCATCAACTCTCAATCCAGGAGATTTTTCAAAGATGTCAAGTGCAGTAAGTCCCTGGTTGCTGATGATGGCTTCCACATTTACCACAGTCCTGTCAATTCTTTGCTCTACCAACGGTTTTTTTTCTATCAATACAAATTCTTCAAGCTCTAAGGCCTGATTTCTGATGACAAAATCCGCTAGCTCCAGGATAGGGTTAGTCGGAGATAAAATTGCAGTTTCAGGAAATTTTATTGTTGTCCCAAAAATGGAGAAATAGACTTGATACGCTCCAAATTCAAGTTCTTCAAATTTGAACTTCCCTTGGACATCTGTAACCTCTAGCTTTAAGATTTCAGTAGAATCCTGCATAGGAGTTAAGTAAACAGTACCGTCCATCGAATTTCCATTTTCATCTATTACTTTACCTGTTATGCTTTGTGCATGGATAATTGTAATTCCAGCTAGATAGAAAAAAAATACTAGCGCTGTAAGGTGTTTTAAGTCCATTTTTCAAACGATCATCAATTTCAAATTTATTTGTGGGATAGCGTTAATCAGTTGTAATTGACATGGTAAACTGAAGATGTTCGGCTGGTCTCTTTACAAAATTCTTCATGATATACTCATGAATTTTTTTTGCCTGTTTGTGTCCGTTTACTGATATGAATTCATTTGTCAACTGCACCTTATAATTCATTGGGTCAGTTATAATTCCCTGCTTCTTTAGGTATTGAATCATTTTCTCTTTGGATATTCTTTCTTCTGTAGCATCTGGTTGGGTAATGTCTAAGAATGTCACTTGTATTGGGTCATCAAGTGATTTCATAGAAATCAATTCTGTTCCACTTGAGATTTCCACCTCAGCATAGGAGGTAGCAGAAGTCAGAAAGCATACAAAGAATAAGATGAGAAATTGGAAATTACTGTTAAATAAGAAGGAACTAATGTTCATAGCTGAGGGGAGCTGTGGGGTAGTACTTTGCGAATTTTTCATAGAATTAGGGTTTTAATAAGATTGAATTTCAAAGGTACGTTTTTTTTCGTACGAAAAAATATTTATGTATTAATTTTTAAAAAACAGAGGTTTTTTGGTGGTTTTATAGTAATTCAAAAATTCAAATTACACTTCTAATAAATCAGATTTTAGAAGTCATATACTTGATAAATAGCCTGTTGAAAAAATCATTTTTCGTTTTTAGAATTATAATTCATGGTCAGGATACGGTGAGATCAAGAATTCAAAGTGTTTTGTTACGAATTAATTCGTAACTTTATTTACTAATTTTGAATCAAATGAAAAAGAACTCTGACACCGATACGTTAACTAAGTCTGAAGTAGAAATCCTTAAGTTACTGTGGCTGCTCGGTCCTGCTACTGTTCGGATGGTAAATGATGAAATCAATAAAAATAGGGATGTTAAATATACCTCGACCTTAAAGCTAATGCAGATTATGCTCGAAAAAGGAATCTTAAAAAGAGACGATAGTAAAATGAAGCATGTGTACAGTCCAGTAGAGGAAGAACAGAAAACCAAGAAGAGTTTGTTAAATAATTTCATAAACAATTTTTATGGAGGTTCGGCTAGTACATTATTTGTACAGCTTACTGGAAAGGGAATCTCATCAAAAAAGGAATTGGAAGAAATTAAGGAGATAATGAAAAATATGGAAGACGAGATATAATAGAACCTATAGTTTAAACAATTCGAAGTAAGAGAAAAATGGATTTCGATATATTTCTTAATGCAATTTACAAAACCCTACTTCATTCTTTATGGCAAGGAATGATACTGGCTATTATAGTAGGAATAATAGTGATAGGAGGGAAAAAAATTCAGTCATCCACTAGGTATTTACTCCTTACCGCAGCTCTTTTTACGTTCATGGGAGCTAGCATTTATACTTTTTCTGTGGAGATGAACCCAAGGAAAGGGTCTCTTTTTAGTTCAGCAGTTGTACCTTCGGAAATTTTAAATGATAGACAGGCAGTTATCGACTATCCGATACAGGCTGTTGCAGATAGAGTTTATGAATACTATGACTTTTATTTGGCACATTTTGATAGGATTATCGTTTTTATATGGTTTGTGATTTTATGTTTCAAGCTAGCTCGAATGTTTGTGGATCTACTTTTTATTCAAAACCTTAAAGGTTCAAGAACAAGGATTCTGGACCAAAGGGTAGAGGAGAGCCTACAATCCATTATTCGAAAAATGAAACTGAAAAGTAATATTGCAGTTTTTGAATCTAGCATCGCAAAAACTCCCATGATTATCGGGGTCATCAAGCCGATGGTATTATTGCCAATTGGACTTGCTACAATGATGCCTATTCATCAAATTGAAGCGATTTTTGCACATGAATTAGCTCATGTTAAAAGGAAAGATTTTTTGGTGAACTTATTCCAATCACTCGTCGAAATAATATTCTTTTTTAACCCGCCAGTTATTTGGCTTTCCGCTATGATAAGGAATGAACGGGAACAATGTTGTGATGATATTGCACTGAAAATCACATTAAATAAAAAAGAGTACGTCAATACGCTAGTCAAATGCATGGAGCATAAATTACCTGCTTATCAAGTCGCATTTTCTAGCAATAAAAAATCAGTTTTAAATCGTGTGAAACGCATTTTTGGGATGCAAAGTCCCTCCCTAAACTATCTAGAGAAATTTTTTCTTGGGGCTTGTTTGGTTTCTGCTATTTTCACAAGCGCTGTCCTGAGTGACAAATCTTCTTATTGGGATAATAAATTTGTTTTTAGTGCTTTTCAAGATAATAATACTTCTGCATATCAAAGTGACAGGGTAGATTCAGAAGGGATAATTCAGCAATTAAAGAATGCCTATATTATCCCAGATCCAGAAAACTTTACTGTCAAGATTACAAATTTTGCTTTGTATGTGAATGGTAAGAGACAAAGCAAAAAAGTCCATGATCAGGTGATGAAAGATTATGTAAAAGGGTTTGAGCATAGATTACATTATACGATTACTGTTAAAACCGAATCCTGAGATTTTTTGAAAAAACTAGTTCATATATTGTTTAAGTACTCTATCCCTCTATGAGTGATTATAGACAACTAAAATAAATGCCTATATCCAGCTCCAAATTTGATTCAATGTTCATCAACAGCTATTCAATTATAATACTCTCCGAAATTGGAATCGAAGTCTGGTCATAAGGCAAAGCTTCATAATAGTATTCTCTATATACTTCTCCATCAGCCAAAACTCGAATTGTGGCAGTCAAAAGCTCAAATGAGTCATCCGGTTCTCTGTCCAGTGGAACCGCATTAAACAAAAAGCCTAGACTGTGGATATCGGCAGAAGATTGAACCTCAATTGAACTCACAGAAGGTTCATAAGTCACCGTGTAAGAATTCCCCTCTTCTACTACCTGAGTCCATTCAAGTGAGGCTGGCTCAACGATCTGGGGCGCGACAAAAGTGGATACTCCACTCAACATGCTATGAACAAAAAAGCTAACCAGGTATCCTGAGTAATCCCCTCCCATTTCAACTTCTATGGTCACATCTTTTTCCACCAATTTGGGTTCTTCATCTTCGGAGGAACAGGCGTTGAATAGGCTGGCAAGAACAAAAAGTAAAAGGTAATTCAGTTTTTTCATTGTGGAATTGGTTTAGTCATTGAAAGGAAATCAAGTGATAAATATAGCAAAACCATATTATTTTAACACCTCCCAAACTTGTTGATTGAGACCGAAAAATGATTCCATTCCCTTTATTTCAGGTTTATAGGAGCGATTTGTTTGCACTACACCTTGCGCCATGATATAAATTCAGAGAGAAAATTTGAAAACATCATCTCTAAATCAAATGTCAGTAAAATGTCGCTTGAATGTCGTAGTAAACTCCCTATTAGGTTTAAAATAAATCTCTAAATTGACCAAACCATATCTCAAACGCCTACCTAAATGACTAATACAGATTTCGGGAAAAAATTATTTGAAATCAGGAATGCCAAAGGATTAACACAGGCTGATCTTGCCAAAAGATGCAATATCACAGCTAGAACAGTTCAGAGAATTGAGGCAGGCACAGTTACTCCAAGAGCTTTCACTATTAAGTTAATTTCGGAAGCTCTTGAATATGATTTTCTTGATAATCAATTTAGCTCACCTGAAATTAATACTGAAAATCAAAAATTCAGCACTAGTCAGAGCCGATTTATATTCTTCTTTAAAGATCTCTTTAATTTAAAATCCAATGCCATGAAAAAGATTTCAATCCTATCTATAACGCTATTGCTTACTAGCTTTTTCTTCGTGAAAATCTTCCAAACAGATGCGCAATCGGTCTCCTTGGACAAAACAAAGAATCTTACCATCGACCTTAATAAGGACAATTCTATAGCAAAGGTCAATGCATTTTTCACCAATGATCTGAGCCTGGATGAACTTACGGAAGTGAAGAATAAACTAGCTGAAAATGGTATCAGCATTTTTTACAGATCTCTTGAGTTTGATGAAAATGGAGGTTTGTTAGGCATTGCCTGTGACGTTGATTGCACAGATGGTTATAAAGGGAGTTTTTCAATCGGCATGTTAAACTCCCTAAATAAGGACAAAAAGATAGGGTTTGTTCGTAATTACTCAGATGATGCAGAAACACCATTCTGCACCGGTGGATGCAATCTTTAACTGTAGCAAAACGAATTATCTGACCGCATTCCAATTCACCTGATTGAGTTGATAGAATGATTCAATTCCCTTGATTCGTGGTTTGAAAGTCCTCACTGTTTGCTTCATTCCTTGGGATATGCAATAGGTCCTAAGCGAAAATGATTGAATGGATTCTAATGAGAACTTCTTTGCGCTTTCGAACTGAATATGGTCATTGGCCAAAAAATAAGAACAAGCTCGATCATGGATCAAATCTTGAACTTTGCAATCCATCACTCTACCCAAAATCGATGAACTGAAAACCGTATTTACTTTGACCTTTGTAGGCATTTTATCAAAAACTTGCTTCACTAAGTTTTGATCAAAATCAGCCCCTATTACTAGGAAACCAGCTTCCTCAAAAGAAATTCTTGCTTTGTACTGATTGGCAAAAAAGATCAAAGAAGCATAGGAGTCAGAGACAAAAACCGAATGTACATTTTCCGGAAGATTTAGCACAGAAATACCACATAATGCCTGCTTATTCCGGTGAAGACTTAGTATCTCAGTATCGCATGGTTGTCCTTGATGATCAAAAAAATCAAAAATGATCTGCCCTTTATTATCCTGGGAAGCATATTTTGAAAATAGGCGTTGGATATCTTTATCAACGCCTTTGTAGTTCAAAATATCAAATGCCTTGTTCCATATCATTGTCCCTGTCTTTTGACTGGTTTCTTGGATTTCTCCCTTCTTCTGTATCAATGCTGTTCAGACCTTTGATTTTATGAATATCAAAATCATTCCGAACCTCTTTGGGTATAGAAGGGTCTGCAGAAATTTTAGAGTACTCCTCTTTGATATTGTTCAAATCATGGACTGCATCCTTATCATTGGGATTTCTGGCTATTCTTCGTTCTGCTTGTTTTTGAACCTCTTTGATTGCCTGAAGATATCCTTTACTGTAGGCTTTTTCCTCCTGGCTTTCTTTACCTAGAATTTTCTGAACACCAGTAATCAACAGATAAGACAATCCGCCATCTAGCATCACCGATAGAACCAAACCTTTATAGTTGGATCTGATCCCTTTAGGAGAAGATGGTGAAAGCTGAAACTCCGTTTCATCAGCCAATTTCACTGTTTCCCCTTCTTTGTATTTCTTCTTTTGCAGCGGCGTTAATTCTTCACCATTGACCAATTGAGGGGCTTTGATGTCTCGCGGGTTATAGGAAAGAAACTGATTGGTTCTATGATCGTACTCAATGATTTCCGACTGTATGTTTCCTTCCTTGTCCACATAGCTTTTTTTAGAATTCGCCAATTCCTTCTTGATAAGTTGACTTCGTTCCACTTCGCTTAGATCGGGATGGATGCCTGGCTCTCTATAGACTGGATCTATCCGCAAAGCAGGATTCCCATCCTCTCCCCTTACAATGGAAAGCCTTGCCGGTAATTTATCTATATGAATGTCCTTTCCCTTCAAATTGCTCAATTCCACGATGTCCGTCATTCTACCGTTTTTCAGGGCTGTAACCTCTTTTTCCGGAATGGTAAATTTCCCCTCTCTGACGACTCCGAAAATCTCCAAGTCCTTCATGGGTAATACTTTTTGATTGTTCATGTTGATAAGATTATAGTGTTGATAAATAGGTAATTAATTCTTCTTTTGTGGAGATCTTGGATATCATTCGAATGAATAGGCTTGGATTGATATACTCTTCACCTTTTTTAATTGTCAAATGAAGATGGTCCCCAGTGGTCCTTCCCGTGCTCCCAGAAATCCCGAGAACTGATCCTGGTAAAACATTTTCTTTGGCAGAAACAAAGATTAGGGAAAGGTGACCGTAAAGTGATTCATATTTCCCGTGTTGGACTTTGATGAAATTTCCCAAAAGAGAATCATACCCTACTGAAACAACCTTACCATGCAACATTGAATAGACTTTTGAACGGCTGGTTATTAAATCAATCCCTCTGTGGAATTTGTGTTCGTTGGAAATTGGATCGGTGCGAAATCCGAAATTTGATGTCATGGAAAAATCATCCAATGGGGCAGAAGCAAGCACTACTCCCCTCTCCTTTATTGCAGGCTGAATCAATTCGGATATAAACTTTAATTCAGACTTCCCTGTATTCGGTTGGTTCGGTACCTGCCCAATCACATTCACCTCAGGCAACTTCTTTTGAAATTCCATGGAATAGAATTGGGAGAATGCCTGGTGAGCGACAAAAAGAAAAAGTATAACTGAAAGAATCCTTTTCATACGAATGCTGAATTAATCTACCGAAGCCATTTCTCTGTGTCTCTCAATGATTTCATTTACTTCCCTATGAATTCGTTCAAAGTTCTTTTCTAGGATTTCCTCCTTCTTTCCTTTGAAGTCATAGTACCTCGGAGTGCTGCGATAGGAATTTTCTTCCTGCCTAATCTCCTTCATATCAAGATTGATCCGGCAATGGATGTTAGAGGTTTTATATTTCCCATCGAACTCCGTTCCTTCTGAAGCGATAATCCCAGCTATTTCTCCGGTATGCATCGAGGCTATTTTACCGGCAGGGATAAGTGGTTCGTATTTTTCGCTGAAGGAAACGGAAGTCCTATCACGGTCTATAGATACACTTTGTCCCAATTGTTTTCGTTTGCCAAACATCATCTCCAACCAAGAGAGCGTATCCTTGTGACGGACTGAACCACAGAGCACATTTCCTATTACTGAAGTCATGGTTGAAGCTGTTTCTTTACCCTGCAATTGGTTTAACTGGGGTAATTCTTGAAGCCCAAGTAAAACAGCTACTTTATTGCTTCTCGCTGTTGAAATCAGGTTTTCAATTTTGTGTATATAGAAAGTAGGTGCTTCATCCGCAATCAAAGCTGTGGGCAGATTCCCCTTGGTATTGATCAGTCTAGTAAGTCTGTTGATGATCACTGAATAACAGGTTCCGGTGATGCTTTGAGTTTCTGTGCTGTTGGCAAGAACAAGGATGGAAGGGTGATTCGGGTCTGATATTTTGAGATCAAAATCATCCCCACTGAATACCCATGCGGTTTCTTTGGTATTCAATCTGGAAAGGAAAATTTTCAGGGTCCCGACCTGTCCTTCCAGCTGCTTATAAACCTTCTTTTCGTAGGCACTCCGAAAAGGAGAAACCATTGATCTGAGTTCTGGGTATTTCGTCAAGCAATTAAAAATGTCCTCATAGTCCCTGTTCAGAAAATCAAGTACATGGGCAAATGTGGAATATTCCCCATCCTTATATCTGGAAACAAAGAAGATACAGGCCGAAAGGAAGTTGATCGCGGACTGTTCGAAAAACTTGTCTGCTCCTCCCGATGAATCGGATTTTTGCAAGGACTGAAAAATAGCTTCAGCTGTTTCCGAGGTATTTGCAACTGTTTTCAAATACCGTTTGTCGATTGGGTTTATCCTCCTGGAATATTCCACTTCGTCAAGGTTAATAACATGGAATTTGAAATTGGGGTTTTTCTTTTTGTCCTGCGCTTTTAGATAATGGAAATAGGCGATTTGGGCTAAATCCGGAAACTTGAAATCGTATAGACACATAGTGAATCCCTTTCCAATCATCTGACGGATAAAGGGATTGATTATCCCAAAGGACTTACCGGAACCTGGGGTACCGATCACAAAGGTTCCTCTAAAAGGATTAACCAAATTGATCCAGCCTTTTCGGACTTTTCCCTTGTAATAGAATTTCATGGGAATGTTCACCGAGTAGGGATTTTCTATCCTCTTCTTGTCTTGCAGGAAAGACTCCCCTTCTATATTCCATTCATCTTTACCAAGGCCAGATTTGATCATTTTGGAAACATTGTCCAATGAGGTATGAATGAGGACAGCGCCAAGGAAAACACTTAGGATATAGCCCAGATTTTCAATTGAAGTATAGTCTATTACCTGAAAGGAATTTTCCAAGGTGTAGATATAAACAGATCCAAAGAAAAGTATCAATCCGATTGCCAGGGGAATAACAATTTGATTTTTGGGATTTAGATCCAGATTCTTTCTTGATTTTGTCCCAATAGCCGAAAGGCAAATTGCAACCAGAATGGCTATTTTACCTAGTAAAACATTGCTGTATATTTTCAGGTTTAGGATCTTGTTGAAAAGTGGAATGAGGTTTTGTCCAAACCCTTCCAGCATTATCAGCTGCGGTGCATAGACAAACAGCAGTATATCCATGAACACCATCAGATAAACAATAAACTGGAAGGTTCCATGAAGACTTTTTAATTCTCTTTTCTCATTCATGCCTAAAAATTAATTGAGGGGAAAAACCATTCTTTCTTGTGCTTTTACAAGGTGTCAGCATCAAGGAGATCTGAATATTTCACCTCAAGAGAGATCGTCCTACCACTGATTTGGGATTCAGTTAGTTCGATGGTAAAAACCTTTGAATTTGGGAAGGTGAACTTCTTGAAAGCATAGATATTCCGGTAATTCTTTTCAAAACTTTCCGGAGTAAAAAGCTGGTACTCCGGCTCTATTTCAAGGGACTGAACATTGGTTGCCTTGGTGATTTTCTTATCCTCTATTTTAAATCTCAGTTGGTCCAAGTCGAACTTTAGGTTGGTTTTGTTCTTGAAGGAAATATCAAGGAAAATATAATCGTCCACTGTATAGATATTATTGACCTGACCAGTGACCCCGTACTGAGTGCTTCGGATTACATTTTTCTTCTTTTTATCTTTGATGGCTTCAACTGAAAAATAGCGAAGCTCTTGGTCACTCATTGGGATTTTGCCGACTTCTAGAGGATTGGTATTGATGGGTAGAATCTCAATCTGGGTTTTAAGTTGACGTTCATCATGTGCATACCACAAATCATACTGAGCAATAAACTTTTGCCCAATGATCGTAACTACCCCAAGGGATTTATTATATCCATTTAGATCTGAAACACTGTCATGGACGGCCTTCACCCGAAACACATTTTCTAGAGGAATATCCCCAATCATATTATTAGTGGAAATATCCACGTATTGGATAGGTTCAGGTGAAAGGAAATGCAGGGAAATTTCCTCGTCAATGTAGATCTTAGGAAGTTGACTTTTTAAGAGCGTTCCATTTTGTTGGGAATAGACTGAAAATGAAACAGCCCAAAGGATTAATGTTATGATTCTCGATTTCATAGTGGATCAGTTTTGGTTTTGGATCAGTTTTTCATTTTCCTGCAATTCGTTAGGATCAATCAGAAAGACAGAAGTGCCATATTTGATATTGGCCTTGTTCTTTTTGATGGTTTTGGAAACAGCCTGAGAAGTTGAAGTGAACATTCGCTGAAGAGCTGACATATAGAGTTGGCTCATTTCATCTGAGTTTTGTTGCATCGTCAGGTTCATTCCACCAGTAGTATTACTTCCGAGTTCTTTGGAAAAGTCTCTGAAGGCACTGGCCGGAACATAAAGACCTTCCATTCCATCCATATCGTAAATCGACAATTTTATAGGATAGATTTTGTCACCGACCATCACGGAGGAAATGCTAAGCTTCACCCGTTGAGCTTCATATCCTGTAATCAACGCATAGAGATAAGTGCCTTTGCTGACGATGGCATTACCGATCATGATATCATCCAAAAGTCGGATTCTCAACCTGGCTCCCAGTGTCCCATTTTTAATGTCCTGGTCAATGATAGCCTCGATAAACTTCCCTTTTTCTTCTCTGGTGACGGTATTGAATAAGGTTGCAGATCTGTCAGATTTCTGGACTCGGTAAACTTCCTTATCGGTTTCATTGGCACCTTTTTCAGCTTCCTTTTCCTTTTGCTGTTTTTCTTGGAAGGTTGGATCATTCGCTTTGGATATAGAGTCAATCACTGTCATTTGCGCCTTAAACAAATCCATTGGATCTTCATATTTATTGGATGGCGCTGGCGTTTTATTTCCCTCCAATTGATTAATGGCCTTTAGTAATTCCTCATCCTCTTTGGAATAAACCTGTTGACTAGGTACCGTCTGGGTAATCGGTGGAACTGGATTGGATACATTGTCTGTAGCCGAGTAAAACCCAGAATTTTTCAAGGCATTATCAATGGAATCCAGTAGCCGCTTTTCCTCTTCGTTGTAAAGGCTTTTGATTTGGCTTGATTCTTCAACATCGAGTTCTAACCCCTTAATTGCGGTGTAGCCATCATTTGCCCTTTTATAGGTTTCTCTGGAAGCTTCCATTTTGGAATCGATTCCTTTGTTCTGTATCTGCTCGGAAACCTTCCCTATTTCGAATTGGATACCGCTTAGCCCCTGAGTGGGAGCCGTTATACTTTCCTTGCTGAATGATTTATAGCCGTAAAAAAGCAAACACAAAAAGGGAAGCATGATAATAGGCAGAATGTATTTTGGCTGTTTGAAATCAATGTTCATCTTCTTTGGATTGTTTGTTGAAGTATTGCAACTGTTCAATTGCTTTTTCTAGGTATGCTGAATCTCCTTTGGAGATAGACTCCTGAGATATGATCCGATCGATCTCAGCTTTTAACTCAGCCATTTTCACCGCTCTGGATGACAAGTTTTGCAATGCTGAAAATTCGCCACCAAGCCCTTCAGGAATACCATACAGCTCTTTTTCAAAGTTTTCACTTTGTGTTCTCTCTTCGGGTTTGAGAACAAAAAAGGTCAAAATGAAAGAGGTAACTATCAGTAGAATCATGGCACAAAAAATGACTTTTGAGTACCGATCCAGAATCCCCTTGGCCAGACTATCAACTGCCTTAACTTGAGGTGAAAACTCTTTTTTAAGCTCCCGGAATACGGTGGTATTCCTTTCCTTAAAAGGTATTTTTCGAAACATTTGACAGGTCTTTATTTTCTATGGTTTTCCAATTGGTGATCAATACCCCGTGGCTGTTGTTTTCGCTTCTAGGGATATCGATCAATTCCCCTTCGGTAATGATTGATCGTGTGATCGTTGCGCTCCGGCGGTCAATCTTCTGCTTTCCGTAATACCGAAATCTTTTTTGCTCAATGACAATGGAATCCGTCTGGATGGAAAGGACTGAACTTGATGAAAGGATTGAATTGAAATAGCCTTTTTCTTTGAGATTGTTGTATTGCCCCACTCCTGTTTCGTCTACAAAATACATGGCCTTTGCCATCTGATATTCTATATGTTTATCATCAGGCGTAAGGTTGAAAAAGAGGCTGTGGAACAAATCCACGGCTGCCTTGTATTCAGCTGGCCTGTTCATCTGCATATTGGTTTGCTTCGCCAAAATGGGAATGTCATTGTCTAAGATATAGATGGACTGTCTGGCATTGGCCACTTGTTTATAGGCATAAGCTGAGACAAATCCGCAAATGATTATGGAAGTCAGAAAACTCCCAATGGAAAGAACTGTGGCCAACCTGATTTTCGATTCAATGTTTTTGATGATCATGCTTAGATTAGTTTGGCTCTAGAAATAGATTTTGAGGTGGAAGAACCCATTCTTCCAGCAGTTGTTGCAGCTGATGTGATTCCTGATGTAGAAATGATCCATGTAGAAATAGAAGGCACGGTTACAATGGCGATAGCACTGACAAAAAAGGCCACGATAACTAGCCCGAAACTCAAGAATCCGTTGGAGGCAAGCCAAGCCATTTTTTCCAGCCTGTCCGCTCCCCCACCTGTTGAAAGCAGGTATTCATATTTGTCTATTTCAACCTCAAGCGCATACTGCTGAAGTCTTCCGGTGATGTAAAGAATCAGAAAAGCTACTCCCACATAAAGATTCACCGATACGAATCGGGCTATCCATGTAGTGAAAGCATCCCGAAAAGCTGGCAGAATACTGGCGACCACGGAAAATGGACCAAGAATGACAAGAACAGTAGAATAGATAATCTGGATCATGAAAATGATATAGACGCAAACCCTGAGAATCCATATAGCCAGCAATTCTATGATCTGGGTAGCCAAAAGCTGAAGACTGGTTTGCATTCTGATCCGCATTTGTACAATTGGTGAAAGAATCTGATCGGAGAAAAACCCTTTAACACCATCAACTATCACTGTTCCCAAATCCTTGTCGGAATCCTGCGCTTGTTCCGCTGCCATTTCGGATACTGCCTGATATTCCACCAGCTGATCAGCCATCTCTACCATGTAGGCAGAACGGTCTAATCGTAAGGCATTATTTGTGTCATTCTGAGTACTGAAAAGTGCTTCAGTTTTAGCAGCAATCAAGTCAGTAGGGAAAGCAATTATCTGACAGAAAACCGGCCACCACATAAGCAGGATTACCAATGCGAAAGGTCTCAAAAGAGGCATAATTTCAAGCTTCTTATCTCCTGCCATCATTTCGTAGCATTTGAGGCTGAAGAAGATCAGCATGAAAATACAAGCCAAAGTCTGCGCATCTCTGATAAAAGGGTCTGAATGGGCAAAACCATAATCCCTCATTTCTTCAAAAAAGGTCATTACTCCCCTGTCGTAAATGCTATTCCCTTGCAGATAGCTGATTGTTTCCTTGTATTCGTCATGATTGACTGATTGTCCAAATCCAACGATGGGAACTCCAAGGAAAATGGATAGTCCTGTAATTAGCTTTTTCATTGGAGAATTTGAGTTTGATTGGCTATTCTTTTCGCTCTTTCCTCTTCATCCTTTGGATCTGACAAGGTGATTTCACCATTTATTCTCCGCTGGTTCAGCGTTCGGAATGCAAGCATGTTAGCCGACATAGCCAGCTTGTAATCCCACTTTTTGAGAACATCCCTCATTTCGAGCATAATTCTGTGGTACATCAGGATTCGCTGTCCTCTTTCCATGTCCAGACTTTTTGCAAAACCGTACCTTTCTGAAAGCGAAGTCATGTTATTTAGATACCATTGATAGGCTCCGTGGTCTGTCATATAGGAAACCACTTCTGAGGAAATGCCCTGAAAAGCATTGGAAGCAGCATCTTCTAAAGGTTTGAGCTCCTTCTTATAGTAGAGTTGGTAAAGTGGATCTGTGGCCGAAAGCGCGCCTGAAATGCGAGCAATTTCAGCATTCGCCAAATTCTTGATTGTATCTGAATGTGCTTTATAATAATCTGAAGAAATCTGCATGGCAGCTGCCAATCCTAGCCTTTGGGTTTGTTCTCCAGCAGTTGACAATGGTCTTCTGTCCAAATCAGGATAATTGGGATGCAATGCCCAAGTTGAATACCACAAAGGGTTAGTCGGAATCCCTAGAAATCGTTTTGGTTTTGGATAGAATTTATCTTCATCCCATTGCTTAAACACCATTCTTTCCTGCTGAGCCACAATCGCTTTATCGTGGATTGGAGTTTGTCCAAAGCAGTAGGAACTTATAGAAATCAAGATCAAAAATGTCAGTAAGGCTTTCATGGAGTAAGAATTTTCTGTTTAATGATGATTTCATTGATCAAGGCTAAATCCTTGTTAACATAAGATTGATAGGGATTAAGGGATCTGATTATCCCATTGGTTTTTGCCCAATAAATGCTGTTCCTCGCTGAGAGCACCAAGACTAGAATTACCTGCAATTCTTTCTGGACGGAATTAAGAAGTTCGTCCCTGACATTGTAATTCATCAACAGGTTATCCCCTTCATTGAGGATCAGGCTTGAAATTTCTGTGGCAAGTTTGACACTTCGGGTTTTGGCTTGCAAAGTATATTCTTCGACAAAAAGGAAAAGGACAGGATTGCCCGAGGCTAATTCGAAAGCTTCTGAAGAAATAGAACTGATATCCAGAACAGTTTCGGCGATTATTTTTACCTGAAGAGCATCTTTAAACCCTTCATTGACTTGGGTCAGCGAGTTGACTATCATAGTCTGAACCATAGCCAAGCTGGATGAATTGAGAATGATATCATCAGTGTTTTGCCTGATGATATCCAAAGTTTGGTGATAGCCTATTTCGCTGACATTCCTCATAGCAGCATTGGCATTGACAATGATAAAATGGTTTTTGTCAAACACCATTGTTTGGGAAAAGGCCTTTCCCGACCCGATTAACAGCAAAAAGAAAAATAGCTTCTTCATCGCATGAGAGTTTTGGCATTTTGTATTATTTCTTCTACCAAGGCTTTTTCCGTGGCCACATATCCGAGATAAGGATTTACTCCTAGCTTTCTTTCTATATGATGCTGCAAGGTTTTGGAAGTAGTATAAGAAAGTCCGTTGATGTCTCTCAGCTCATCAAGGATGTGTTGGACAAGTATCCGTCTTTCTGAATCTTTCATTTGATTGATAACTCCTATACTTGCTGAAAGCCCAAGGAGATAATTCAAAAGAGAGTAGGACTTATCCACGAAAAGCTTTTCTGTCTCAATTGCAAAAAGGATCAATTCAGGATCTTGGCGGCAGTAGTAAACGATTTGTTGTTGGTTGTCAATAATGGAGTTTACCAGAGGTTCTGCTGTACTACCTATTCCTATGGCATCGATCAAGATGGAAAGTTTGGCAAAGCGTTCCTGGATAGTTCTATATTTTTCTTTGACTGTATTGACCAAGTTCTTGTTGACCTCTTCATTAATTGCGTTCTTGCCCTGATTGGTTTTTGCCTTCTTTTGAAGATTATATTCTGACTTAGATTCTTCTACCAATTGGTGCAGAAGTGCAACGTTCACTTGGGCAGATGCCAAACATATGGTTGTGAAAAGAGCAAAGAGTAAGAGGCTAAAAAGTTTCATGGCTGAAGGGTTTTGGCTTTTCTGGCGATATCCTGAGCAAGCTGGATATCCACATTGATGTAGCCCTGAAAGGGATTCAAGGCTTTTACAAACCCCTTCATCTGGGCAAAGTACATGGAACGGTACATGCCATAGGTGTAGGATCTGAGAATTACCATTTCAGTCAAAATCTGGTTGACCAGTTTTGACCTTTCTCCGGCATTCATGAGATTGTTTTCCCCGCCTTTCAAAACAAAGGAACTGACTTCCACTGCCAAGGAAGTTGCCCGCTGCTGAAACATGGTCGCATTTCTTTCCACAAACAGAAGCAAGGCAGGATTCTCCCCTGCCAAGTCCATCACATCGTTTAGATCTCCGGAAATGGCTGTAGCCATTCTAGCTATTTCCTGCACGTTGGAAAGATTTGTCAAAATGGAACTGACCTCAGAAAGTCCCTTGTAGATTTTGTCCTGCATGGTATTGACAATGGTCAAATTACCAGTGATCGCCAGCTGTCCTCTTTCGATCAGAGTCAACCTCTCATTGGTTGCCTTTAGCTGCGTGTCGATAATTACCGAATGGGCAGCCGTAGCAGCTGAAACTGCGGGATCCACATAAACAGTTTGCCCGAAGGATGATACCGATAAAATCAGAAATACGATTAATTGAAAAGGCTTCATAGAGCAATGCGGTAATTCGTGGGCATTAAAGTTTCTCTTAGTGGCATTCCTTCTTTATTGATTTCTTTGAAAAAATTGTGAAGGGAAAGCTGGGAAGATTGGAAGTCCTCAATAAATGCATCCAGCCCATCCTGATACCCTCCAAAAGCTTGGGTATAAATTTCTACTGCTGACTTTTCCGGCTTTTCAGTTGTATAGGTGAGGTATTGGTGCAGGGAAACTTCCACTCCGTACACTTCTCCTGTAGATCCACGTCTGATATAAACCTCTTTGAATCTCCCTCTTCCGTCCTGGTTATCCAGTTGGTTGATTGTAAAGATTTTTTTCCGTTCATTCTCATTGATGGAGAGTAGAGAGGCTATCTGGGAATAGTTATCCTTGAATTTGGTCTGATCTAACAGGCAAATCGTATCGGAATTGTTTAGGATACTGTCCTTGACCACAGCATTACCGATGATATCACCAAGCTCCTGAGTAACCACAATAGCTTCGCCCCAGAATTTCCGGACTGTTTTATAGAGGTAAAGAATATAACCCGCCATCAATGGTGAAGCGATGGCTTTCCAAGCTTCTTCAATGATCAGGGCTTTCCGGTATTTGGTTCGAAATCTCATTTTCTGAATGAAAACATCCATGATTATGAGCGTCACGATTGGGAAAAGTACTTTATGCTCCTTGATGCTGTCAATCTCAAAAACCACAAAGGATTCGGTAAACAATGACTCGTCCACTTCTTCATTGAGAAGGCTTTCAAACTCACCTCCTTTATAGAATTTTTTGAGCACAAAGCGGAATTCATCCAATTCAAACCCTATGCTCTCACGCTCTTTAATTTCAGGGATTTTTTCTAGAGCGAATTCATAAAAGCTATTGAAACAGAGTCTTTCAATTTTGCCCTCACTGGAGAAAAAAGAAGAATAGTAGGAAGATATAGTACTTGAAATCACGTCTGCTTCCACCTGAGTAACCTGCCCTTCAGCAGTTTTCCAAAGCAAGGACACAAGCGTTAGGAGATAGTCTTTTTTCTCGATGTTGTACTCCTCTTCGGTGATGGCAAAGGGATTGGTAGTTATGGGTTTTTCCTCTGTATAGGTGAGGTATTTACCCTGGTAATATTGGCACAATCCCGAGTAGGAATGCCCTGTATCTACGATCACGACATCCATCAGCCACTTAGGATCAGGCCTTTTATTCCACATGCAGTATTGCTCAATCAGCGCATTCATAAAGAATGATTTCCCCGACCCTGAAGGGCCAAGCACGAATTTATTTCTGTTGTTGATCCGGTTGTTTTGCATCGGCAAATCAGCTGGATCTATTTTCAGAGGAATTCCTTGCCTATCAGTAAAGCGGATCTGAAAACCACTATCCTCGTCTTTATTCAATGACTCTTTTAAGAAAAAACACAAGGCCGCATCTGAGGTGGTCAAAAAGTAATCGTAAACTTTCAGTTCAGCTGTATTGCAGGGAAGTAGCGTTCTGAACAGTTCGAGTTGATTATAGGAATTTTTATTGGCCACTATCCCTTGCTGAAAAAGTGAGGATTCCACATAATTACAAGCTCCTTGGATATATTCTTTCTGAGCCGACACGACCACGTTAAAATGACAATTGACCAAAAGTTGATTATGCCTTGCTACATCCTCCAATAGCCTGTCAATATCCTCGACACACATATCATTTGCGGGATCAGGAATTCCCGAATGCCTTTTCCGCTTCAATTCAAGCTTTGTGTGAATTGGTCTCTGCTCGATAATTTCAATGACCTGGTTGTAAACTATGGTTTGGAAATTGGGGACATCGAATAGAAAGCCCATATTATCCATAGGAAAACCCTTAAGACTATCCTTATCGTTTCGCTCCAAATGGGTAGTCACCTTTTCAGGAAGTTCTACTTTGTCAGTGTCCACCAAAGTAATCGATCTAAAAGCCCGGTCTCCGCTTTCCACCTGGATTTCTTCTGATAGAAGATTGTTCAGCACAATCTTTTCCTCATGAAAATTCATGCTTAGAATCCTTTTCACATATCGATCAGTTTCGATTCTGTTAAGTGCTTCTGCTTTTATTCCAGAGCGCTCGAATAGGTCTGTCACCTTGCCTAGTGTCTGGATGAAATCATTCACTGACTTTTCATTGTATCTGCCTTTTGCTCTTTTGGTAATGACCAAAAATGTCTTCAGCGAAGTGTATTCCCTGCCTTGAAAATGCTCATCATACTTCTGCTGCAGGTACTCCGTTGAGTTTTTTTCGCTGTACCTGTTTCTGGAAAAAATATCCTGCTTTTGAATCATGTGCCCTTCACCTAGGATTTTGATTAGATTGGTGTATAGCTGGTGAAAGGAATCGTACTTGGATAAATCCGCTGAAAATTGCAAAACAGGATTGTCCAGTTTCAGAATAACTCCAAAATCACCCGTTAGATTGAATAGACAATGAAAACCCTTGATCTCATTTTCAATTCCTATATAGGGCAGTTTAAATTGATTCCTTTTTTTCTTGAACATGATTCTTTTGATTTTAAGGATGTAGCGATCTGAAATACCCCTACATACTTTGTTTTGCTATGCAGTCCTTTCTTTTGTTGCTGGGAAGTGATAAATAGGCCTAATACGATTACCGAAATGGTAATAACTCCGCCTAAAACCATACTTGTCAGACTTCCGATTAGGCCACCCAACACAACTCCGATAACTAAGGAGGCGACTCCCCATCCGATAAATTTCCCTTGAAATCCACGATATATAAGTGGCTTTTGAAGCCCCTTATATATCGGAAATTGCTTGGCCATTAGACTCCGAAAAATGCCTTGATGATCACACTCACTAAGACCATAAACAGACAGGAACCGCCCCATCCCATCAACTCTTTGTTGATATCCTGATCTCCCGAATTCCATTTGATGTAAACCCGAATTCCTCCAATCAGCCCGACCACGGCTCCGATCACGAGACAAAGACTTGCCACTGGATCTACATAGGTTAAAAGGGATGATTCGGCTGCTGTTATTCCCTGAACACCTTGGGCTCTTGCAGAAATTGTAGCAAGCGTCATGATAAATGCACTTGCGATTTTTTTTGTAGTTCTTTTGAACATGACTTTGTTGTTTTGGTAAGAAAATAGTTGACTAAGTATTTATGGTTGAATTAATTGTTCTTAAGTGAGCGGAACCCCGAAAAGCCCGCTGAGAAAAAAGCCGATGGTAGCTAAGAAAATACAGGCGCTGAACCAGCTGATCACTTGAACATCTATATGATGCCTTCCCATCTGCCAGTTATTATAGACCCTCAGACCTCCTAATGATCCTGAAACCGCACCCACTGCAAAGGATAGTTGGGAAAGCGCCACATAGATTTTTCTCATATCAGACTCAGCTTCCTGAAATTCTGTCACTCCTGGAGGGGACTGGCCAAAGCTTTCCGAATTCGACAAAAAGAGAAAGAAAAAGCCGCTGAATAGAAGATATTGGATCGATTTCATGAGTACACGATACTTTTTTTCAATTCAATTGTGCCCTCTTTGGCAAGGGCAAACAAGGAGTCGAGATTTGTCACTCCCCCTGTTGATTTGACAGGGTTGGGATCAGTGATTTCAAATTTGATTTCCTCAGAATCACCCTCGCTGTTTACCCCTTCTTCGGTTGGGGAGCTCTTTACATTCGGTGCCTCTGAAGTACTAACTATCGGATCATTGACCTCAATGACAATCGGATTTTCACCAAACTCACTAAGGTCTGTTTGAAAGGTATATCCCTCCCCTTCCTTTGCTTCTGCTAATCGTGGTCTTCGTAAGACATCGATTACCACATTTATAGCATAATAAACTACATAGAAAAGGCTTAGGTATAAGAAGAAATCTGTCCAGTTCATGGCTATAGTTTTTTTAGGGTTTGTTTGATTTCGTTGATTAGTTCAGGATTGTTTTCCAGAAAATCCCAGCACAGAAAATTGACGAAGGAGGTCACATCAACTCTAAATGTGGGACTCAAAAGCTTCAAGACTTCTTCAGTCCTTGAGTCAATTCTGATCAATCGTTTATTATCTCCCTTTATTTCAAAATTCCTCATGGTTTCCAAAAGCTCATTGATATCTGAGCTTACCGATTTGTTTGCTCTCTTTTTTCGGGGCTTGAGGGCTACTTTTAATTCATTTTCTGCTGGCCCAATTTCCCCCCGAACACCCTTTACTAGCTTGTTTATGTAGTCTCCGTTTCCCATGTGGATTCTTCTATATGGTCGTCGAATAATTTGTTGAAAATCGGATCTAGGATTGGTGAAAGTGATTCCGGCGTATAAGAGGTGGTCAGCCTCTGGAAGTCAATCCTATCTGACACGGGGGAAGTCAGTTCGCCAAATTGGCCTAGTGCCTGGTTGACGCTTTCCAAAGTCTCATACTTCACCGATGATTTGACCCGGTTAGGTATCAGGATGATCCGACTTGATGGATTCACCTTTTTGACCACATAGCAAAATTCAAAGGTGCTGGTCACGCTATATTCATCATAGCAGAATGGGCAAATGATCAATTCGGATTCTTTAAACACCTGTACCAGATTGTCATCGTCCATTTTCCCCGCTAGGTCAATGACCGTGAGAATTGTGGGATCATTGCTTGCCCTTTTCTGAATGGACTTGAATCCGGGAATGCTTGATAGCTCTACTTCGTACAGCCTTTCGTTTTCCAGCTGGGCAGAATTGAGGTATTTATTGTACAATGACTGCTGAAAATCCATGTCAAAGACTTTCACCTTTCTTTCCCTTTTTTGTACTGCGAAGTTGGAAAACAGCGTTGCCAGGGTACTTTTTCCAACTCCTCCTTTTTGATTTGCGAATAGAATTATCATGGGTAGTTTTTATCTAGTGATTTCATTATCTCCTTTGCGTTTTTTGTTTCTTCTCCTACCGTAAATTGCCTCATCATCTACATCATTTGCGATAGTAAGCGTAGGAAATAGGTCGAAAAGCGCCTGGTTTGGTCTTTCCGTCTGGTAAGCTGTAACCTCGAGATATTCTCGTAAAGCCAACTGCTGCTCTGGAAGCAAAATATCTTTAGTTGGAAAGTCTCCTTGGGATGTTTTCAGGTAAGGATTCCCATCCCTGATTTCTGGGTTTAAGGAATGATGTTCCAAACCTTTTCGGATAGTCGAAAAGTCATTGAAAGCTGACTGGAGCTTTACTTTTGCACTGATTAAATCAATTGGTTTTGATTCCTTGGATTTCTCTGGCTGATATCTTTTCCCTTCACCATCCTGCTCAAAAAACCGCTTCATGGGAAATACCTCACTGCCTTTAAACACCATCTCGTTTGTGTTATCTATCAAGGAATAGCCATAAGGTTGTTTGCCTTCCTTGCCGTGAAATACCAGCTGAACCCCAAATTTGTCTTTGATGAAATCTCCCAGATCCGATCTGTACCCAATTTGCTTTTTCTGATGGTCGCCTGGCGATGGCTCAAACAACGGAACTGGATTAGTTTGGTAGACTTTGGAATATCTGTCTAGAATAGCCTTAAGCTGATTTGACCGAGACTTATCTAAGTGATAGGATTGGATCTTCTTCTCAATTTCTGATATAAGGATCTGCCCCTGTACTGAACCGTACTTGATCAAATCCAGCTGCTCTCCCTTTTCTCTAAGCTTAAATCCCAAATTCTCCAGGATCATCATTCCTTGGGCTTTTGTGCTGAAACTAAATTCCTTTAGCGTATCTACAGCCTTGCTAGCCTCATGCTTGGGATTCAGCCTCATGATCTCGTTGATGGCTTCTTGGGCTCTCAGTTTTTCAAAAGAATCACTGATCTTTTTTCCTTCCTTATCAATTCTCGAGGAAACGATGTGCACATGATTGTTCGCAGTATCCTTATGAAAAACAATCAGAAAAGGATTACTTCCATAGCCCATTTTGTCTAACCATTCATGGGCGATGTCGGTTAGTTGGTCTTTGGAATACTCCCTGCCCTTACAACTGATCATGGCATGAAATTGCTTGTTCTTGACAATGGAATTTCTGTTAGAATGGGCTATCAGAAAGTTCTTAACTTCATTCGGCCCTACTTCCTTGGTGTCCAGGAGATAGCCAAAATTCCGAAGCCTGGTCAGCTCTCCTTTTTCATTCTGGGTTTTATTGGTGTTGTAGGTTACCCCGTTGAATGAACTTGTACTTGATAGAATTTTAGCTCTCATTTGATTGCCTGATAAATCTGTTTCAAAACCTTATTCATATTGTCCCGGTATTCAAGATGCTTTGCCATCTGTATGGTATGATCCTGAAAGAGCTTTAGAGAAATCTTGTCTCTATAGGTGTTTGCATGCTTAGCCAGTTGATTGATATTATTGTTTACCCTGGCCTGTTCGGAGACTACCTTTTCGATTGCATTTAGGATTCCTTTCGTATCAATGATCTTGATTTCATCATCGCTTAGTTTAATTCGGATCAATTGGCTCAAAGACACTCCAAGTGACCTGCTTTCCTCCTTTAATCGGGCAAAATCATCCGGCTTTAACCTGACAGATACCCAAGAGAGATTTTCTCTTTTGTCTTTCATGGCTGAATGTTATTGGGAGTAAAGAATCTGATTGCCTAGGAGAAAAAAAATACCTAGAACTACGCAAAAATGAGATATAGGCATATATGCGTAAATGGATTTCCATATACGCACATATACCTATCTGAAGGGTTCTCCCTTTCTAAAATGTATTATGAATAGGAATTTAGTGAGTTTATCAACTCAACCCTGTTTTTGGTCTCTGATTTTCGATAAATCGATTGGAGGTGTTTATTTACGGTTCTTTCAGAAATAAAAAGTACATCAGCAACCTGCTTGCTGGTCAATCCCAGGCAAACCTGTTCTGCCACTTCGGATTCTCTTCTGGTCAATCCCATTTCAGTACACCACTGGCTGAATAATCCTTCTGTGTCAAGCTCCTTTTGCAGGTCAAACTGCTCCAACTTTTCGAAGGCTTCCCTGTTTTCATATATCACCTGCTTTACAAATAAGAAAGTGATGATGATAAAGCCACAGTTTGTAAAAATCACTTCAATGAATTGAGAAGCTTCTATGTAGCTAAATAATGGAAGCAAGGCCCAGGGGCACATGGCTAAATAAGTAAGTATTGCTTCCACAGAATTTTTATTGTCTTTGAATTTCTCTCGGATTGAAGCCAGTATTTTATAGACGAGAAAAAAAGCATAGCCTAAAGGAATGGCCAGCCCGTACCACAATGTCTTAGGTAGATCATTGGACAAGGGATAAAGAATACAGAAGAACAAGAAAAACGGAAGTATCAAGAACAACCAAACACCGTATTTGGCTTGCCATCTGAGCTCCTCCATATCATAAGCCTTGTAAAAATAATAGGGGAAGAAAGCTCCCATAAAGAAGCCCGAACCATAAGCCAGATTCATCTGAATCTTGATCGGCAGGGAGAGTTCAGGATCGGGAAAAAGACCACCAGCTACATTATAAATAATCAGAAGCCCGAGTAAAATGAGGTAGTATAACCTCTTTTTCTCTGATGGTCTTTGAAGATGAATTATCAATTGCTGCACAAAAAAGATGCATTCTACCAGGACAAAAATAAATGTCACCAGATGCATTTCCGTTCCAAATACCGTCATAGCGCTTCCTTTCTATAGAAGTAAAATGGAAACCCAAATTGATGGGATGAAGCATAGACTGAGAAACCAAAATTCTCATACCATTTGAAATTACGTTCTGTGGAAGTCTCTAAACATACCGGAAGGTTTTTCTCACTTGCCATATCAAGCACGGACTTTAAAAGCTTGGACCCCTCTCCCTTTCCTTGACTTTCCGGCTGAACTCCAATAAACCACACATACAAAAATGGATCCTTCGGTTGGGTTTCTTCTATGCTCGATTCCCTTTTCAGAACTTTCGGAATTCTAGGAATCCCAATGCCCCGGAGCGCAAGTTTAAGATCCCAAACCCATAGCCTGAATGGTTTATTTTTTTGGTCAGAATACTTTATAAGAACGCAGGAATTCCCGGTGTCAGAAATATATACCTCCCCATTTTCCAAGCAATTTTCCAGGCTGTATTCCATCAGTATCTCTTTGCCTTTGGCTGATTTACCAACTACGAAATCAACTGACTTATTCCCTTTAAAAGATTTGACTAATATGTTAATGATGTTTTTTCTATCCTGTTCTATGAATTTTCTCATGATTCAGTCTATTAAAATTTTACCGAGTTGCGAGGTGAAATACCTCCATTTGAATGATTCTGAGAAGAATCAGAAAATGGCAAGAAATTGTTTGTGATAAAAAATTCGCCAGAATTTGTGTCACAAATACACAACTTGCATGGAACACGCAAAGGGTTCCGCAACCTCCTTCTTTCAATTCAACAATCGGCAAAACCCGAAGGTATATCTTCAACGCTCGTCGAACTCTAGACGTATTTTTTAGTCTCAAAAAGATGATTAAAATTTAAGTGCTAGCTATAATCAAACACCTCATCCTTTTGATATACAGATCTATACAGGCCTATATATTGCGATATCCCGAAAACTTTTTTCTATATATCAGTATATAGCCACATATAGAAATGTAGTGACTAAGAAACGCCAATAACCATCTTTTAAAATGCACTTATAAGCATATATTTGTACAACATGATAGCGTATCAATCGGCTAAAGGAAATAGGTCTGCGCCTTATTCCTTCGCGTAAACTGGTATATGGGCAGTCTTTATAAATCTCCCAGAGTGCCCAATTTGTAAAAGGTTGGTGGACTATTCCGTTTGAATATACCCTCATATACAAATATATGGTTTTGCGATATTTAAAAACATGTTTTTTAGTTTAATTAATAGAGATACTCGCTCATGACTGAAAATCAGCGGTTAAAATTTGTTAGAAAATTTTTAAATAAAACCCAGGTGGAATTCGCTTCATCTATTGGGTTAACTCAAGCTGGTTATTCAGACATTGAAAGAGGCAAAAACAATGTATCTGGAAAAATTAAAATCCTTCTTAAAAGGGAGCATCATGTAAACATGAGTTGGTTAGAATCCGGTGAAGGAGAAATGTTCCTGCCGATAAATGAAATACAATCCCAGTCCGATCACACCTTAATCGCCAACTTAAAATTGGAGATTGATAAACTTCAAAAGGAAATCAATCACTTGTCATCTGAAAAAAAGCAGTACCTCGAAACAATTAAAAATCTAGAAACTCAATTGAAGAGAAATTAATTACATTTTTATATAAATATATTTTTACCTAAATGATTTTTTGTATCTTGGATTAAACTCCAAGCCAATGAAAACTATATCAATTATGAACCACAAAGGAGGGACAGGTAAAACGACTTCCTCTATAAACATCGGTGCTGGTCTAGCGAAAAAAGGATTGAAAGTTCTCTTACTTGATATCGATTCTCAAGCAAATCTAACCGAGGGATTTGGGATAGTAGATCCCGAGGTTTCAGTTTATGACTCCATCCGGGAAAACAAAAAATTACCAATTCTCAACATTAAAGAAAACCTAGATTTGGTACCCTCTTCTATAGATCTTTTGGGTGCAGAAATGGAAATTGTTTCCAAAATCGGCAGAGAGCAAATTCTGAACAAATTGCTAAAAACAGTTCGCCCAAATTATGATTATGTGATCATAGATTGCCCTCCTTCCGTTGGGCTTCTGACAGTAAATGCCATGGTAGCGAGTGACACTATTTTGTTACCATTACAAGGAGAGTACTTCGCATACAAGGGAGTGGACCGGCTGTTGGGAATTGTCCAGGAAGTACGGGAAAACCTAAACGAAAATCTGGAAATCGGAGGAGTCTTCATCACCCAAATCAATACAAACCGGATCTTGACCAAAACTATCGTAGAAAAACTAACCGAGGATTTGCAGGATAAAGTCTTCGACACCAAAATCCGGATCAACGTAGCACTGGCCGAAGCTCAGCTGCAGGGACAAAGCATATTTGACTATGCACCAGATTCAAACGGAGCCAAAGACTATAAAATGCTAGTCGAAGAAATTATCACCAAACTAAACTGAAACTGACATGGCTAAGAAGCTAAACGACCCTAGAAAGGGCAATAAAAATCTGGGCACAAAACAAAGAGGCTTAGGAATGCTGATCAACTCAGAACCCGAATCACCGCAAAAAGAAAAAATATCAAGCAAAGAGTTTGACACTGAGGATGTGAAGATCTATTCCCTTCGAATCCCTACTGAAATGTTTGATAAGCTGAAATACGAAATAGGCAGAGAAACCAAATTATCAATGAGAGATATGATTTTAAAGGCGGTGGCGGAGCATTATGGGATTTAGATAATAGATAGCCAACGGGTTCGGGCTTTGCGAAGTGTCCCGAAGGGAATTACGTATAGGTTTTGTGCCGGCCGTTGAGTTTATTAATCAATGTCGTGGACACTCCGTTGGGTCAAAATACATGCATCCTGAATCTGAGTCACCGTCACAAATGTCACAAGTCCAATAGTTAAATGAGGCACTACTCGAAACTCGGACTGAATATTGAATTCTCTGGCTTGGCTTGTTTGAATTAAGTCCTTCTCTTTTTCTTACTTCAACTTTGAATTGTTCCCAGTCCTTAAACCTTGTTGGATTAGCTAGATAAAAATTATCACCTAACATCTTCTTAATATTTTGACTTTCGCGTTCATTTTCCTCAAATGATGTCGGATTATAATAGACGGCATACATTTTCTTTATGTTGTTAAACAAAAACCCTGCCTTCACATGAAAGGAATTTCCACATTTATTGCATCTAACAAAATTGATTTCATCTCTCAGTAGCTTTTCAGCAATGTCGTCAATATTTGTATTGACTGAATGAAATATTTTTTGCTCACTAATCACTTTGCATTGTGGGCAAGGAATGGAATAGTTTACTAGTTTACTCATAAAAGCAATATTGCAACTATGATTAATAGGGTCATGCCAAAGAGAATAATTGAATTAAGACAACCGCTTATACTTTGTGATACATTCTTATTACCAATTGGATGGCTTGGAGTTTTTACGCTTGGAGCATTCTCAATAATATATTCGTTAGCAACTTTAAATGATTTTATATAATTAAGAGCAAGCACGACTGCTGAAAGTGATTTCCCGACTGTCAAAGGGTCAGGACAAGACTCCACCATTTGAATTGACATTTTTGAACAATCCACTGCACCTCCGAATGTATTACTCCCTAGTATAGGAATGTTCAAGCATAAGTATTGAAACTGAATAAGCTTAGTATTATCAATAGAATCAGTATTTTTAATCTTATGAATAATGGCTTTCCCCAATTGACTAAAAATCTTTTTTGGTTCGGCTGGCATAAATTCATCAAACTGAATTATAAATTCTATTAAAACCTCAAGTGAGTATTGAAGTTTTTTATTTTTTGGCTTTTCCTTTAACGAGTTACCACATTCTGTACACTTTTCTATCAAGGAAAAAAAGATGTCGGGTGTACCACAATTTGAGCAGATTGCCATTCCTTTCTCGTTTGCTTTTTTCTCCATGAAATTTAGTAAGCTCATATAGTCCCGTTTTAGCTTTTTACTAATTCTTATTTATTCTAGGGTCTGTTGTCCACGGACCCAACCCAATTGCAGGCAAAAATTGTATTTACTCATATCACGCTTCTCTAATGAGTCTATATCGCAATTTTCAACAAGGTTATTGGGTACTGCTATGACCAAATTAAGGAATTCGTCGATCCCATCAAGCGTGTTTTGAATATTTCATCGAAAATCGAAAGCCCAACTGCAGGGTCAAAGTATCTAAGATTATTCACCTGCATCAAATGGAGCAAAAGAGTACGAATTGCTAGTCGAAGAAATTCTTACCAAACTAAACTGAAATCAAAATGTCCAAAAAATTAAACGACCCAAGCAAGGGCAATAAAAACCTAGGAACCAAACAAATAGGCCTTGGCATGCTGATCAATGCCAATCCAGAAACACCGCAAAAAGAAAAAAACATCCAGCAAGGAATTCGAAACCGAGGATGTGAAAATCTACTCTTTTCGTATTCCAACTCCTATGTTCGACAAACTCAAATATGAGATCGGCAGAGAAACCAAGCTATCAATGCGAGACATGATTTTGAAGGCGGTTGCGGAGTATTATGGGATGCGACGATCACCCTTTGCTGTGTTTGTGAATTGGGGTCAGAATATGTACAATTATACATATATTTCTTGGTTTTAGGTAATTCAACTAAAACCCAAATGCAGAAAAATGTTGTTTGGTAGTTTCAGTATTAGTATATTGATTGTTGTGTTTTTTCAATTTCTTCATTAATAAATCATTAGGGTTTTTTGAACCTTGATGCATATTGTCAAAACCTCTAACTACTAAATAAATAGAAGCTGTTAGCATTGCTATATAGAAGCTAGAAGATTCTAGTTTTTCCAAATTTTCAGAAACCTTTGCGGTACCAATAATTATTCCTAAAACTACTTCTATTAAGCCGTAAAGAGCTCTTAAATGAAATCTGAAATAGAAGATCGCCAAACCAATTGCCAGTATTATTGAAGCAGCTAAAGGTTGACCAATTTCGCTCAAAATGGAAGAACTGCAAACTTTTATAATTTTTGGAATCTTCTAAAATTACTCCGAATGAATAGAAGAAAATGCTCATTATTGCAATTAACCCTAAGCCAGGCAAGAAATTTTCTTTACGAAATTTAATGGTTTGATCACTCAAATAAAGTATTAGCAACGCCGTCAGGGCAACCACGAAAATCAATAAAAATATATAAAGGGAATTTTCTATAATTACCTCCCATCTTCTATTGATGATTGTATAAAGCACTGACAAGAATGACACTAAAAGCAGGACTACAAAGCCTAACTTCGGAAGTCTTTCATTTGATTCGTATATCATTTATGACAATTTGTGAGTTAATGCAACTGAAAATATATTTAACGGAGCAATAAGCTTGAGCCTGAGCTTGGATGTAGAATAAATATTAATAATTTAGTTTCCTTCCGTTGGGGGACCCCAACGGAAGGAAAGGACAGTTAAGCTAACACTCCCTTAGAAAAAGAACGGTTAGTATAAATGGTCGTTATAATATCATTTACCATGTTGTATGCTGTTTTTATACTGGGTAATAGCCGGTTAATTTCCAATGATGCCAGACCGTTGCGAATGGGCAACCTTTACTATCTGTAGACCTTAACCAAGGATCACTATCGCATCTTGAATCAATGGCTATACCACTATCGGAACATAAATTTTTAAGCTTGCAATGTCTTTGGTTCCAAAAAAACACAGAATTAACTTGTTCGATTGCCCAAATCAAGCTAAAGTTCAAATTTGCAGTCGAATAGGGGTTAAATAATGTAACCTCATTGAGGTCATTGGTTACTAAAGGTGTGCCCACCATATTCATATATGATATTAATGTTTCGTTCTCTCTCATTCTCCCCCCCCTGGCAATATCTATTATAAAGTGACGGTTTTCCTTTCTGAATTGAACAGCTATCTCCACCATATTTGATAACCATTGGTTAATAGAACTAAATATTGGATCATTGAGATATGCTACAATATCTTGTTGCCCTATATTCTTCCAGAAATCTATGTTTTGCCCAAATGTTGTAACGCCTCCATGAGTATTGAAAGGAGGAGGGTTGTTGTAACAATAAGTGTAAACTTCTTCTGGTGTTTCGAAAATTAATTCTTCATCTCTAAAAGCTATTAATGTCTCATAGAAATATAAACCAGGATTTTGAGTAAGTAAAGAAATATCGCAAAGGGCAAGAATATTTAATCGATCATTGGCAAAATCAGCATAAATAAAATCAACCAATAATTCAACCGAGTGATAAGGGATTTGTGGTGATGGCGCACAATTTTCATAGCATTCACTTTCAATTATAAATGCCATATTTTCAGAAATACACAATTCTCCAAAATCAAAACTATGTAAGTTTCCGTCACAGTCTAAATATTCAATCTCGACAACACATATATTTATATCCCTCGTACTCGTAACTATAGTTTCGGGTCTAGTTTTATGTCCAACTAATGTGATTTCATTATCTTCACCTGTCCCAGTGAAAAAATTAGATAACTTCATGTGAACATCAACATTGTCATTTCCTCCTGGAATCGGCATAACAGGAACGTTAAAAGGGCCAGGTAGGATTGCAATAACTGCATTATTGGCCATTTTCATGTATTCAACAATTACATGCATATTAAACAGTCCATAAACAGTGCTGAGGTCTTGAATAAAGTGAGTGTATTCATGAATATATACTGACTCAGCATATTCATCATCAAGCTCACTTAAGTTCTCAAGATTTTTTTCTGTGCCAACATGCATTCTTAAAAAACTTGGCAAGTAAAAACCAAGAACAGTATTTAGCCTTCTACTCATAATTATTCCATTTTTGTTTCACCTTTTTCCTCTTCTAAATATTTTTCACCAATTTGATTAATTACGTCATTTGCAATCACGAAATAGCTCATCATGTCCTTATAATTTTTATCAATGCCGTACATCTCCTTATATAGGGATATTGCCTCTGCCAAAATGGTTTGCATTATAGAAAGGTGATAAGCATAAAAAGACTTGAACTGTTCTTCCTTAAACTGCGGAGAAGCGCTAACCCCAACTTCGTAACCGTCACTTTTTTCAACATAAAAGCTAATCGCATGATTCTTTGAAATATGTGCTACATCATTGAGCTGACCGTATATGAATTTCAGTTCTTTCGGGGCATGATTTGCATTTGGGGTTTTTCCATATTTCGCTTTCCCTGCACTAATTTCTCTGAGTTTTACCATCGTTTCAAAGTCTTTCTTCATTAGTGCAGCAACGGCAATATATTGCCCCCGCAACAATAAATCTTCAGTATGATGAACACTTTGATAGTAATTAACTATAAGTGTTAGTTTTTCACTTATAGTCTCTGTTGACTTACCAACTATACCAGATTTACATTTCTGAATGAAATTGAGTATAGCAATGAGTAGTCTTTTAGCTTCTCGAAAATCATCACTAAGGGCAGCATTTGATAGCTCAATAACAATTTGTTCAACCTTGAAAATTGAGTTTCTAATTGACTCTTCTGCTGCATCAATAAAATCTGGAACTTTAGAAACATACTCATCTAGTTCTTCTTGAGTTACTTTACTATTCATATTGTTACATCATTAAGTTCCCTGAAAGAGTAGTTTATATTTTAAATTGAGCATGTAGTTCTTTTTTTAATGGCATACGGTTGACAAATATGGCCAGAAAAGGATTACGGGCGATTTTCTATCAAGGTACACGAAAAGTCGAAGCGGGCTACAAATTATCACATACCACTGAAACCCTTATTGGCTATATTGTATGTTGCCAGCTGGTTTTATTCTAAATCATAATATCTAATCTGAAAGTCAATATTCGCATTCAAAGCATTCTCAAAACAATATAAATCAAATTCAATCTCACTATAAGGTTCTTCATTAATCATTATTTTTTCACCTACTTTTTTAAATCCACCATCTATACCACTCACGCCAGCTGTGGCTTTCCCCAATCTAGAAGGAGTTGCAAAATATACATATGAATCAAGTGATAAAAAATCTTTAATTCCAGATTTTGTTCGCACTTCATTTTTTCCTTCTAGTAGGATTACTGTTTCTTTTAATCCTTTAATTATTTTTATACAATCATCCTTATCAATATTTTCAAGTCGTCCATGACTTCTTCCAGCATAGATAGTGTTGACATGCTTATAATCCGAAATTATTGATTTAATAGCTTTTTCTAAATCTGTTACGAGAGAATCAATGTCTGAAAATTCTTCAGAAGCATTATAAGTCAAAGGTCTTCTAAATTTTAAATCAAATGGTAAATCTTCAGGTGAACCATAATTTTTATTGAACACACTAATTACCTTATCCCATTTTAAAACACCAGTAGCAAATCCAAGTTCTATTAAAACATTGGGATTTGGACATTTTCTATCAATGTCAGATTTTGAATTAATAATCGAAATATCACCAACAAAAATCTGTGAGTTTTTAATTTTATCAAAAATAGCTTTATTTATATCTGGTGTACCTGATAATCCTTTTGTATCTCTATCAATTGCTATTTCTAAATCAAACTCATCCTTCTTTATATTTTTGATTGCTTTTTTAAGCGCATTTTCAATCGCTGTGTGATTTGTCTTGTTAGGTAAATCTGATTGCCAAGAATAAAATATATTAAATTTCATAAATTAGTATATTAATTGTAAAGTTCTTTTTTAAACTTGCTGGCAACACTTTTATTTATAGAAGTACCGCTACCCTATTGCTGTCTATATCGCCATTGCCCACAGGTCTTCGGGTTTCTGTTGTGACCAAATTAAGGATTTCGTCGATCCCATCAAGCAGACTTTGAAAATTATTATTGGAAATCATAAGACCACCTGCAGAGGCAAATCATACTTGACTATGCGCCGGCTTCAAACGGAGCAAAGGATTATGAAATGGCTAGTCGAGGAAATTATCACCAAACTTAACTGAGCAAAATATGGCTAAGAAGCTCAACGACTCGAGCAAGGGTAATAAAAATCTGGGCATCAAACAAAGAGGCTTAGGGATGCTGATCAACACTGAACCCGAAAGTAACAATACTGGATTGTTCGAAATAATACTCGTGAAGGAACATTATTATTCGTTCACTTCTCTTTAAGGCATGTTGGATATATCGGAGTAAATTGACCCCCTCGCGGTGCAGGAATCCGGAAGGTTAAAGTGTCTTTAAAGGCTTTAATCGACTGTCATTCCGGCAGATGTTGACCCCCTCTTATTCACTACTTGAGTGAAAAAATCCGGAGCATGTCACTGGAATATCCACATGTCTAAAACTCATTATTTTCTAGTTAAATACCGCTTAACGGTTTGCATATAGATTTTGGCAGTTTCAAAGCACATCCCTGTCTCCCGAAACCAAAACGGACTACGGCGCAAAAACCTTTATCATAACCATTCCCCTCCCTTTAAGCTATATTCGTTGTTGCGATGTTTTTTTTTTAAATTGACGTTACTCCCAATTGTTGTAGTTTATTTTTATTAATTGGAGTTAATTCCTCTAAGCAAGCAATATATAAAGCAACTTTTGCTCTACTAAATGCTACAAAACCTAATCTATAATCATCTTCAAAAGCCTTTACTTTATTTTTCTTGCTAAATTGAATTGCTACTCTACTACTGGGATTGTTTTCTAACCATTTTTCAATTTCACTATTGCTTGTTGCTACAACTAATACACAAGTCGCCTCCAATCCTTTAGACTTATGAATGGTAGTTGTATATTCTGTTAGTTGTTGATTATTTGTAATTACTTTTAAGTTTTGTAGTTCATTAAAAAACTTCTCGCAATCAAAATTTTCTTCTGTGGAAATATTTAAGTTGAAATCTTGTTCAAAATAGGTCTTAAACTCCGCAAAATTTGTAAAGTCTTTTTTCCATAAATTTATGGCAATTGTTCTTAGTTGAATTGTATTGATGTTGTATTTTTCACAAATTTGTTTTGAATTAAGTCCAATTAATTTGGTGATAATGAGTATAACCTCTGAAAGCAAATGATATGATTTTTTACTTTCATTAGAGATTTTTATTAGACCTAATTCACTTGTAACGCTATCAAATTCTTTATTTTTAAACGCTAAATAAAACCTCTTGAAATCATGTTCATCTTTCCATATTTCTGTTTTGTCTTTAAAAGTGTTTGAAATTTGTAACAAATCAGTTTGAGAAATAAAAAATACGCCATTTTTTTCAACAGTTGAAAAACGCGCTTCTTGTTGTAACTGAGTATTGAATTTATTTATAAAGGTTGTAATTTGATAACTGCAACGGTTATTATCTTTTTTTTCTATTACTTCATACTTTGCCTTATGTTGTACAATAGGAATTTTAGAAAAATCTTTAAAACCAGCTGAAAAGTTAGATATGAACTGTTCAGCATCACCTACTTTGTAGATTTTAGTTTTTTTTGATTTTCTAATTTCTTCAAACACAGCAAATTGTTTATTATTAGCATCTTGAAACTCATCAACAAACAAAAACTGCAATCTATTACCAACCTGCTCTCTTACTATTTTATAATCACATATTAAATAAGATGCAATACTCGCAATTTTATCAAATGGTATTTTCCCTTGTCTAACTAATTGGTTAATAAAAGCATATTCCGCTATTTGTTTTTGTTTAGCATCTTTTTGATCCCAATTAGAATACTTGCCTCTCATTATATGTTCAAGTCTTCTATCCTCTAACTCAAAGAATATTTTATCCAAAGCGATAAAATCCTCTCTGCTTGTTCCTTTCTTTTTGTCTTCGATTACTCTTGGCAATAAACTCCCATAAGGTAAAACTAAGAACTTATTAAAAAACGCATAGGTCGTACCTACAAAAACATTTGCAGGAATTTTAGTGTGATGACTTAATCTTTCTTTTATAGAATTGGTAGCCGCATTGGTATAGGTAATTGCTGCCAAAAATCGATGCGGTTCTAATTTGGGCAAGCACTCTACAATTCTTTTTACCATATTGGTAGTTTTGCCACTACCCGCACCCGCAATTACTAACATTGGCTTTTCTGCTTTCATTGCGCAAGGAAATCTAAGCCGTTTTGAATGTATGTAGGAACTGAAATTATTTTCAAATCTTCTCTCATCTTATCTAAAAGATTAAAAGCAAACTCAGATTTATAATTTTCAATTTCTTTAAAATAAGCATCTACATCTATGTCACCAGTCTCTAACGTAGTCCTAAATTTTGTAACATTTTGCTTATTACTTAACTTTTTCTTGGTTCGTTCAAGAATATCAAGTAAAGTGCTTTTACCGATACCCGACTTATTACTTCTTATCAAGTCTTTTTCAAAAGTTTCATCGTAAGAAATTTGAATGTCAATCAAACCACTTAAACTTGAATATGCCCGTTTGAGTGCTGGTGCACGATTTTTTGTTTTTTTACTAGTATCACTATCCGTAAAAACGACACATTTTACAAAAAGGCCATTTTTTACTACTTTCAAAAAATGCTCAAAAGCAACTCCATTTACATTTACTACAGTGCAATTTTCCTTCTCAAGTGTTTTGCCTGAAACCTTCTCAAAAAATATGGGCATTAATAGTTGTTCTGAGATGCCTTCTACTAAGATGATTTTTCTTGAAAAAAACAATGTGGATTTGGTAGCATCTAAATACTTTGCCAAATAGTTAGTACTTTTTTCGTCTTGCTTTTTGTCCAAGCCATTTAAAATATAATGTGATTTTATTAATTTCCCTTCTTTGAACAAGACCAAAGTATTTGCTAAACTTAACTTTGATGTGATATGTGATGAATGAGATGTTAATATGAGTTGAAGGTGTTTTTTATCTTTTCCAATTCCCTCAATATTTTCAGCCAAATGATTTTGCAGATTTGGGTGCAGGTGGGCTTCGGGTTCTTCTATGGCAATTAAACGAAATGCCGTAAAATCTCTAATTTTTTGTTCTGCTTTCATTTTTTCTTCCTCAATTATTTGAGAAAGCAATAATGAAATATAAAGCAAGTTATTTCTACCCAAACCATTTCTTTCTACACTGATTGGATTTGATCCATAAGTAATACTTAGTTTTTTTAGAATTTCAGAAGTTTCAGGCGAAGTAAAATTAAAATCTATTTCATTTACTGTATTTGCATCTGCTAATGAAACTTTATCAAGTAATTTATTTACATCTTCTTTTATATCCTTCAAATTTTGGTTATCCTCTTTCAACTCCTTTGTCAAACTACCCAAAATTTCTTTGATTTTATTATAGTTTGAAAGTTCTTTTCTATTCAAAATTTTGTAAAGTAACCGACTATCACTATTTGCAACTAATTCTTTTTTAGCATCTCGCAAGGCATCTAAAAATTCCATTTTTAACATTCGTAAAAAATACATATCACAGCGGTTTGATGTATCATCACCTCCATAAATTGTATATTCGTATGCATCTATCGGAAAATCAATCATTGTCCAATCTAAGCTCGCTCTTTCTCTTTGTTTTTGTATCCATTCTTCTTTTTTGAAGCTTACTTGAGGAGAAAATTCATATACAATTTTTGCTTTTGTTAATTCACGATTTATGCACCAATCCGCTACTATAGCAGCTTGCTCATCTGTGAAATCCTTTAAAAACGCCTCAATCTTGACTGAAGGAAGTTCTATTTCGTTCAAATTTAAGATAGATTTATCTGCTACTTTCTCTTTAAATGATTTAATAATATCATAGTTGAAGTCATCAATTTCTAAAAAGCGTTTCTTGAAAAATGTAATTTCTTGGCTGAAAATTAAACCAATCGCATTCAGTATATTGGTCTTACCGATATTATTTTCACCAATAACAAGAGTAAAAGGCTTCATCTCAATTTCTGAACTTAGAAAATTCCTGTAATTTTGGATGATTATCTTGTTAATATACATTAGATTTTATTATTAATTTTTAAAGTTTGATTCTGGAATAAAATATCGTCCAACACTTATCGAAGTTCCGCTACCTTATTGCGTCTATATCGCCCTTGTCCACAGGTCTTCGGGGTTCTCCCGTGACTAAATTAAGGATTTCGTCGAAACCATCAAGTGGGCTTTGGATATTTTTATTGAAAAAAAAAGACCACCTGCAGGGACAAAGCATTTTTGACTATACACCGAAATCCAACGGGGCGAAGGATTATAAAATGCTAGTCGAGGAAATTATCACCAAACTAAACTGAGCACAAAATTGCTAAGAAACCAAACGACCCAAGCAAGGGCAATAAAAATTTGGGCACCAAATAAAGAGGACTTGGAATGCTGATCAATCCAGAACCCGAAACTCAGTAAAAAGAAAAAGTATCTAGCAAAGAATTTGACACCGAGGAATCCAGGATTTATTCTGCCCCATTTTAATACATTTGAGAATCTACCTAAGTATAAACCGCTAATGCTTCATGTGGTCAGTAAAATACGCTTAAAATATCTCTGACCACCTAATCCCAGATGATGTGTAATCTATAATTAAGTCTCCCATAATACTTGCTTCAAAACCTAATAGAGAGAGTGCTTTAAAATCACAATCTGGTTATATGAACCCACATTTCAATAGCAGAATACTAAACAACACTTGAAACATGTACGATTGTCCCAACACTTAGAGAGGTGTTAAAAAAAAGTAGCATCTGTTCTAAAAAAATTTTTTCCATGTTTTTATAAGAACTTTTGCAGGAATTGTTACAGTTGGGGCAATTATATCTTCAGGGTTATTTTTAGCTTTTGTAATTAACGTACTCACCACTACTTCTGCTTTCCTACCTGGTTGAGTTTTTGTAATGCTTTTATAAATATCGGTTGTTAATTTTTTACCTGGAATAAGTGTAGGAAATAGAATTATTAATGGATCGTTGGATTTTGCTGCTTCCAAATAGCTATCAACTGTATAATTGCCAGCAGCTGAAGCTATAACTGTAGTTAAAGGATCTTTAGTCTTTGCAAAAACTGCTAAACCTATCAACGCCTTTGTGGCCTCAGCCATGTCTTCTCCTGTTTTGAGGCTAATAGTGTTAAACATAATCTTTGAATTTCCATCTTCTTCTATTACTTCTGTCACAACTGTTACATATGTGGAGTCAGGGTGAGCTCTGTTGTATTCTTCATTCTTACATTGTGCAACTTTCATAAGTATTATATTCATCTCCGAAATATCATAGTCATTAGAAGCAACTTTTTGTTTTGCCTCTTCGCAAGTAAGAACAACATCTAGTGTCAAAACCTGCAGAGTATCTTTCCCATAAGTGACAGTATCTATGGCACTTAAAACATTTGCGTTTTTAATAGTTGACGAAAAGACCGAAGTATAATAAAGATTAATTGAAACTTTTGAATAACCATTGGAACATAATGAAACTATGGCAAGAATAGTTAATAGCTTTTTCATTTTTAATTCGTTTTAATTTGAGTAGTTGATGTAAATTATATTTGCAGTTAAAAAAGTTGGCGATTTTAGAGAGATAGGATAGCTCTCTATATGATCCCTCACGCCCAATTAAATATAATCATTTTCGAAACGATTTGATGCACTAACATTAAAATAATTCCTTGAGTATTTAAGTAAGAAAACCAAAACTTTATACACCCTTTTCAGTTCGTAATAGACAGCAGTCCAGTATTTTGACAAATTCATACCATGATTACCAATAACTCCGTCAATATTATCGAAATATGTTTCGAAGTACATTCCTTATGAACGTAAACTTCATTAATAGAAAGTATTTACCCCTTACATGACTTCTGAACACATTTTTAATTACAGAAGCTGATGGCGGGATATTATCGATCACAGCTAAGCTGAATATATTTACTCTTGGATGTTCCCATCAAAAACGCATTTACATCCTCAAAACCGGTGAAATGGCCTCTTTGATCAGAAACCCTTGTTTGTATCTTCAAAATTTCCTTCTTCTTGGATGACTTGATTTCCAGGTCGGACAGTAACTTCCCAACTTTATCCCTACTCCCTCGCAAAGCTTTCAAATCCCAATCGCTATCCAATCCATTTTCAAGACAGTAGTTGTACAGCTGAGCAACCCTAATAAAATTACTAGTGCAATGGTCACCAGTACCATCATTATCCAGATAGAGATCTACTGCCTCGCATTCTTTCAAAATATCCAGCATTAACCGTAAAGTGAGATTAGCAGTGCTATTCAAAATTATTGCCTTAAAATCCGTGGCTCCAGATAGCTTCAGGTAGCTAAAAAAATCAAACCAGCCTTCAAAGATTTTTATCCTCTTCAGCTTACCCAATATCTGGATAGAAACGCCTCCTCCCAGAATATTTCCCTTGAAAATGGAAGATCGAAGGACCCAACCTCCAGACTCATTGGGGAACCCCACTGCGAAATAACTCTTACCCTTGTTTCGCCAATGAACCTCTTTTGCAAAAGGCGCTATCTCACTTGGGTCTAGTCCCCTTGTCCGAACATAATTCACCAAGGCCAAATGGGAGATTTCCTCAACGCTCTCAATCTCAATTTTTGGAATTGGCTTTGGCTTCTTCTTTGAAACAATAACGCTTTCAGGGGATAACCCGGATAGTCTTTCAACTGACTGGGGAAACGTCTGATTCTCAAAAACCTGGACAGCTTCAATGATATCTCCTCCTCTTCCAGCAGAATGATCGTACCACACATTCGCACGATCATCTACCGCAATTGATCCGGTTCGCTGATTCAGAAACCCGAAGAAATGTTCTTTTCCTTGTATTCCCTCATATTTGAGGAAACCAGAATTAACCAAGCTTTGGAAATAATCTACAATAGGAAACTCTTGCTTGATTCGTTCTGCTTCACGTTTTACTTCAGAATAATTAAACATATTTACACTTTTATATAAAAATATCTTTACACAAATATATCAATATAAATACCTGCGATAGGTCACTATGCTTTTTCTTTTGCTGCTTTGATTTCGATTACATCAAAAAGAAAAGAGGCTTACAGGTAATAAGAAATCGTACAATTCGCACACCTCGTACCCCTCGTACCGTTCGAATAGTGCGAATTACACTAATCTTCTACTTCAAGCTGCTTTAACCACTTCCTCACGGCTCCCTCTGAGACTCCAAGTTCCTGGGCAATCTTCACATTGGAGTGGCCCTCTTCCTTAAGCTCATATGCCTTACTTTTAATCTGAGCCTTGTTTGTAAGATTGATCTGCTTCAGATGATCGGATTCCTTTCCCAATTCCAAAAATCTGAAGGAGCTAAAATTCGATTCCTTACCGATTTTGCAGACCATGACATTTTCAGATGGGAATTGAAAAGCTCCGTACCTCACTTTGATCTGCTTTAAATATTTTAGGGATGGATCTTTCTGGCTCTCTCCAACAGCGAAACAGGAATCAATGAGATTGATAAAGCTTTTGCTCCCTTGGATATCATTTCTACTTATTGGAGCAAACAGATTTCTCTTCGGAGTATGGGCAATCAGCAAAATTGACCAGCCATGCATTTTCTTCAGATTATTCAGCCTTATCAGAAACGGAGTGGTGTTTCTGGCTTTTTCATTATCCGATATTACACAGGACAGATTGTCGATCACCAGTATTTTAGCGCCGGACTTTGATGTTTGACTTTCAATCTCTTTAAAGAGAAAGGCTTCGTATTCTTCTATGGTCTCATCGTGCCCATAAGGATTGATCTCTGCTCTTAAAAAATGTTCACTGAATTTAAAATGATCAAATAGAATATCCTTATCCTCGTCGTATTGGGCATACCGCATTTCAAATTGCTTAGCTGTCAGTTCAAGGTCGAAATAAATTACCTTAGAAGCATTGAGATCCATTTCTACACCAAGTGTTGGAACACCCTTAGTAATACTATTTATAATTTGAACAGCGAGCAGTGACTTTCCCTGATTGGTATCTGCGAAGAGAATGCACAGCTCTTCCTCATACCAGAATGGCCCAAATATCTTTTTGGGGATGGGTTTGGTTTTAGCTTCATCTATCCATTCATTGGCTGATTTGATGATCAAAAAACCCTCTGAATGAGGGGTATTGGAATTAGTATTTTGAACGTAATTTTCCATTTTCTGCATGTAAGAGTTTGAATATGAATGCAGAAACAGTATCTTTAAGTCGTCAAACAGGATACTGAATCCACAAAATAATTTGAGCGAATCCGAAAGGGTTCGCTTTATTTTTTTCTAGGATTTCGCTGACGACCAGCATTGAGAACTTCGGATTTTTTGAAATAAACACTACTGTTTATCATATGCTCCTTTAGAAAGCCTTCCTTCCTCCAATTATTTATTGTAGTACGGGATCGCCCAAGGAGCTTCATCACTTCGGGGATTTTGATGAATTCATCTTCCGGTGTAGAAGCAGTAGGAATGTTGGATAGCTTGTGGACAATAGCCTCTGCTATTTCATTGATGAGCTGCCCTTTTTCGATGGGACTTAAAATTAGATTGTTCATAATCGGTTGAAATTTTGTTTCTGGCCGAATCTGCCCAAAAAAGGGTTTGGATAGGTAATGGGATACTATCCAAAAAGAATAATTGGGTTACAAATTTGTTCTTTCTTGAATAAAATCGTCGATGGAGACAGCTTTTTCCCTTAATCCTGCTTTCACAAAAATTTCTCTGACTTTAAAAAGTTGTTCTTTTCTTTTGCTGCTTAGCTTTTTTGTAGTCAGAATTTCATTTGAGATTTTGGAGAAGTAGTCACGGACACCTCTATCGGTTCCCCCCATCACACTAGATACTACCTTATCAAATCCTCCGCTAGTTAATTCTGGATCTTGTTGAAGTGCCTTTTGTTTCAAATCATTTAATTCTCCTAGATTCCCTATCAAAAATTCGATGGCGAGAAGTGAAACCGTTTTATCATATTCCACTATTTCAATTTGCTCTTCCTGGTAATCATTGCCTTTCCGTAAATTGGAATAGAATGTCTCAGCTCCTTCGTCGTCATTAAGCTGAAGACTTTGAAATGCTTTAAAGTTTTCCGGTTTGTCAATTGGATCTATGTAATTGAAAAATCGCTGTGTCTCTCGCAGATTTTTTCTGGCCTTACCCATTATCACTATGAATGTCATCAGTGACCCAGCCAAAACGAATCCTCCAAAAGCATACTTTAAATCTGATGGATGTACTAGGATAATAAAAAACACAGAGAGGAAAAGTACTGCAGCTATGGAATACCCCAGACTCTGAAGAATGAATCCTTTCCTTTTATGAAAGGAGGAGAAATCGGCAAAGAACATTTTGCTTTGATCAAAAATCTCCCAACCTAGTCGGTAGGCTAAAATTCTCTCCTCTTCAGAGAGTTCATCAAAATACCAGAATGATTCTTTTGTTTTGTATTGACCAAGTGAAAGATTCGGGTCAAATTTTTTCATTTGTAAAGTTGGTTTAGTCCCAGGCGAGACTCATTGCATTTCGTTTACGATCTTCATCTACATCAACGTATCGCTTAAAGCTTTTATAATCTGAGTGGCCAGTTATTTTCATTACCACTTCAGCCGGAATTCCTTTAGCAAGAGAAATTGTCACAAATGTCTTTCTTCCAGTATGCGCACTAACTAGGTCATATTTGGGGCACATGTTGGCTATTCTTTCAGATCCTCTGTACCGAATAATCTCTATAGTGTCGTTGATTTCAGCTAGCTTACAAAGCTCCTTGACGTATTTATTGAACTTCTGATTTGATATCATTGGTAGTGGAGAAATTCTATCACTGTACTTTTTCAAAATCTCCCAGGAAATACGTGTGAGAGGCACCACTGAAGGTTCCTTGGTTTTTGTGATAGTCATTCGAATTTCATCAACCTTTATATGTTCCCGCTTAAGTTGACACAAATCTGAAAATCTATAACCCGTCACAGAGCTAAAAAGAAAAATATCTTTCACTTGGCTTAACCTTGATTTGGAATCCACATCAAGTGCATACAGCGCATCAAATTCCTTTTGATTAAGTGCAATTACTTCCAGCCTGTCTTTATTTTACGGAATACTCCTTAATATCGGTCATTAAATTTGCCACCTCTGATGCGTAACTTAATTTTCAAAACCTGTAATTGACACAGTAGTTAAAAAATAAAACAACTATTTGGTTTTTAATTGTTTTTTAATAACTTGAAATTCAGTTATGTTGACGGTCGCATAATTTTTATTCTTTTATTAATTATTTTAAACAAATTCACTATGAAAAAGCTTATTTTATTTTGCTTCCTGATTTCAGGATTTGCATTTACCTTCGCTGGGCCAAGAGTCCCAGATAAAGGAAAAATGGATAAATTCAGTATGTGTCCTCCCGAAGAGATGCAGTACGAATCATTCACAACTACTTGTGGGAAAACTGCGGTTGCCTCGGGCTGTAATATAACGGAATTGCTTGAAGATGCTGCTGAGTGGGAGAGTTTCCATTGTGGTTAAATCTAAGGGAGCACTTGCTCCCATTTTCAAAAAAGACAAAAAAATACCATGAAGAAAAAAAAATCCATATTTATTTTTATGTTCTTATGGTGTTCATCAATGAACGTTTTTGGGCAAATAAGTGATAAGGCCTTTTTTTATTCCGCTACCTATTCTAGCGATTCTACAGATAGAAATAATCTGAACACTGACTTTATGGTGCTTTGGAGCGGAAATAACTATAGTGTCTTTGAAAGTTATTATAGGTATCAATCAGACTCTTTTAAAACTGCTGTTTCAAACCAGAGCACAAACCCGAGAGACTTGAACATGTCTGCTATTTTAGGACAAATGGTCTCAATGAAGAAACCCTCATTTGATTTTATTATTCATAAATCGTGGAAGGAAAAAGAGATTACAGCTTACAATAATTTATTTTTTGACAATTTCGAGTATACCCAGCCTCTAAAAATGGATGGTTGGAAAATTGAAGATCAATACAAGGAAATTTTAGGGTATAAATGCCAAAAAGCTTCTATTCATTATGCAGGACGTAATTTTATTGCTTGGTATACTGAAGAGATCCCATTGAGTGATGGCCCATATGTTTTTAATGGTCTTCCGGGACTCATTCTTCAATTGGAAGATGTTCAGAATTATTATCGTTTTGAATTAGTTGGGATAAGGAATACCTCAATAGAAATGGGAGAAAGGGTTCTTTCAAAAACTATTTCCCTTCCAAAGGAACAGTTCTTTTTGACGAAAAAGTCAATGTACAAGGATGTTCGGAAAGCGCTTCTCGGAAAGCCTTCTTCAGTTTCTGATGAGGCCATAAGGGATGTACAAGTACGGTATGATAAAAAGAATAATCCACTAGAATTGGTGGTAGGCAAATGAAGATAGGATTATTGTTTTTCTTTTTTTTTTTTCAATATTGGCCTGTTTTTCTCAGGCCGTAGTTCGGGGAAAAATCATTGAAAGCTCAAAAAAAATACCTGTATTTGGAGCGAATGTACTAGTGAAAAATACATCGGATTCCGCAACTGTTGCATTTGGATTTACAAACGAATCAGGTCAATTTGAAATAGAATTCAATTCTGAAGTGGATAGTGTTTTATTAATAATAAACGCAATGACTATCCAAAAGAAGGAGGTGCTGTTATCGCTTAGTGGTGAACCATTTGTGATTGAAGTGGAAAGTTCTTCTCTGGATCTTGAAGAGGTAACTGTTGGGGGTATTAAAAACCCCGTTACAAAAAGGAACGATACGATTTCGTATGATATCAGCGGGTTTTCTACTGTAAACGACCGAGTACTTAGTGATGTATTGAAGCGACTTCCAGGAATAGAAGTATTGAGTAATGGGATGATTCAATACCAAGGCAGACCTTTAGTTAAATTTTATATCGAAGGGTTGGACTTATTACAAGGACGCTACAATCTGGCCAATAAAAACCTCCCGGTAGATGCTGTTGAGTCAGTAGAGGTGTTGGAAAATCATCAACCAATAAAAATTCTGGATTCTTTAGTCTTTTCGGACAGGGCAGCGTTGAACGTCAAATTAAAACGCAAGAATACTTGGATTGGCTCAGGATATGCGGGTATTGGTGGAAGTCCATTTTTAACGGATTCCAAGGTTTCACCAATGGTTTTTAAAGAAGGCTTTCAAGCGCTATTTAGTATTCAAGGCAATAATGTTGGGGCGAGTTTGGAGGACGAACAAAAAACCTTAACGATAGACGATCTTTTTGATTTAGTAAATAAAAGGACAGTAAAAGAATGGTTCAATTTCCCGACTCTAGAAATGGCGGGATTTCCCAAAGAGAGAGCAAGATTTAATGAAAGTTATCTTGGGTCCGCTAATGTATTGACGAAAAATAGCAAAGGAATTGAGTTTAGGTTAAATGTTGGTTTTAATCAGGAAGATATATCTCAAAAAAAGGATAGGTCTACGACCTACTTTTTACCTGATGCAGATACAATTACCTTTGTGGAAAATACAAAGTGGGCGATAAGACGGAAAAAAGTAATAGGAGAATTGAACTGGAATAGAAATGTTTCTAGCAGCTATTTTGACAATACTACCTCTTTTGATTTTCTTAAGAATGAGTTTGGTGGCAATGTTTTTTATAACCAAAGTCCAATAAATGGATCCGCATCTCTTCCTGTATTTCAAATTGAAAATAAACTCAAGCTTTTAACTCCTATAAAGAATAAACTTTTTGATCTCAGATCTACTTTTTCATTTCAGAAATCTCAACAGTTATTAAATCTTGATCCTCCAATATTTGACAATATTAGCCATTCGGTTGATTCCTCAAAAGTATTAACGCAATCTGTAGATTTCCGGAGATTATTCTTGGATAATTCACTGGGGTTGGCATTTAAGACAAGAAATGAAATCAATATCCAATCCAGTCTAGGATTGAGTGTTTTATTGGATAATCTGGGCAGCAACTTATCATTTGATTCTATAGCAGGTGATCAATTAGTGGCTTTGGAAAGAAATAAAACGGCTTTTGCAAATATTTCTACGAACGTAACTAATTCCTTTGAGTTTGAGAAAAATGGCTTTCAGGCAAAAGCCGATGTACCACTTTACGTAACCTATATCAATAGGAATAACCTTTCTACTCTGCAGTCTTCTAACTTTACAAAAATATATTTAGAGCCCCATTTGTATTTGAAGTATCAGATTACTGGAAAAGTTTCAAATACAATCTCATTTAAGAAAAAAAATGAGTTTGGTACAGGAGAAGATTACTATCCATCTGGTATTGTGACAAGTTATAGGAATATTGACATCAGTGATAGTGAGACTCCTGAAGCTGTCAGATTGATGCTCAATTACGGAATTGATTATAAAAACCCTGTGTATGGAGTGTTTTTTGAGTTGAGTGCTTCCTTTTCCAAAACTAAAAAAAATGTAATAACTAAATATATACTTTTTGATTCAGGTAGATCAACTAAATCGATTTTGGATTTTGAAAATCATACAGTCCAACGTGGCCTAAGTTTGAGAGGAAGTAAATATTTGGCTGATATTTATACTACTGTTACCATGCACGGTTCAATTCAGTTTCAAGACTTTCCTCAATTGACCAATGAAGAACTTGTCGATTATTCCAACAGAATATATTCAACAGGTTTTGATATTGCTGTTAAACCTAAGGCATTTCTGGGGATTGATTTCAAAACAGGTTTAAATATAATTAATTCGTTAAGCGACCATAGTGGAATTTCACAAATCAGACAATTAAACTCAGAATTGGGGCTAGATTTATTTCCTTTAAAAAATCATTTATTGAGGTCAGAATTTCAGTATGTTTCAAGCCAAGTTAAGAACGGTAATTCACCTCAATCAAGCAGTTTTTTGGATATAACCTATCGATTTACAATACCAAAAACAAGGATGGATTTTAGTGTTACCTGCAATAATATCTTAGATACTGATTTATTTAGTAGTTATTTTTCAAACGGGTTTGTTCTGGGAGTTCAAGAAGTGCCCTTGCGGCCTAGACAATATTTGGTTAAACTAAATTTTTCCTTCTGAAAAATAGTTCGATCAAAAATCTCCCAACCTAATCGGTAAGCTAAAACTCTCTCCTCTTCTGAGAGTTCATCAAAATACCAGAATGATTCTTTTGCTTTGTATTGACTAAGTGAAAGATTCGAGTCAAAATTTTTCATTTGTAAAGTTGGTTTAGTCCCAGGCGAGACTCATTGCATTTCGTTTACGATCTTCATCTACATCAACGTATCGCTTAAAGCTTTTGTAATCTGAGTGGCCGGTTATTTTCATTACTACCTCCGCCGGAATTCCTTTGGCTAATGATAGAGTAACGAAAGTTTTTCTTCCAGTGTGTGCACTAATCAGTTCATATTTAGGATAAATTTTGGAATCTCTAACGGCACCTTTATACCTAATAATCTCTACAGGGTCATTGATTTCCGCTAGTTTGCAAAGCTCCTTGACATATTTATTAAACTTTTGATTTGATATCATCGGTAGCGGCAAAATCCTTTCCTCATATTTCTTCAATATTTCTCTGGAAATCCGTGTCAGCGGAACAATGGATGGTTCCTTGGTTTTTGTGATAGTAAGCCTAATGTCAGTGTTTTTGATATGCTCCCTTTTAAGCTGCAGTAAATCTGAAAATCTATAACCAGTCACACAGCTAAAAAGAAAAATATCTTTCACGTGACTTAATCTTGAATTAGAATCCACACCAAGTGCATACAGCGCATCAAATTCCTTTTGATTAAGTGCGATTACTTCAAGTCTATCTTTTTTGATGGAATATTCTTTATACCCGTCCCTAACCTTGATTCCTCTTCTCCTAGCATATCCTAGAAAAGTTTTAAGCGTACTCAATTGCTTTGCTATGGTAATATTATTTAGAGTCTTAACATTGCCTGTAGTGGGATGAACTTCCTTCCAATCAACCAGAAAATTCTGGAAACCCACCATGAAGGAATAATCCATGTCTTCAAATCGAATAGTTGCCTTCAACTTTTCCTGATAATTTTTAAGGTGTTTCTTTAATGATTTATACACAACCATACTTCCCTTTGCTCTGGTAACTGAGTTTTCTTGGATGTATTGATCAATGAAATCATAAAGAGAATATGTTGGATCACTCTTTTTAATCTTGGTTTTTTTAGACTCCTTATAAATGGAGACAATTTCATTGGAATCATAGGAGGATCCTGAAAATCTGAGGCTTTCCTCGATGCGTTGTATATCAAATTTCAATTCATTTAGCTCAGCCTGATACTTCACTAGAATACCTTTTGGAGGGACGACGTCCCCGAACTTCATTTCTAACTGAGCTCTTTTTTTGGAAGTCATAATATCTATTTCCTTCCTCTCTTCTGACCAAAGCTCTGGCAAAAGAGCAATTCCCGTAGAAATTTTGCGCTTTTGCCCTCCCATACTTACCATAAGAACAATTGGTTGTTCTCCCTTCTTATTTGCAAGATCTTTTCTTAGTACAAACCTTAATGAAGCTTCCATAACTTAGACCGAATGATTATCAAACAAATGTAAGGACAAAAAACTCAGGGTCTAATTCAGGGTCTCGAAAGTTGATCAAAGTCGGTCATAAGTAGTCAAAACAGACAAAAAATCGTTGTAAAATCTTAAATTAAGCCATATCAGACAGGAAATGATAAGTTTTGAACAAAAGGTTCGAATCCCTCTTCCTCTGCAAGACAAAATCCTAACTATCTGAAATAATGATAGTTAGGGTTTTTGCTTTTGTTCGGGGTGTATCTATCAACTCCTTTGGTGAACCAAGGGTTGTGCAGTTTCAAATACTTCGGTTCCAGATTTGACAACATGGCATCCGTATGCTTAACTAAAAGATGCAGGGAGCCTTCCAGCAAATTGACATTGGGCCCTAACTATTTTACAGATCTGTTATTTCAGGAATAAGCTATAGAGGCATCCCAGAACTGCGGGATATGCCAAATCAGGACTCTATCATATTTATGCTGGGGCTAAAACTTGATTCAGGAATGGTTATAGGGTATAGTTATGACTTCTGGGTTTCAAATATTGATTCTCTGACCAAAGGGGCACATGAATTATCTATTCGCTATCAATTCCTAATTGGTGAACCAAAGTATAAAGGACAACGTAACCGGATTCTAAAGTGTTTTGATTTTATGATGTAGGTGTTTTTTTTTAAAAGTACTGTCTAACTAGGGCATGCTGAAAAACGCCAGTAATAGCTCAAAAGCTATCATTTTGAATGATTAACCCATTTTTCATACGAACGGTTTTTCAGCAAGTGCAAGCTTATTGATGACAATAGGTCTTTATCCATGCATCAGAAAATGTCAAAATCGATATTTTCAAGCTAGCCTCAGCCATACCATCTTCTACGTTGGCCTCATTCGAGGTATAAGCATACATCTTCACTCGGCCGCCTTGAACCTGGCATACCTGAGACTTTTTCAGCAAGCCCTAACTAATAATGAGAGGTATTATACACTTTTCTCCTCTACAGGGAAAATACCCCCGACTGCTAAGTGATATCAGTTAGAACTCCTCTCTTGACACGAGATGCGCAACTCAATTAGTAATTCCCAGCCTCTGGCTTCCATAAAAGATGGAATCGTTGCCAAACGAATCCATCTTTTATGGAAAATAATGATAGCACATCCAAAGAAACTGTGCTGTGACACTTCTAAATTCGTAAAAAGCCACCTCCCTTTTTTGAATTGTTTATTGCTTAATAACCAACTTTCATTCTTCAATGTCACTAGAATTAAAAAATGCTTAACTCCTCAGTAACTACTTTTGAATATTAAAACAGGTATAAACAAATATACGGTTAATTTATCCACATCTTAATAATTGACACATTACAAGTTAGTGATACATAAATTATGGAAAATAGGAAACTGCCTGATTTATACTTAATATTGTTATTAAGAAATTAGCCTAGTCTACGAATAAAAAAAAATACTTAAAAGTATCAGTATGTTTTTATTCTAGCTTTGAAAAAGAAATAATTTACTCATAATAAGAAATAATCACCCCATTTTTTTTATAATACTACCCAACATTTTTTTTATAGTATACCTTTTTTGGGTTGTATTTATACACTTAACATTTAACTGGATTTGAAGATACATATTAAATTTATGGTCAGCCTTCGATGCAAATTGATTGTTCAGCAGCAGTTGGAAAGGATTGGCATTCAATATTTATCCATAGATCTTGGATTGGTGGAAACCGAAAACTGTATTTCGAGTTGTCAGATTGATGAACTAAGGAAAAGCCTTCAACTTGTTGGTTTAGAAATACTTGATAATAGAAAAAGTATTTTGATCGATAAAATCAAAAATGTGGTCATAGAAATGATTCACTACAATGAAGAATTACCTAAGGTAAATCAGTCTGATTTCATCTGTAAAAAGATAGGTTACGACTACACTTATTTGTCCAATATTTTTTCCGAGGTGGAAGGGATTACTATTCAGCAGTTTATAATAATACACAAAATTGAATTGGTTAAGGAACTGCTACTTTATAATGACCTATCTCTAAAAGAAATTTCTCATAGAATGAACTACAGCAGTGCTTCCCACCTTTCAACGCAGTTTAAAAAAATAACTGGTCTTACCCCAACATTATTTTATCGATTAAAAAAAGGAACATGAATACTTGAAAAGGTCTTTAATCTATTCATTTGCTATATTTTCAACCACCCAACCATTCAGTAAATACAAAAACAACAACACCCTACCAATATTATAAAACTACCTAACAAATAGTTAAAGCTGTTTATTCTAGATAGGGGACTTTTTTAATCAGCCAATCATATCTTCAATACTTTTTCACCACAATTATTTAAAAAAATACAGTTCTGAATATTCAGAACTGTATTTTTTTTAAAAGATCGAATTGATCAGCAACTCTTAGTTACCTGGAGTGATATCTATAATAACCGTACGGTTATAAGCACGCTCCTCAGGAAATTTGTTTTTGAATGGAGAGACTTTTTCATCTTCACCAAATCCATTTACCACAAATTTCACGTCAGTTCTTCCAGCCTTCGACAAGCTTTTTTCAAGAATACCTTTGACATCGTTTGCCCGCGCCAGAGATAATCCCAGGTTGTGTGCTTCCTCTCCAATTGTATCTGTATGACCTTGAATAGTAACTGTACCTCCTTTAGGTATTTTTGGTGCAACAACATCAGTGAGGAATTTCTCATACGACGCAATTGCCTTGGCATCATTGAATTCATAGATAACACTGAATCTATTTCCTTCCGAACTGGTTGGAGGAGTCCAAAGCACCATTTTTACAGGAGTCTCTTTTCTTATTGCTTGGCCATCCTTACTCTGACCCACCATGGTTACTGTATAATCTCCTTCTGGTTTTGTTCCTAAAATCGATTCACCGGCTATACTTACTTTATCTTCAGTATAAGGCCCGAAATTCTGTACATTTCCTTGTGAATCTTTGACTTCCAATGCCCAAGAGCTGAAGGCATCCGCCGCTCCGTCCACATTGAAAGTAACATAACTTTCTTCCGGTGCTACCAATGAAACCGGTTTTAAAGCGGCATCCAAACCACCTTTAAATTCCATTAACAATTCAGGAGAACTGCTTTCAATCGACACCCGACGGTCACCATCAAGGAGAACATCAAGCTCGCGCGTTCCACCTGCCTTTTTGGAAGGTATTCTCGGTTTAGACAACCCTTCTGTAGCAATCCTGGAAGCGTCTATTCCCCATGTGTTAGTCAAATAATTTTTGACTGATTCAGACATGTTTCTCCCTTCCTGAGATCCCTTCTCAGAGGACCCAACCAATTTGATACGAGTTGCAGGATGTTTCACCATACGGTCGCCCAGGATGTTTAGCACATTGTAATAAACCATCAGCTGTCTATTAGCCCGGCCTGAAAGCTCTTTCGGTGCAAAGACATCCAATTGATCTGCTTTGAAATCTACCACCTGATTTTTTTCAAGGGTCACATAACGATTTGGGATGACAGGTGAATCTGCATTAAAGTAAACATAGTTACGAATTGGAAAAGTCTCTATGATGTTTGTTGCTTCAGGATCGTTTTTCGGAGAGTTAACAGCAAATTCAAATACAGGTTCCACAAGTGGAGCCGGTGCCGGAGCTTGAACTACCACTGGAATTTTACGGCCTTTACCAAATTTCAAGGCTGCCCCAACCCGAAGTGTAGTCAAAGTCCATGTTTCAGAAGAACGTGGATTCTGTCCAAAATAGGGCTGGATAGCTACGAATGGAGAAAGCACTGTTTGTATTTTTCTGTTTTGGGATGAAAGCTGGATATCATGTCCTGCTCCTATCTGCATAGAAACCAGTGTTTGATTGGTATTGCTGAATTCCCCATTTACCGCAGGAGTCGGAGCCTGATCCTGGAAATCCGGGTTGATCCCCAACTGGTATGTGAAGGCATTCGTTCTGTTGAAAGCAAACCTTGGACCTGCATACAGATAGAAGTTGTTTTTAAATGGAGCAAAACGAAGGCTTGGCTCAACAGTAAGATAACTTAAATCGGTAGACAAATCTGCCGGACAATTGCAAGGAGTGGTGATCTGGTCGAAGGTGCTTTTTCTACTGTCAAATCCCCCCTGAAGCATCATTCCAAATCTCGATCCGGGACGATGATATTCAATTACTGGACCAAGAAACAACCCGACTCCATTTCCATGATTGAAACCTGCGGGAACAGTTAAACTTGAATTTAATTGTTGGGTAAGTCCTTGATTGAAATTAAGATTCGCACCTGCCGCAGCACCAAATTTCCAAGCCGGTCTGGAGTACTGAACTTCTTGTGCTTGAAGCGTGAATTGAGTTCCTGCTCCTAATATCATAGCGCCGACAATCAGGGCTTTGACCTGGAGGATATTAGGGGACCACGCAGTGCGTGATCCTTTATTATTATATGTTGTTGATTTCATGTGTTTATTTTTTGTTTTTCAATGGTTCCATGGACTTCGCCGTGATTCATCCACATTCGGGTGCGACAGCTTTCCATGCTCATTTCATTGTTTTTGAATTAAGGTTTTACAATGGTGTTTGTATTTGTCATAACCACTGCTCCATTGATGACAAGCATTCTACCTACGATCTCTGCATTGGAATTCATAGTGATAGAAGTTAAGGCTAATACATTCCCTTTGAATTTGGTGTTGTCTCCAATGGTAGCTGAACTACCTACTTGCCAGAAAATATTTTTGGCTTGAGCCCCTCCACTTAGGATAATATCCCCACCTGCTCCACCAACAGTGGTGAAGCCTGAAGCAATCTGGAAAATCCAAACCGCGTTGGGATCACCCTGAGCATCCAATGTCAGATCACCTGCTTGGATTAATAGGGTAGAATTGCTTTTGTAAATTCCCGGTGCGAGTGTTTTACCACCTTGATCACCTGCTACTGTAGCAGGGGCCGGAGAAGTAGCTCCTTCGGCAAACAAATAAGCTTCGGTTAGATCACTTTTTGCTTTTATTAGCATTGCCGCAACACCTGCAGGAGAGGCATCATCAGCTGCATAGATCGCTCCGTTTACAATAGTTGCAGGTGGAAATCCGGTTACAGAAGAACGTGCACCGGGAGTAATTCCTACATCCAAATTCCGGATTACGCTGAATCCTGCATTATTACTGATGCCAGTGGCAGCGAATATCCCAAATCTTCCGGCAGTTTTAAGATCTACAAAATAGGCAGACTGCTGGGCCAGGGTTTTGAAAGTCCACACATAATCGTCAGCCAAACCGGTTCCCGCCAGATTCTGTGCACCTGTAGTAATAGTACCGGTGTAAGTAAGGTTTGGAGAAAGAGGATCATTTGGAGTAAATGAAGCTGTAGTTCCACTATAAGTTACAGATCCATTGATGGTATTTGCTCCTTGCTTAAGCGTAAAGGTTGTTCCTGAAATCGTCGCAGGATTCATTGGCTCACTGAAAGTCGCTTTGACCACTTTGTCAAGTGCTATGTTTGACGCGTTGTTTTGCGGGTCGGTAGATAACACTTTTGGAGCGACAGCAGCAGGTGTGGTAAATGTCCAAACATAATTACTTGCCAATGCGGTACCTGAAGAATCCTTAGCACCTGTGGTGATGGTGGCGGTATAGACAAGGCCAGGCATCAACGGAATATTTGGCACAAAGGACGCAGTGGTACCAGCATAAGTGACCGTACCCGCGATAGCTGCATTACCTTGTTTCAGGGTGAAAGTTGTTCCCGTGATTGTGGCAGGATCCATCGCTTTACTGAAAACGGCTTTGACAGTCTTGTTCAAGGCCACGTTTGTCGCTGTGTTTACAGGATCTGTAGAAGTTACAGTCGGAGCAACTACTGCAGCTGCTGTAGTAAATGTCCAAACATGGTTGCTTGCCAATGCTGTACCTGATGAATTCTTCGCACCTGTAGTGATAGTACCAGTATAGACCAATCCAGCCAACAAGGGATTGTTTGGCACAAAAGAGGCCGTTGTGCCTGTATATGTTACCGTACCTGCAACTGCTGTATTACCTTGTTTCACAGTGAATGTTGCTCCTGTTATTGTAGCAGGATTCATTGCTTCACTGAAAACAGCTTTGATAGTCTTGTTCAATGCTACGTTTGTCGCATTGCTTACAGGATCTGTAGAAGTTACAGTCGGCGCCATTACTGCAGCAGCTGTAGTAAATGTCCAAACATAGTTGCTTGCCAATGGTGTACCTGATGCATTCTTCGCACCATTAGTGATAGTACCGGTATAGACCAGGCCAACCGACAGAGGATTGGTTGGTACAAAAGAGGCCGTTGTGCCTGTATATGTTACTGTACCCGCAACTGCTGTGTTACCTTGTTTTAATGTAAATGTTGCTGCTGTTAATGTAGCAGGGTTCATCGCTTCACTGAATACGGCTTTGACAGTCTTGTTCAATGCCACATTTGTCGCATTGTTTACAGGATCTGTAGAAGTTACAGTTGGAGCAACTGGTGCATTAGCAGCTGCTGTAGTGAATGTCCAAACATAGTTGCTTGCCAAAGCTGTACCTGATGCATTTTTTGCACCGGTAGTAATGGTAGCGGTATAGACAAGGCTAGGCGAAAGGGGATTGTTTGGTACAAAAGAGGCCGTTGTGCCTGTATAAGTTACCGTACCCGCCACTGCTGCATTCCCTTGTTTCAGGGTGAATGTTGCTCCCGTAAGTGTAGCAGGATTCATGGCTGCACTGAAAACGGCTTTAACAGTCTTGTTCAATGCCACATTTGTCGCGTTGTTTACAGGATCTGTAGAAGTTACAGTCGGAGCAACTACTGAAGCAGCCGCTGTAGTAAATTTCCAAACATGATTGCTTGCCAAGGCTGTACCTGATGCATTTTTTGCACCGGTAGTTATAGTACCAGTATAAACCAGGCCAGCCGACAGGGGATTGGTTGGCACAAAAGAGGCCGTTGTGCCTGCATAAGTTACCGTACCTACAACGGCTGTATTACCTTGTTTCAGGGTGAATGTTGCTCCTGTTAGGGTAGTAGGGTTCATCGATTCACTGAAAACGGCTTTGATGGTCTTGTCAATAGCTACGTTTGTCGCGTTGTTTGTTGGATCTGTTGAAGTTACCGTCGGAGCAACTACTGCGGCGGCTGTAGTAAATGTCCAAACATAGTTGCTTGCCAAGGCAATGCCTAAAGTATTCTTAGCACCTGTACTGATCATACCAGTATAAACAAGGTTGGGAGAAAAAGCAGTGTTCGGAGTGAACGAAGCAGACGTTCCGGAATAGGTTACTTTTCCTGCTATTGCCGTATTTCCTTGCTTCACCGTGAATGTTGATCCAGATATTGTAGTTAGCCCCATCGTTTCACTGAAAACCACCTTGATTCCTGTATTGACTGAAACATTCGTTGCCTTGTCAGCAGGATCTGTTGAGACAACCGTCGGTGCAGCGCCTGTATTAAATGTCCAGGTATATTCAGTTGCAAGAGGAATTCCATCTGCATTTACCGCTTCAACACTAATTGTACCTGTGTAGGTAGTTTCAGGCAATAGATCGATTGAAGGAATAAATGTGGCTATGCTGTCAAGGTAGCTTACCTCCCCTTCTATTGAAGTTGTGTCGGTTTGTATGGTAAAAGAAGACACATTGATTGTTAAAGGGTCCATTTCAGCACTGAATTTTGCAGTAATGGATTTATTAAGTGCAATTCCTGTTGATAGATTCACAGGATTTGTAGCCGTCACTGTAGGTGCTGCACCGGTGGTGAAAGTCCATATATAAGGTGTTTGCAATGCATTCCCCATTAAATCCTTCACAATCGGTTCTACTCGACCTGTATATGTTGTGTTAGGGTCAAGAGGAGCATCCGGGAGAAAACTCATGGTATTGTTTGATGCATCATAAGTCAAAGCCCCGGGAACATCACTTTGAGTTTCGCCAGCTGTATTAACGACTCTCAAACTAAAGGATCCATCTGTAATAGAAGATGGATTCATTTCATCATTGAAGGTCACCGCAATGACCTTGTTCAGCTGTACTCCTATTGCTTCATCATCAGGATTTGTAGATTCTACCTCCGGACAAATCCCCAGCATTTCGTCAAATGTATCTTGACAACTTCCGAAGATTATTGTAATAGATAAGGCAACCAAAATGGTTTGCCAAAATCTTTTTTTTGTACTTTCTGTTTTCATATAACTTAAATTTTATTTTTTAATTATTATGCTGGGTGATCATTTTCTATTCCTCAAGACAAATCCGGTAGGAAGGCGATAAATACAGGCTCAAACCTATTAAATAACAAATTTTGATATTGGTAATACAAAATATGTAACTGGTAAAGAGTTGGGTTTTACGTATCCTAGCAAACATTTTTTGAGGTTTACTGTAACAAAGATGATGGTGCTAATTCTCGAAAAAATTATATTAAAAAAGAAAAGGCTTATATAATTCACTGATTTTGAAAGCTCAAAAAAAGCTTGTTTTTAGGACGATTTAATGAAAAAATATTCATTGCTTACACTCAATTCACAGCCATTTGAAATCAACTTGGATGCAAGTTTATTTCTGATGAGATGAAAAAATGCATATCCTCTATTTGTCAGTAGTCTTGGTTTTTCTTGGAAGAAAAATGGCTAGTATACATAAGTCAGAGGTACTCAACATTACTATCTGATCTAGTTCTTAATCAGGATATTTTTTAAATCTCTTTCCAAGATGTTTTAAACTTTTACTATGAATAGATCATAAATGAAATTATTCTTCTGTATCATGAATTATTTGATTTCCTTCGAATCAAATTGAAGGCACAAGTCAAAAAGAATTCGTTAAAATCTAAGCTTTTTCTTAAGATGATCGTATTTAATTACTCCGGTTTTTGTTCAAAAAAAGTAGATACATGATGAAACTTATTCTTCTCTATCTTATTCCTATTCTACTCTTTTATGGGATAATCACCGAACCTTCGTTTGCCCAAGATAAAATCGAGCGGGAATTTGGAATAAAGGAAAATGAAGTACCCAAAGAGGCAAGAGACTGGCTATATGATGCTTTCGAATCTACCAGGAAGATCAAGTGGTATAAGGAAGTATTCGAATCGGGTTTTTCCTATGAGGCTAAGTTTAAGCTAAAAGGTGAATTTTACAGCGTTGAATTTGATTCCTTAGGAAGAATAGAGGATGTAGAAATTGAAATGGATTTTGAAAAGCTTCCTGCAGATCTTCAAAATGGTTTGAAGGTCTATCTTTCTACAAATTATAAAAGTTCGGATATCAAACGTGTTCAAATCCAATATTCTGGAGAACCTGATGATTTGGAAGATTTTTTTGATGAAAATAGTCAAGAGGGAATCATAACCCGCTATGAAATAGAATTTATAGGTCCTGATGAGACCGGAGGTTCTCAACTTTGGGAGGGCTTATTTGCCTCAGATGGGCAACTCATCCAGAAGCGTAAAATAATCGTGTCACCTAGCGAAAACCTTATTTTTTAAGATGATAAGATTTTACCTAAGCATTTTCTTATTGCTTATGAGTTTTGCTAATGCCCTTAGTCAAGATCATCAGTTCTTTTCGGGCCTCTTTCCTGAAGCTACACTTACCAAGAAATTAAAGAATGATCAAAAGATAATTTTCAAAATTGAGCATCAGAATGTTGTCTATAACAATGCTATAGAGCAACGGGAAGATTTGCAGTTTACCCATTACAGAACGGACTTGATGAGCTTTTATGATGTCAAGCTAAACCCTACAAAAAGTATTGCCTTTGGAGTATTTCACAGGATCCAGGAGGGAGCCAATGCCAATCGGATCATTCAGCAATTTGCTTCAGTAAATAGACTGAGAGGAATGAAACTGGCACATCGAATTAGGACAGACCAGACGTTCACCAAGGGTGAGTCGGCAGAAATCAGGCTTCGGTACCGCATAGCAACTGAGATTCCGCTTGCGGGTAGCACCTTGGACCCGAGCGAGCATTATTTGGTCTTATCCAATGAGCCAATTTTCAGCCTTCAGGAAGGAGAGTTTGAAATCGAAAATCGCTTGGTTTTCTCCTTAGGTAAATTGATCACTTCTAGTCAAAAACTGGAATGGGGTATCGATTACCGCATGGATAAGTTTATTCAGGAAGGTTTCCGGACTCGGCTATGGGCAAAGATCGGGTACTTTTATAGTTTTTAAGTTACACGCTTAAATGTCATGGGGTTAGCCGTACTACTAATCACTTATTAAGCGATGAACGATAATTTATCTCAAAACCAATCGTTTGCCTTAACTAGCATTAACAATTCCCCGGCAAGAAATTAAAACGACTTACAAAAGGAATTCCGGTCAACTGAACATTAAACCAATATCCTATATTTCAGTATATTATCTTATATTATCACTTCAGTTTAAGCTGAAAACAGTTGACTCAGATCGTTTTCCGCTCGCTAAAAAAAGCAGGGAGATCAGCCAGAAAAGAATTCATTTTGCTTAATATTGAGATTAAATTACTTTTCAAATAACACCATGGGAAAAATCATTGCCATAGCCAATCAAAAAGGCGGAGTAGGCAAAACTACCACAGCGATGAACCTGGCTGCTAGTTTGGCTGTCTTGGAATTTAAGACCCTGGTAATTGACGCTGATCCTCAGGCTAATACGACCTCTGGGCTGGGTCATGATCCCAAATCCATCAACACCAGTATCTACGAGTGCATGGTGGATGGTATTGATGTAAAAGAGATCATCCACCATACAGAATTGGAATATCTGGATTTGGTACCATCACATATCGACCTGGTCGGTGCTGAGGTGGAAATGATCAATCTGGATAATCGGGAAGAGAAGATGAAAGAGGTAATTCGTGATCTTAAAGATTTGTACGATTTCATCATTATCGATTGTTCTCCTTCCTTAGGACTAATTACAATCAATGCTCTTACGGCTGCTAATTCTGTGATCATCCCTGTTCAATGTGAATATTTTGCATTAGAAGGATTGGGCAAATTATTGAATACCATAAAAATAATTCAAACCAGGCTCAACCCTGATTTGGAGATCGAAGGCATTTTACTTACCATGTATGATGTCAGACTTCGCCTTTCTAATCAGGTGGTCGAAGAAGTTAGGCTACATTTCAAGAATATGGTTTTCGAAACCATCATTCCTCGCAACGTAAGACTCAGTGAGGCACCTAGTTTTGGTTTACCTGCTATTTCCTTTGATGCTGATGGCAAAGGTGCTGTTGCATATCTTAATCTTGCAGGCGAAATCGCACAGAAGAATGACCTGCAAAAAGTGACCAAATAACTATGTCAGACCAAAAACCGAATCGAAAAAAAAGTGCCTTGGGAAGAGGTCTTGGAGCTTTGCTCGAGGATAGCCCCTCTAAGCACAAATCTGATGATATTTTACCCGAGGTAGTTAAAACCGGGATTTTCGAAATCCCTCTTGAACAAATCCAGGTCAATCCATTCCAGCCTCGTGTACATTTTGACAAGGATGCTTTAGCAGAACTTGCAGAATCCATCAAGGTTCAAGGCATCATTCAGCCTATCACAGTTAGACGACTTGATACAAATGAATATCAGCTAATCTCTGGAGAACGTAGGTATCAAGCTTCGAAAATCGCAGGTTTAACTCAAATCCCATCCTACGTCCGCACTGCCAACGATCAGCAAATGCTGGAAATGGCACTCATCGAAAACATTCAGCGTGAAAATCTAAATGCACTAGAAATCGCTCAATCCTATCAGCGATTACTTGCAGAATGTGACTTAAAGCAGGAAGAATTAGGAGATCGGGTTGGAAAAAACAGAACTACAGTAAATAATTACTTGCGACTTCTCAAGCTCCCTCCTACCATACAAGGTGCCATACGGGATCAGCAGCTGTCCATGGGTCATGCCCGCGCATTGATCAATGTAGAAGATGTGGATATGCAACTCTCAATATTCAAAAAAGCCGTAGAGGAAGAATTGAGTGTGCGAAAAGTGGAAGCTTTGGTAAAGGCTCTGAATGAAGGAAAGCCTGAGAAGCCATCTGCTCAAGAACTTGATCCTGTTAGAAAATATGAAATCAACAAGCTCCAGCAGCGACTTGCCTCTCATTTTGGAACTAAAGTGGCATTGAAGTCAAATCCGAAAAATAAAGGTGAAATTAAAATACCTTTCAACTCTGCATCTGATTTGAATCGGATTCTAGAAATTCTGGAAATCATCTAACCTTGAAGCTCTTAGTTTCTCATAACATATTACTTAACAAGGCCCCACTTATACTAGTGGGTCTTTTGCTTTTCTGTTTTAGTCTGAGCAACACATTATTTGCTCAGGAAGCAGAAGAACCGGAGACTTCACAATCGGAGCCTGATTATTCATTACTTCCCAAAAACCCCAAAAAAGCCACCATACTTTCTGCTATTTTGCCCGGCGCAGGCCAAGTATATAATGGTAAATCGTGGAAAGTCCCTCTAATTTATGGAGGACTTATTACGGATATTTATTTCATTGATTTTAACAATCGCCGCTATCAAGTATTCAAACAAGCACTTGCTGATTTTGATGACGAATTGCCAAATGATTTCCCCAGCTTAAATCGTGATGGCTTAGTGCGAAATGTGAACTATTGGAGAAAAAACCGTGATCTTTGCTACCTAGTCCTATTAGGGATTTATGCACTGAATTTAATAGATGCGAATGTGGACGCACATCTTTCGGGCTTTGATGTATCCGATGAAATCGCATTGAAACTTGAACCTCACTACGAAAGATTTTCTTCCAACAATACTTCTATGGGGCTTTCTATAAAACTCAACTTTTAAACATGAATATTTTACTTCTAGGCTACGGAAAAATGGGCCAGCTGATCGGTCAGTTAGCAGAATCCCAAGGTCATAGCATTGCAGCAAAAATCAACATAGACAACCTTGATGAATTATATTCACTAGACTCCACTACTATTGATGTGGCGATAGAATTCAGTCAACCTGAAGCAGCTGTTGATAATATAAAATGGGCGATTGAGAGAGGCATTCCTATTGTCTCTGGCACCACAGGATGGTTGGCTCAAAAGCCAGAAATAGAACAACTGACCCTTACTAAAAATGGGGCATTTTTCTATGCTTCGAATTACAGTATTGGTGTCAACATCTTTTTTAAAGTCAATGAGTTCTTAGCTAAGCTTATGAATGAAACTACTGGCTATAAAAGCTCCGTGAAAGAGATTCACCATACCGCTAAAAAAGACGCACCATCAGGAACAGCCATCACATTGGCCGAAGGTATTATCAAAAATATAAATGAACTGAATAACTGGAACCTGTCCGAAGGTGCGAGCGAAAATGAACATTCTCTCCCAATCACTTCCAAGCGAATAGATCCAGCTCCAGGCACGCATATTATTCGCTACTCGTCTGAAATCGACGATATTGAAATCACTCACACAGCCCATAGCAGGCAAGGGTTTGCTCTTGGTGCAATTTTGGTGGCCGAGTGGATTCAAGGAAAGAAAGGTGTGCTTTCCATGGATGATTTTCTATCTTTCTGAACTTAAAAACCAATCATGAGTAAGTCAACTAAAAAAAAATCTGCCGCCAGAGAATGGGGTGATGCCTTGATTTTTGCAGTAGTAGCAGCCAGTTTAATCCGATGGTTACTATTGGAGCCTTTCACAATCCCCACAGCGTCAATGGAAAAGTCACTTTTGGTAGGCGATTTTCTTTTCGTGAGCAAGATGCATTACGGAACCAGATTTCCAATGACACCATTGCAAGTACCCCTTACTCATCAGAAAGTATGGGGCACAGAAATCCCCTCCTATTCAGACGCCATTCAAATCCCTTATTACAGACTTCCTGGTTTCTCAAACGTAGAGAGAAATGACGTTGTCGTATTCAACTACCCAGTTGAATTCCAATACCCAACTGATCTAAAAACCAATTATATCAAGCGCGCAATTGGAATTTCGGGAGATGTAATAGAAGTAAGGAATGGAGATGTTTATGTGAATAACGAACTCGCTCCAAAACCTGAAGAGATGCAGTATTCATATGATGTGATTACTAATCGACCACTTACAGAGGATTTCTTCAATCAATATGAGATTAATCGGGACAGTCATTTGACATTTAGTGATGGCTCAGGCTACTTAGTTTTCGCTACTGAAGAAGTGATCAATAGATTAGAATCATCCCCTGTGGTAACTTCTGTGACTAAGCGTATCCAGAAAAGCGGTGGAGAGTCAGGTGTTTTTCCTGATGGAATGACCTTGGGCTGGAACCGTGACAACTACGGTCCACTTAAAATCCCTGCGGAAGGGTGGACGATCGAAATGACAAATGAAAATGTCATGAAATACAGTTTCACCATTGAAAAATATGAAGGCCTTGAAAATGTAGAAGTAAAAGAAGGGCAACTCTTCATCGATGGTGAAAAGGTAGACAGTTATACTTTCAAACAGAATTATTACTTCATGATGGGTGATAATCGTCACGATTCACTGGATTCCCGATACTGGGGTTTTGTACCAGAAGATCATATCGTAGGCAAAGCTTGGTTCCTATGGCTTTCACTGGACAAGCATGAATCTATGTTCAGCAAGATCCGCTGGAGCAGAATATTTAGAGGAATAAATTAAGCCTTAAGCCCTGGAAATTTCAGGGCTTTTTTTTACCCTTATTTAGCATTCTCTGCAACTATCCATAGAGATGGATAACTGCATACTTTCCACCTCAAATTTTCTACCCAGCTCTTTATTTTCACTCCACCAAATCCTGAATGTTACTTTTACCAGTCAATAGGCTTAATGCCGTTGTTGACTAAGTATTCATTAGCTTTTGAAAAGTGTTTGCATCCAAAAAACCCACGATAAGAAGAAAGTGGACTTGGATGAGGGGCTTTCAAAATCAAGTGTTTAGTAGTATCAATCAGAATTGATTTCTTTTGCGCATAAGCTCCCCAAAGCAAAAAAACCACATTTTCACGCTGATCACTGATCGTCCGGATCACACCATCGGTAAATTCTTCCCATCCTTTTTTTTGATGAGAACCAGCTTGATGAGCTCTTACAGTTAGGGTGGCATTCAGAAGAAATACACCTTGATCTGCCAAGCGGGTAAGGTCACCATTAGGTGGCAGAGGCTTACCTAAGTCAGATTCTATTTCTTTAAAAATATTAATAAGGCTTGGAGGAAAAGGCACTTCTGGCTTCACGGAAAATGCCAAACCATGAGCTTGACCTGGTCCATGATAAGGATCCTGACCAAGTATGACCACTTTTACAGAATCTATAGGACAATGATTGAACGCATTGAAAATTTCTTTGCCTGGAGGGAAAACCTTTACTGAAGCATACTCGTCTCTCACAAATGCAACTAGGTCTCTAAAAAACTTTTGGTCGAACAATTGCTTTAGCGTATTTCTCCAGCTTGGTTCTATTTTGACTTCCATCAGTGTTTATTGATATTAAAACTATAAATTGTACCTTTACGGAGTTTTTAAATCGTTTTATACATGGTAAATGCAGTTACATCTGGGATTCAGGTAAGTGTTGAAGTCACCTATCAATCCGAATTTTCAAGTCCTCATCAGCACCATTTCGTATTTACGTACAAGGTAACTATTGAAAACAAAAGCAACCAAACTGTGCAGCTTTTGCGCAGAAGATGGGAAATATCTGATGCTGCAGAAGTCAAAAAAATAGTTGAAGGGGATGGTGTCGTTGGACAACAACCAATTTTGGAACCTGGAGATTCTCATAGCTACGTTTCTGGATGCAATTTAAAATCCGGCCTCGGTAAGATGACTGGTGTTTACTTCATGGAAAAACTTTTTGATGGAAGTAATTTTGAAGTGGTTATTCCAGAATTTAATATGATCGCTAGTTACCTCCATAACTAATTTGCTGAATAAAATTCACCCAATTTTATCCTACTTGTCTTACTGGCTAAAAAAAGAAGACAAATACTCGCTACAGTCTCCATTACTATTCAACACCTATCAAAATCTTCTCAGCTTTATTAAAACCAGAAAAGATGCAGATTTGGAAATTGAAAGCTATAGAAAAAACCTTCTTTCTTCTGATCAAGTAATTGAAGTGGAAGATTTTGGGGCAGGATCAAAAAGCGTAAACAGCGCTAAAAGAAGAGTATCTGACATCACCAAATTCAGCACCAGTAATCGGAAATTCGCCCAACTCTATCAGTTTTTCACCACTCTCACTCCAGCAGAAACAGTTATTGAATTGGGCACGTGTATGGGGATAAGCAGCAGATATCTATCTAAAGTCACCCAAGGAAAATTTTACACCTTTGAAGGCTCCAAAGAAATAGCAAGAGTTGCTCAGCCTAGTCAAGGTTTTGATAATCTAACCAGTATAGTTGGAGAGCTGAGTGAAACCCTCCCAATTATTCTCGCTACGCTAGAAAAGGTGGATTTTGCTTTGATAGATGCTACTCATACCTATGAAGGTACTTTGCGGTATTTTGAGCAAATCGTATCAAAAACCCATTCCAGGTCCATAATTGCAATAGGAGACATTCATTGGTCACAAGAAATGGAAATGGCTTGGCAGAAAATAAAAAGCAAGTCCGAAGTCAGGCTTAGCTTAGATTTTTACGAATGCGGAATCGTATTTTTCACTTATCCAGGAGACAAGGCGGACTATATCTTAGATTTTTGAATTCTTTAGGATCATAAACACCTCCGACCCAAATCGCTCAGGAATTGAATTGTAACATGGAGCTAGCGTTTTTATCTCAAAATATTTTTCAAAGAGTATTCTATACACTTGCGCCTTTCCCCCAAACGGAGGTCCATCAAAGTCGAATTCCCTGTCAAACCAAACTCCAGCCAATTTACCTCCCGGCTTTATCAGACTTTTCATTTTCCTCGCATAATCCTCTCTGAGCTTCGGGTCAAGGGCACAAAAGAACGTTTGTTCCAAAATCAAATCATAGGAACCTTCATGTTCAAAGAAATTCTGATGATGAATATGCTCAATGGGAAAGTCCATATTCAAGGAGTGAAACCGTTCCAATGGTTCTTTGGAAAAATCTAGAAAATGGACACCATAAAAGCCCGATTGCCAAGCATATACAGCTTCATACCCTGAGCCAGCGCCTGGAATCAGGAGTTGTATCTGCTTATTTTCAATTTGGTCCAAATATTGCATAAGAGGGGGAGAAGCATAACCTATATCCCAACCAGTTTTACCTAAAGAATACTTTTCAGTCCAATAATTTTCATCTAAAAAAGCCATTATAACGCCATATTCTTATGAACACTGAATTTGAAAAAAACTCGCCCGAAAAGAAAGATCAAGGTAAAAACATTATCATAATTGTCTTGGTACTCTTAGTAATAATAAGTGGAATCAAACTTTACACGGATTATGTAGATCGAACTAAAAAGTCAGAGGAGATTCTATTGCTCTCTACTGAGAACAACGATTTGAACAAACGTCTAGATTCTGTCACCTACCAGCTAGATCTGAGGATTCAAGAAATCGAAAAACTTGGAGGAGATGTGAAGGCACTCGAAGAAGTACGTGATCAGTTGATAGTGGAGAGAAATACCTCAAGACAAAGAAGTACTTCAGAAATAGTGGCGCTGAATGAGAAAATTAAAAGCTACAATTCGATGATTGTAGAGAAAGATCAAGAGATTCTGGAACTACGGGCTTTGAACCAACAGCTTTTTACGGAAAATCAAGATCTAAAAACCACACAAGCTGAAATAGAGGAAGAAGTTGCACAGCTGAATATTCAAAAGGAAGACCTTCAGGCCAAAGTGAATGTAGCTTCTATGCTGAAAGCTGAAAATATTGAAATAGCTGCGGTCAATTCTAAAGGTAAGGAACGTGTGGAAACCACTAAAGACTTTAAAAACCGACAGATCGAACGAATCAAAGTAAGCTTCAATCTAGCGGATAACAAAGTGGCCGAAAAAGGCCCAAGAAATATTTATGTCCAGGTTTTGGCACCAAATGAACAGCCGATCTTTGATGTGGCAAAGGGATCTGGCACCTTTATGATGAATGGAGCTGAGAAATTCTATACAGTAAAACAAGACGTTATTTTTGACAACACAGAGCAGGAGTTAACCTTCTTCTATGAGAAGGGCTCAGATTACGCTTCAGGCATACATCAAGTCAAGATCTACGTAGACAATTATGAAGTCGGCTCGAAGACTTTCACAGTAAAATAATCAAGGCCTCCTTCGGGAGGTTTTTTTTGGTATTTCTCCTACTTCGACTTTGCTATCCATTTGGAATACAGCAAGATTTCCCCTACTTTTGCATCCTGTTTATTAAATTCCTTAAACACATTAAAAAAATGTTCCAAAGAAATTACGAGACGGTATTCATTTTAACTCCCGTTTTATCTGATGTTCAGATGAAGGATACTGTCGACAAGTTTGTGAACTTGTTAAAAGAACTGGGGGCAGACGTTATTAATGTGGAAAATTGGGGTCTTAAGAAAATGGCTTATACCATTGAGAAAAAGACTACAGGATTCTACGTTATGGTTGAATTCAAGGCCGATCCTACGCTCATCCGCAAATTCGAAGTAGAATTTAGAAGAGATGAGAAAGTGATGAGATTCTTGACTACTGTTTTGGATAAGCATTCAATTGTTTATGCCGAAAGAAGAAGAAAAGGAGAATTTAACAAAAAAGTTGAAGCTAAGGAGGAAGCCACAAAATGACACTAGTAAACGAGCCAATCAATAGAGGCGAAATCAGAAAAAAGTATTGCCGATTCAAGAAGCATGGCATCAAGTACATTGACTACAAGGATCCTAATTTCTTGTTGAAGTTTGTCAATGAGCAAGGTAAAATTCTTCCTAGAAGACTTACCGGTAACTCTGCGAAATTTCAGAGAAAAGTGGCCCAGGCCATCAAAAAAGCAAGACATTTGGCGTTGTTGCCATTCGTAACCGATGGGTTGAAATAATTCGGTCTTGTATCGTCCAATCACAAAAGATCATTACAAATGGAAATCATACTAAAAACAGACATCAAAGGTCTTGGCTATAAGAATGACTTGGTAGCTGTAAAGCCAGGGTACGGAAGAAACTACCTGATCCCTCAGGGTTTCGCTGTACTTGCTACAGGCTCTAACAAGAAAATTCTTGCTGAGAATATCAAGCAAGCTGCTCACAAAGCAGAAAAGATTAAAACTGAAGCTCAGAATATCGCTGAAAAACTTGAAGCTCTTACTTTGGAGATCAAAGCGAAAATCGGTGAATCAGGTAAAATCTTCGGTAAAGTAACTACTCTTCAGATTGCTGACGCATTAGCAGCTCAAGGTATCGACATCGACAGAAAGAAAATCTCTATCAATACGCCAGTAGATGGCGCTGGAGAATTTGCTGCTGAAGTCGATCTTCACAGAGAAGTGAAAACCAACGTAAAATTCAACGTGTCAGGAGAATAATCCTTCCACACTGATAAAAATCAAAAAACCCCGATCATTTCGGGGTTTTTTTATGCTTAACTCAATGCTTTTTCAAGGCTTTCTACCAGTTTCTTAGAAACCGCCTTACTATTTTTCTCTCTAGCCTCTTTGAACACGGCTAGTGCCTCCTTACTTTTTTCGATCACACCTTCAGGATTTTGATCATTTTGGTAGCTCACCCAACACCAAGAAAGCTCCGCAGATAGCGTGTCTGCTGATTTCAATTTTCCCAATTTCTCTATTACTTCAGGAACTATCTTCTCTAATTTCTCAACTTGCATGGTAAATAATGTTTTAAAAGTTTTTCAATATTTTGACAAAAATGAATAAACATTTCCAATTAAGCAATATAAACGCCTCACTGTTAACAATATCACAATATACAGGGGTGATACTTTCGTTTCTTGAAATAGAAAAATGATTCTGAATTAACATAGCAGCATGAATCCTCAACTTAAAGAAGCATTATTTTCAGCTGATTCAAAGGCAATTAGCTGAAAAACTCAAAAATGTTTAAGAGCTAGTTTGGAAAAAAAGAAGCAAGACTCTACATTTGTGACACTTTAAGAGATACCCACGGGGATCTTAAGTAAAACTGGCTTATGGTGTAACTGGCAACACGTCTGATTTTGGTTCAGAAGAGTCCAGGTTCGAGCCCTGGTAAGCCAACTGAAAATTAAAAAACCGCTGACATCAGCGGTTTTTTTTATGACCATATTTTACTTCTTCTTAAGACCTGCTTGCCTCTAATACCTGAATCAGCTTCTCAATATCCTCGGCTGTATTAAACACGTTCACTGACACCCGCAAATTCCCTCCACGGGTGGAAACAAAAATCTTGTTTGCCTGAAGATTGTTCATCAAAAGTTCATCATCAATATCCTCTGGAAGTTTTAGCGTAAAAAGATGAGGTGAAGTATACTGCTCCTCTTCAATCACTACGTCACGACTTTTTAAATACTCATATAGTGGTATGGTTAGTTTTTCGCAATAGCTGGCTATTTCCAAAACAGTCCATTCATTAATCTGTTTCAGCGCTTCATTCAGCATAGGCAAAAGAATAAAATTACTCATCTCCCCTACATTGTAGCGTCCGGAATCCTCTGTGTACTCATGGTCGTATTTGGTCAAATTTCCAAAATCCTGCGAATTGGTACGGTTCATCCAAGATTCCTCCAATGGCTTCCCGCCGTCAAAAGCATGACCGAAATAGGAAATTCCCATTCCGTATGGACCAAAAAGACATTTGTAACTTGCACAGATCAAGGCATCAATTTTATATCGCTTTACATCCATCTCAGCAGCACCTGTGGATTGAGTCCCATCCACAATAAAAAGCGCTCCCACGGTTTTACATTTCTGCCCTATACTCTCCAGGTCGAATTTCAATCCATTCATCCAGTGTATGGAAGACATCAGCACCACCGCAGTTTCTGAAGTAATACTATCTAATAAGTTATTATTCCAGCTTTCTCCGGGTGTTGGCGCGCCTTTATCCGATCCTATCACTTTAAGTAAGGCGTGATTCTTATCACACCAAGATTTTAGTGAAAAATACCCACTTGGAAACTCATCTTCCAACACGATCGCATGCTGTCCAGGATCACATGAAATATTACCTAAAGCAGTAGCAAAGCCATAAGACGTTGACGGTATCAATGCTACTTGCAGCGGATCACAATTTACCAACTCAGCAAATCGTGCTTTAACTTCTTTGGGTAATGAAAAAAAATCTTCCTGTCCTATATGAAAAGGATTTCTCGCTCGTACGAGCGCTGCTAGGGCTGCTTCTTCCGCAGACTTTAACAGCGGGGATTTCGAGCCGCAATTGAGGTAATGAACAGCCGAGTCAAGACTAAATAGGTGTTTTTGAGAATCCATAGACTATGGTTTAGTTCAATGTATGAAGTACTCCACTATTGATTGAACATCACTTCATACTAACACACGTAATCTATAAGCGTTCATTGCATATTTCCCTAGATGCTCTGTAAGACGATAATTTGCAATCGCCCCCACACCGGCACCTACAATTGGGATAAGCTGAGCAAGTTTCGCAAGATCTATATAATCTCTATAATCGAGCTGAAAAGTCTTCCAATCAAATTCCTTAAGATCATTAGGTAAGGTCTCCCTATGCTGCTCCCAGTTTTCCACAAGCCCAATCAATTCATTCCTTCTTTGCTGACTGGAAAAACTAAGTTGAAAAACATACAAGAGAAACAGTCGCTCATGAAAATTCTTGGTATCAAAACCATAGAGCGCTGCGATATCAAAAAGCATTTTCATCTTGATCGTCAGAAAAGCAGGGAAATCCGCAAATCCCATAAGAATACCTCCAGCCCCAGTTATTGCCCCTTCGACAGAAGCTGTATTACGATACCAATTAATCCTACTTCTTACTTTGAACTCCCGTTGCTTAAATGATAAACTTTCATGCGGCTTTGGAACAATCCAGCTCGAACCAGTGATAACTGCTTTGACCATGTTTTCTATTGCCATGGTGATCGCCTTATGAACCTTATCTGGAATCCAGCTATTGATTTTATTCTGAACACCGTGGGTAAGCCGTCCTCCAAGACTGGGCTTTTTTTTCATTTTATACTGCCAAAGTGCAAGCTCAGCATGGGCATAATGTAAATAGGCTTCCATAAATCAGTTTAGTTTACGATACTATCAAACGGATTTCTGATCAATGGTTACGAAGCTCAACTTATTTGCTGAATCATTCATCAAATCCTGGTCGAATAAATTGAGCATAGTTTGGAACCAAAGCAGCCAGGAGTTTTCTGGATTTATCCAAAAGAACCAATAAATTCAAAATCGAATCCTGCTCGGCTCCCATTGCGTCAAGCAGTATTTTCCAAGCCTGCATACTTCGTTCAATTGATATCATCGCGATCTTCGCAGACCCGTTATAACTTTTCTCCTCTTCAGGATACTCTTCCCAAAAGTCATCTGAAAGGTCGTTAAGCACTCTTTTTGATTTCACATGGATGAAAAACAAATACCATTGAATCACTTCAAGAGCCTCTTCAATTTTAGCAACTTGATTATTCACCTCAGATACTTGCCTCATTCCCAAATCTACTTGCTGGGTTAATTCTTCACAATATTCTTTTAATTTGGACGACTCAATCCAATCTTTTCCCTCAAACAAATACTGACTAGTAATTATACTCAAGGGATGCTCATCCAGCCTTTTATCCTTTTCTTCTAACGAAGTATCAGCCTCACTATCCTTTGCGATTTGTGCCAAGTCAATACCATGCTCCTCAGCAATCAAATGAAGCATATCCAACGTCTCCTTGAAATTCTCAGATAATGCATTCCAAAAGTCTTCCGGTTCTTTCAAATCTCTTTCTTTCTCCCTCTCAAAAACTCTACATCTCGCAGTAAAAGCACAGCGCTCACACCATCGATCGCACCAATTATATATTCCTGAGATAAAAGTTGAGTTAATGTTTTCCATGATTTATTAAATGAAAAGATTCGAAAAATGCATACGTTTAAGATAAAAAAGTTTCCTGATTTATTCCCCCGAAACCAGGAAACAAACCAAGTCCAGCTTCTAGAGAAGAAAATCATCTTAGACGCCGTTCGTGTCACACGAACGGAAACACTAAAGTACATCGGGATTTAATTTTACTCACTGATAATAACTCCGTGTTCCCTGCAGTTAAAAAATTCCATGGAAAAACCGCCCTTCTGAGGGCGGTTTTAACTTAATAAAGATCTAACTATTTATTTGTAAAGTCCATTAAACAGCATTTTGAATGTCCCATATGATTGTGCTCTGAAAGTAATCTCCGGGCCAAAAGCATAGAATTTCCCTTTACCGATTTGAGCTTCGAAGGCAGTTACGCCATTTTTCAGGTAAGACTGTCCAAATGCCCATCCACTTCTCAACGGCTCTTCATCTCCAAACCATGCAATTGGCTTGACACCCTTGTTTCCTGCAGAAGGTGACAATTTGAATACTGGGCTTCTGTTGAACATGATATAGGCTTCTTCACCCATACCGTAATTAATAGGCACTGAATTATCCACATGCATTTCCAGCACAGAGCCTGGAACGTAATATTTCTCACCTGGAAGTGATTTTGCATTCCCATTTGCATCGATCTCTACTAACGCATCTTCCACAGGTAACCCAAAGTGGTAAGCAAGTTCTGTAGCCGACCCAACTGAAATGATTTCTCCTCCATTTTCAATGAATTTCTTTAGCTGAGGAACAGATTCATCCACAGAAAAACTCCCCAACATATGATGGTATTTTTCATCGATCTCTTCAGGCTTAGGTTGCGATCTAGAATAACCACGCGAACCAACTCCTGGGATTCCAGAACTGATAAACACCAGCACATCGTAGTTATCATTCAGATTTCCGGCATCAATTTCTTTGGGAAACACCAATTGGTATTCAAAATGAAATTGCTCCATCATCCAGCGAACCCAACCGGAAGGCATAGATCCTCCATAATAATCATACAGCCCAATTCTTGCAGGCTGTATTTGGGTGGCTCCTTTTGGCATAGATGAAGGCACTGGATATACTCCATACTCTTTGGCCGCTACTTCCAATTCTTTTTTCCCTCCACTTACGTAGAAAGAACCAACTGGCAACCCTTTCACTAAAGATGCAGTTCTATAAACTTTAACTTTTGCTTTCAGCAAATCATTCACCGCCATAAAACTGTTATTGTTTCTCACATCAAGCAAGTAACCTGACCCGTTTGCAAGATTCTTTGCCGGAGGAGATTGAATTTCTCCGTATGGAATCCGCTCAAATGGACCTTCAAAGCCTTCATATAGGCGATCAACTTCCACTCCCATTTGCAAAGCCAATGTCCAACCTGCTGCATCATACGGACGGATCGGAGGACCTCCCGGATAAAGAAAATCATTTGGATGGTCTTGCGGCTCAAACATATCTATCACATGTGGACGGAAGGCTTGTGCTGTTTTCACGATAAAAGAATTAGCTGGATAAGTCTTACCGTTTACAGTAAAGTCATCTGTAGCTTTTTCCACCAAAATCCCTGACTTGATCAACGCATTCATGAACTTCACTGCCGTAGAGAAATCAGGCTGATCTGCGGAAAGAATATATCCTCTAGGATCTCTGTTGGCAGGATCTGTATATACAGAATCGTAGAACTGCGCAGGAAATCTTGACCTGGAAGAGTCATCATCTTCTTGACTTTTCTGAGATTCTTTAAAAATATCTTCCACGGCTTGCGCATATTTAGGATACATCGTCCAATTATCCTCACTGCCCTTGTCTATCGACTTTCTGCCCATCAAATAAATATTTAACAGCAACTCATCACCATGTCGCACAGCGTGATTGAGGATGGCGTAATTCAATGAAACAGAATAGTCAATGGATTGTCTGAAGTGCCAATCCTGAGGTGTCACAGGATAGGGAGTTCCATTATTTGGAATTAGACGCTCAGGCACCAGAGGGACTTTAGTAGGCGTGGGATTGCCGATAATCTCAGTAAGAATCCCTATGATATTATGATAATAAGGGGTGGTTCTCAGGCCACCATTCCACCAAGTAGAAAACACAGAACCGTCTAATCTGGTGTAGCCTGGTCTATCTTCCTGATGCATTCTATTGATCATGGCAGCTCCAACTGCATCCAAGCTTGTAATAATCAACGGATCAAATACATGATTAAACGGGTCCCGATAGGGAGGGCCGGCAACTACAGTTCCTGCCGGGCCAGTCTGGTGGTGATTGTAAATAATCTGAGGTATCCACTCTACGTATTGCTGAAGAGACATATTTGCCGCTTCGCTCATGTTATTCATGTAGAAATCACGGTTGTTATCATGCCCTACATATTTTTGATAGAGAATAGGAATATTCTGATCACGGGCCTCAGGATCATCTTTCCTCATGTACCATTCCGACATGATTTCCATCCCGTCAGGATTCGCGTGCACTAATAAAATAATTACGTTATCCAGAATTTTCAGCGTCTCCGCATCATCTCTTGAGGCTAATTGGTAAAGCGTCTCAATTAGCTGATGAGGGCCAACGACCTCATTGGCATGCAAACCTCCATCTATCCACACCACAGGTTTGCCTTCTACAGAAAGCTTCTCTGCCTCTTCGCGCGTGATTTCAGCATGAGCAAGTTTCTGCGAAATTTCTTTATACTGGTCCAGCTTCGCCAAATTAACAGGGGAACTCACAATCATCATTGGCTGAGATCTTCCGTATTCGGTTTTGCCAATTTCAACCATTTTTACCCGGTCACTTGCATCAGCTACTTTCTTGAAGTAAGCTTCAGTTTCTGTGAAATTGGCAAGTTTGTAATCGTCTCCTATATCAAAGCCAAAATGAGCTTTTGGCGTCGGAATACGCTGGGCAAATACTCCTAATGACAAGGATATAAGCAGAATAACTAGTGTAATTTTTAATCTCATAAGCATATGGGTTGGTTTATTCGCTTTCTAAATTAGCACGAAAAAAGAGGTCACCAGTAATCAAAAGGTTCTTTTGTTCATATTTTACAGGACTGGAAAATATGAACAATAAGCTATTCATAGCTGTAACCAATGAAATCGTCCTAAGTAATCCAAACTCAATTCACTGAAACAGAGTGAAAAGATTAACTAACAACAATTGCTTTCATCAATAGGCCATCTTTTTCACACTTAGCTGCTGTTAGAATGAGTTTAAAAGCATCAGAAGTCAAATTTATCTTCTGAATCAACTTATAACACCCTAGCCATCCATTCAAAAATTACTACTTTTGATCTTAAATCCATTCCTAACCTTTCCCGAAAAAAACAACTAACCATGTCCGAGGTTAAAATATTTTCAGGCACTAACAGCCAATCACTTGCAGAGAAAATCGCCAAAAACTATGGCAAAAAGCTAGGAGATCTTACGCTATCCAAATTCAGTGATGGCGAATTATCACCAAGCTTTGACGAATCCATTAGAGGCTGTACAGTCTTTTTGGTACAAAGCACTACACCGCCAAGTGACAATCTTTTGGAGCTTTGTCTGATGATAGATGCTGCAAAAAGAGCCAGCGCATATAAAGTTTGCGCCGTTATTCCCTATTTCGGATATGCTAGGCAAGATAGGAAAGATAGGCCAAGAGTATCCATAGCAGCTAAGGCCATCGCTAATATGATCACCTCTGCTGGAGCAGATCGAATCATGACCTGCGACCTTCATGCCGGACAAATTCAAGGTTTTTTCGATATACCCTTGGATCATTTGAATGGATCAGCTATTTTTGTGCCCTATTTGAATTCGCTACGGCTTCCAGATATGATTTTTGCATCTCCGGATGTGGGAGGAGTAGCAAGAGCCAGGGCTTACGCCAAGCATTTTGAAGTAGAAATGGTAGTCTGTGATAAGCACAGAAAAAGAGCCAACGAGATCGCTTCTATGCAAGTAATCGGGGATGTAGAGGGTAAGGATGTTATTCTTGTGGATGATTTGGTGGATACAGCAGGCACGCTCTGCAAAGCTGCGCAAATCGTCATGGAGAAAGGAGCGACTTCAGTAAGAGCTATTGCAACACATGGCGTACTTTCTGGCAAAGCTTATGAAAACATCGAAAACTCAGTTTTAGATGAATTGGTGATCACTGACACCATCTTTCCAAAACAACAATCATCCAAAATCAAAGTATTGACAGTCGCTGACCTGTTCGCCAAGGCAATTCATGCCGTGACAGGAAATACGTCTATCAGTTCTTTGTTTATATAAGAACCAATTTTAATACAAATACAATATGAAATATCTTGAGATTATAGGGTTTAAAAGAGCAAATCTCGACAGTGCCAGTCTTTCTGAATTGAGAGAATCAGGTAATGTTCCCTGTGTAGTTTACGGACCTGGTATCAAAGAGCAGATTCACTTCTACTCTCCAATCATCCTTTTCAGAGACTTGATTTATACTCCTGAGGTTCACATGGTTGACTTGAACATCGAAGGAACTATCATTAAAGCAGTATTGAAGGACGCACAATTCCACCCGGTAAGTGAGGCTCTTCTACACGCTGACTTCGTAGCTTTTGCAGACGACAAGCCTATCAAATTTGAAATTCCAGTGAAAGTTGAAGGAAGTTCTCCAGGACTTGCTAAAGGTGGTAAATTAGAATTAAAAACTAGAGTACTGAAAGTAAAAGGTCTTGCAAAAGACTTCCCTGACGTTATCCCTATTGATATTTCCAACCTTGATTTGGGTAAATCATTTAAAGTTGAAGATGTAAAAGTTGAAGGCTTCGAAATCCTAACAAATCCAAACGTTTCTATCGTGACTATTGGTATCCCAAGAGCACTTAGAGGCAAAAAAGGCGGAGACGAGGAATAGATTCAGTCTCTTAATCATTCAAAATCCTGCCCACAACTGGGCGGGATTTTTTATTTTCAAGCCAAATAGCTACAGAAAGATGAAATCGAGCCTGCCTGCCGGCAGGCAGGCATAACTCAAGCGTCACACAGAGAGATGATTATAAGACCTGCGAGATTCTCCCGAATCAAGTTCGGGACAGGCTATCTGGCCATAAAAATCAATTATAAACATATGAAATTTCTAATCATAGGCCTCGGGAATATTGGACCCGAATACGAACTCACCAGACACAATATCGGATTTTTGACAGTGGACAGACTTGCTGATGCAAATGGATGTTCCTGGAAAAGCGACCGACTTGCCTTCAAGACAGAGTTCAAACACAAAGGCAGAACAATCCACCTGATCAAACCTACCACTTATATGAATCTAAGCGGAAAGGCGATGAACTATTGGATGAAAGAGCTTCAGATTTCCAAAGAAAATACCTTGGTCATTGTGGACGATGTTGCCATTCCTTTTGGAAAATTTCGCATGAAGCCTAAAGGAAGTGCAGCTGGACACAATGGCCTGAAAAATATTGAGGAACTCACAGGCGGCCAAAACTACCCAAGACTCCGAATGGGAATAGGTGATGACTTTCCAAAAGGAAGGCAAATTGACTTTGTTTTAGGGAAATTCAATCAGCATGAATTTGCTGAATTACCCGCTATAATGGACAAGGCGATAGAAATGAGCCTCAGTTTTTGCACTATTGGAATAGAGCGTACCATGAATCAATTTAACGATTGATCAAATCGAGCATAACTATAGCGTCACACACTGGAATGATTAAAATATATGCGAGATTCCGTATGACCTTTAAAAGATAAATTATAACCAAATGAAATAAGATTTGGAAATCCACTAAACGCGTTCTTTCTTTGCATCACTTCAGGCAACTGATTTATAAAGAAGAGGCGAGAGAATAGGCTCTAAGACCCTCTGGCAACCATCCCGAAACGGAGAACGGTGCCAAATCCTACCCGACGCGGGAACTATAGATTGGCTTACTTCACAAATAATCCCTTTTAGTTCGTTTACCGCCTCTGGGTTTGATTTTCTCAAATCTGCTTGATTAGTCTTGTTAAAATTTAAACTGATCAATACATGAGTAAGCACTTCGAAACGAATTCTGTGCGGATTTCACCATCAAAGTCCAGCCAAAGAGAGCACTCTGCTCCGATCTATCTTACCTCAAGTTTTACCTTTGATTCTGCTGAGGAGGCCAGAGCTACTTTTGCAGATGAGATAGAAGGAAATATCTATTCCCGCTATGCCAATCCCAACTCCAGTGATTTGATCGAAAAGGTCTGTGCAGCTGAAGGAACGGAAGATGGATTTGCGACAGCATCAGGAATGGCTGCAATGTTTGGAAGTATTGCCGCTCTACTGCAGCAAGGGGATCATGTGCTTGCAGCCCGATCACTTTTCGGCTCTACGCATCAGTTATTAACCAGAGTATTTCCCAAGTGGGGTATTACCTCAACGTACGGAGACATTTCTGATTATTTGAATTGGGAAAAACTAGTACAGCCCAACACCAAAATGCTTTTTATAGAAACTCCATCCAATCCTGGTTTGGAGATCATCGATCTGGAATGGGCGGGTAAATTTGCGGCAGCACATAACCTAATATTAGTAGTGGATAATTGCTTCGCTTCGCCATACCTTCAGCAACCTGCAAAATGGGGTGCTCATATCGTGACTCACAGTGCTACAAAATACATTGATGGACAGGGAAGGGTTCTAGGTGGTTTAATTTTAGGTAAAGCTGATTTGATGAAAGAAGTGCATTTTTTCGCTAGGCATACTGGACCATCTATATCCCCATTTAATGCTTGGATTCTGGCGAAAAGCATGGAAACACTGGGGGTGAGAATGGATAGACACTGTAGTAATGCACTTAAAGTAGCAGAGTATTTTGAAGGAAATTCAGAGTTGCTTGCAGTAAAATACCCTTTCCTGAAATCGCACCCACAATACGAAGTTGCCAAAAAACAAATGAGCCAAGGAGGTGGAGTAATTACTTTGGACTTGAAGGGCGGAGTGAGTCGAGCCCAGAAATTTATCGATCAGCTCCAAATGATCTCTATTACAGCTAATCTTGGCGATAGCCGCAGTATTATCACTCATCCAGCTTCCACCACGCATAGCAAACTTTCTTCTGATGAAAGAGCCCAAGTAGGCATTTCAGATGGATTAGTGAGACTTTCTGTGGGACTGGAGCATTATGAAGATATTATACTAGATGTAGAAAGAGCGATTGACTTATCAAAATAAAATGTCTCATGAAGTTCGGCTTCCTGCCTTTGGGCGAGGCAGGCTCTAAGCCTGACAATTATCACTACTGCGTTCCTCTGTGAAAACCTTGGTGTCCTCGGTGGTTAATTGCCTTTCAGAAAAATGCCTCCATCAAGGTTTCCCTTTATGGAGGCATTCACTTTTTTCGCTATTGATATTTTACCAAGTAGTTTGCCTCAAGGTAGGAAAAGCCCGAATCACATCACTCAGACTGATCTGACCTAACAGTCTCCCATCTTTCATCACTGGAAATCTTCGGATTTTATGTTCTAAAAATTGCGACGCTGCATCGAATATTGACAAATCAGGCGATAGTGTAAGTACATCTGTGGACATATGCTCACTTACTTTAGCCGGGAATTTTGGCGTGTTCGTATATTTTCCTTTGATGATCTCTTTGAGGCAATCAACCTCCGAAATAATACCAATCAATGCACCCGATGCGTCAATCACTGGTGCTCCAGAAATTTTTCGCTTAGTGAGTATTTCCATCACTTGATCAATGGTATCATCTGGCTTAAAGGTGATCAAGTTAGTACTCATGTACTCCTTGACGAGAATTTGCGGAATCGGGGCTTTTTTGGGTTCTGCCATTCTAACCCCTTGAAAACTTTTTACCATAGGTTAAAATTTAAGGTGAAAGAATAAATTACCGATATTACACCGTAAATAAAAATTATAATTTAAAACACATAATAAATCGATACTATATTTTTAAAATAATCACTACTTCAAAATTTTAATTTAGTTTGTTCTCTAAGTAAATAAATGGTCTCCAAGGTTTAGTTGCTCCCTTATATAAATCATCAAATTCGAATGCTCCTACCATTACATCAATATCACCATCCAAATCAGCATCGCCCGAAGTTATAGTCAGCCAATTTCCCTCAACGGTTTCACTCAGTATAAATGGATCAAACTCACCCTTTTCATTTTGTCTGAAATAAACCAAATTCTGCTTTGGCTTTTGCGAATCATCAGGAAAGAATGACAACACAAAGAAATCCTGATCACCATCTCCATCAAAATCCGCGATTTCAATCCCGCTTGCTCCGTGCATAGGATAGAACCATGATTCCTCAAATTCATTTTCACCATCATTCAAATAGATATGAACGCCGTGAAAGTTTTTGAGCACTTGTGACAGATCCGCATTGTCACCATTCACCACAATAATATCTTTGTGCCCATCCCCATTCACATCTACAAACCTAAAGTCACTGGATCCAAATGCAGGCTGAAATTGAAGGATCGCTTTCTCTTTAAATTGGCTTGCTCCTTCATTTAACCATGCATATATCCCTTCTTTGGACTGCGCCATCAACCCAAGTACATCTAAATCCCCGTCTTTATCAAAATCAACTGCAATGGCACGTCTTGCCCCAGGCTCAGAGCTCAAAATCACTTCACTTTCTCCAGAAGGTCCCGAAAGATAAATACTCATCTTCCCAAAGTGATTTCCAAACTGCGACACCACTCGATCTTGCTCTCCATCCCCATCCCAATCTGCAACTGCCAGATTTACAGGTCGGATCAAGTCGGTCAATAGTTCTTTACTTTTCCAAGTTCCAGCTTCGTTCCAGAATTCCGAAACCTTTCCCAAGGTGTCATTAGAGGGATCCATTCTACCCATGGTCAGCAAATCGAACGTACCATCTTCGTTCCAGTTGATATCCACTGGAGCAACTTCTGTGGGAATAGAATCCTTGATTTGAAAACCATTCTTAGGATCTAGGATGTAAATAACTTTTAAACGATCTCCGAGCCACAATTCACCGGATTGGGGGTTTACATGAAGCATGGTGGACAGATTTCCCTTGGTTCTTTGAAATTCCGGTTGTGATATTTGAAAACCCGGAATCCCTTTGATCAGTACTGCTTTTTTCTGTTGGGGCAAAGGTGAATCTGGCGCATTCTCCAAGTAATACGCAAGTATCTTCTCCCAATCCTTACCTCGAATTAATTGAACTTTGGAATAAACTCCAGGGGGGACTCCCAAATCTTCTGGCAAAGCTTGCCCAAAATCATCTGGTAAGTAAAGCCCCATGCGCTTACGCATATCAGGAAGCACTTTTTCCTGCCAGGTATTTTTATCCAAAATTTCAGGTTCAGGCTTTACATGGCAGCTTGCGCAATAGGCATTCGCGAGCTGCTCACCACTTAAATTCAAATCCATAGAAGCTAATAGCTCCAAAGATGGTGGCGGTTGCTTCCGCTCCGAAATAGGGCTGCAGGAATCCAAGATTACCGCTACAAATATAACAATCAGGCTTCTTAACTTCATTCGCCTATTACCTTCAAAAAATCATTAACTACTTCCTGATCTATTCTAAGGTGATGGGTAAATGATTTTGGATCATCCGAAAAAGATAAATCAGGATTTACAAATTGATTAGACGAAGGTCTCCAGGTCTTACATGAAGCATGGACTTCTTTCAAGTAACCGGTTTTTTTCAACTCCAAAACATGCTCAGGCTTAGTGCCTCCACCTGGCATAATACTGATTCTATCCTGAGCTTTTACCAACAATTCCTTCATCGTAGCTAATCCATCAGTTACAGAATCTTTACCTCCAGAAGTCAAAATACGATCAAAGCCACATGAAATAATTTTCTCCAAAGAATCAAAATAATCTGCTGATGCATCAAAAGCTCGGTGAAATGTACAAGGCTTTCCAGAGGCCGCTCTTAAAAGTGATTTACAAGAATCACTGTCCACAAAACCTTGATTGTCCAACACCCCGAACACAAAACCATCCGCACCTTGCTCACCCAGTATTTCTATATCGCGCTTCATCACCATCATTTCCTTCTGAGAATAAGCAAAATCACCACCTCTTGGCCGAATCATGACAAATACAGGAATATCAATTTCTGTTTTCAGAAACTTAAGCATTCCTGCACTTGGAGTTTCTCCTCCTTCCGGAAAATTAGCACAGAGTTCCAATCGATCAACACCAAATTCAGCTGCATCCATAGCTGCTTCTACATTAAAAACTGGAGACTCTAATATTATTTTGCTCATCCTTTGAAATGCGAATTGGAATCTATCATCATATTGTTTTGTAATGTCGCTTGCGCAAAGTTGAAGCCTGGATGTACTGCATAAGCCCCTACTTCTCCATCTTTATTCATGGCAAGAAAACCAGCCTGTATATCCTTAATGTCTTTATTTTTTGAAATCAAGCGCTTCACAGCTTCTTCACAAGCTTCCTGAGGAGTACGCCCCTGACGCATCAATTCCACAATCAAGAAACTTCCGCAAATCCGGATGATAGATTCTCCCAGACCAGTAGCAGTTGCCGCGCCAACTTCATTATCCACAAATAGTCCAGCTCCGATAATCGGGCTATCTCCTACCCTTCCATGCATTTTATACGCCAATCCACTTGTAGTACAGCTTCCAGCCAAATTACCAATGGCATCCATTCCAATCATTCCGATGGTATCGTGATTTTCAATATTGATTATCGGCTTGTACTTACTCGTAACTTTCCATTTTTCATAGGCTTCCTTAGCGTTTGGACTTAGTTCTTCTTTCTCCATCTCCATTCCTTGAGCAATCGCAAACTGACGAGCCCCTTCCCCTGCAAGCATCACATGAGGAGTCTCTTCCATCACCATTCGGGCAAGTGTGATGGGATGCTTCACCTGCCTTACAAAAGCCACTGATCCACATGAACCATCACCAGACATGATAGAAGCATCCAATGTAGTAATGCCTTCTCTATCTGGTAAGCCTTGCAAGCCTACGGACAAGTTACTCAGATCTAACTCCGTATCTTTAACGCCAGTTTCCACAGCATCCACTATACTTCCTCCCGCTTTCAGTTTTTCCACTGCAGCAGCATTGGCTGGCAATCCATGATTCCAAGTGGATAAGATAAGTGGTTTTTCTCCTTTGAAAAGCGAAGTTGCTTTAGTCTCAGCTATGGTAGATACTCCAGGTATAAATAATGCAGAGCCCATCAGGGATTGCTTGATAAATTTTCTTCTTTGTGACATTCGAGTTAATTTAGAATCAGGTCTTAAATTATTAAAATTGGAGCTAATTAGGCTAACCATCCCTCATTTCCTTTCAAATCAATTTTTGAAATAAGCAAGATTGAGAAGCACCAACTTAGTTTGAAAAACCGCCTTGCCAATTCCATTTTACCATTAGAAAACAAAAATAAATACATGAAATCGAGCATAACTGAAGAGTTACACAGAGGAATGATTATCTGGTATGCGAGATTCCATATGGCCACTGAAAAACAATTATAAACATATGAAACCCTACCTACTTGCAGAATCCAACTGGAAAACACTTGAAAATCATCGTTTTGACTTAGCCGTATTGCCTTGGGGAGCAACTGAAGCCCATAATTATCACATGCCTTATGGTACTGATGTGTATGAAGCTAACGCTGTAGCTAGTGAGGCAGGAAGGAAAGCGTGGGAAAAAGGAGCAAATGTCACGATTATGCCTACAATTCCCTTTGGTGTGAATACTGGGCAATCCGATATTTATTTGGATATCAATCTGAATCCAAGTACACAGCTGCTGATTCTAAAGGATATTATTACCGTTCTAGATCGACAGGGAACTAAGAAACTGTTGATTGTAAACAGCCATGGTGGAAATGACTTCAAAACAATGCTCCGTGAGCTTGGGCTTCAGTTTCCTGAAATGATGCTCTTCACTTGCAATTGGTTTCAGGCATTGGACAAGACTAGGTATTTTGAAGAAGCAGGCGATCATGCCGATGAAATGGAAACATCCATTATTATGCACCTGCATCCCGAATTAGTATTGCCGCTTGAGCAAGCTGGAGATGGAAAAGAGAAAAAGTCAGTGATAAAAGGCGTGCAGGAAAAATGGGCCTGGGCAGAGCGAAAATGGTCAGAAGTATCGGAAGACACAGGAATAGGTAATCCAAAAAAATCCTCCCCTGAGAAAGGAAGGAAATATTTTGAAGACGTAACGGATAAAGTTGCTGAGCTTATGGTAGATATTTGTGATGCAAAGGCAGGCCAATTATATACCTGATCAATCCAAGGAATTCATATCTACAGGTGTAGTATTTCCTTTGTAATCCTGCAATTGGATTCCTTTCACCCCTGGTGGAAGGATGACTTCTCTTCCTGATTGTGATAAGAATCCAGACCCAAGGCTGGTTTCAATTCTTTGTTTTTGACCATTTTCCAATTCCAGTATTACTGCCATTATATCCTGCTCTAGCGTGATTGTCCTGCTAGTCTGGCTGTTTTGATGCTGGAACATCAGGAGTTTTCCTCGATTTTGAGAAGCTACTAGAAGCGGGTTACCTTGAGCTGAAGCTATTTTCACTAATGCTTTCCCATCTCCGGGAACCATAAAACCACTTTCCTGCGGACTCATAGGAGTGAATTCTCCTTTTCCGTCACCTAATAATACCAAGCCCAGATGAGCATCAAGTCTTCCAACAAAGATCTCATTGCCGTAATCATTCCCCACCAAAATCACATCAAGAAACCCATCACCATTAATGTCTCCCGTAGTCAATCCATTTACCGGAGCCACTTGGGCCAAAGTAGGGAGTCTGCTGACTTTGAATTTTCCGTTACCAAGGTTCTCAATGTATGCTGTCTTGTCATAATTACCTGTAAGAATAAGAGCTCCCTCTCTTTCTTGTTCGGAAAAAAGAGACTGCTCAGTAGTTAGCGCATACAATTTGTAGCGCTCAAACTTCCTTCTAAACATGGGACTTTGCCCATACAAATCACCCCAGAAATGGCTCGGGAAAGAGTTGTAATTGCCTTCACGATCTTTGTAATAAGCAAAAGTGACTGGATCCACACTCCCATTATTATCAAAATCCTTAGCGTAAATCTTAACTGGTCTTTCAGCTGTTGGGTGATGTGAGTTGTTTTCTCCTAGATTACCTACTACAAAATCAGTATCTCCATCTTGATCAAAATCACCGGAGGTAATAGAGTTCCACCAACCCAAGTAATTTTCAAGACCGGTATTTTCAAGTTTTGTAAATCGATCTCCCGAATTTTTGAAAATAGAAATCTCCATCAATTCCCCGACCACTACTAAGTCCACTAGTCCATCGGCATCCACATCTGACCAGATGGCATCAGTCACCATTCCCACTTTGCGCAAGCCAGGAGCCATTTCATCCGTTACATCCTGAAGTTCACCATTGACGTTTCGAAGAAGATAGCTTTTGTCCGGATAAGGATACTGTGTAATTGGAGTTCTACCACCCACGAACAAATCCATAAATCCATCCCCATCGAAATCCGCTCCCCTTACTGCCGATCCACTTGCCTTCACCGATAAGAAGTTTTGATCAAGCGTAAAGTTTCCATTCCCATCATTTAAAAACACCCGGTCTGTGTATGGAGTATCATCTCCCAAAAATTCATTGCTTCCACCTACCATATACATATCCAAATCTGAATCGTTATCAATATCAAAAAGCAGTATTCCCATTTCTTCGAAGAAATTCCCTTCCGCTGGAATTAGATTTTTTGCTGAGAACTTTCCGTCATTATCCTGGATAAACACATGAGGGGCAAAGCCAGAAGCTGAGCCTACTACCAAATCCTCGATTCCGTCACCATTCACATCTCCTACAGCTAAGCTCGGGCCATACTGACTCAGTTTGTGCGGGATTATCCGCTGAATATTAAAGTCAATCTTATCCACTTCTTCATGTGTAAAGTCCAAACCTTTGGTAGAGGAAACTTCTTTCAAAAGTGCGTTTCGCGATTCTGAAGCAATAATAGCGACCTGATTCTTTCCTTGTTTTGCCTCTGAATAGGCAACTTCAACAAGTTGGTTAGATGTCACATTGTCCAGAACACTTTCTTTACCATCAGGCCAAATGATTTGAATAGATGAAATTTCGGCTACATCTCCTACTCCGAAATGCATTACTTCGTCAATTGAGGACATATAGCCTCTTACTACCTGCTGCTCTTGGTAGAGCTGACTGCCATCTGGAAAGGAAATCAGAACTTTAGCTCCCAATCCCTGGGGATTAAGCTGTGTTCCTTTTAATCTGATCCGCAGATAGTTATTTTTTTGCTCTTTATTTTTAAGCGTATTTTCAAAGACAAATGCCGGATCGTTGATATTATTCACCACATAATCCAAATCTCCATCATTGTCTAAATCTACGAAAGCCGCTCCATAGGAGAACGAAGGTTTGTCCAAACCCCAAGCACTTCCCTCATCTGAAAAAGTTAAATCGCCCTTATTTTTGAAAGCGTAATTTGGAATTTTCACGATTGGAATAGAGTCTAGCAGCTGCCTGTCTGATGCAATATTGCCTACATCTGCACGGTAATTCGCAAAGTCTTTGTCTGTGATATCTCTGGGGAACCCATTAGTTACTAACAGATCACGATGACCATCATTGTCCACATCACCGAACAAAGGCGCCCAGCTCCAGTCCGTTTGATAGATGCCTGCCATCATGCCTATTTCACTAAAAGGCACGTCTGCTCCATTATTCATATGGAGCATATTTCTCACGTACTGGTATTCATAGCCCCACTGCTCATTACTTAGATATACCTGGTAAGAGTTGTTCCCGATGGTGGTTTTCTTACGATAGTTATCTTCCCCCAGCATGTCGAGGGTAATGATATCAGGTCTAGTATCATTATTAAAATCAGAAATATCAGCCCCCATAGAAAATTGGCTCTGATGCCTCAGCATCTCTTTGGATTGATTGGAAAAAGTACCGTCCTGATTGTTGATATAAAGAATGTCGTTGGTCACATAATCATTGCTGACATGAATATCTGGCCAGCCATCATTATTCAGATCCGAAATTAATAAGCCCAGCCCATAACCTTCAATGGTGATCCCTGCCTCTATGGTAACATCTGTGAAGGAACCATCGCCATTGTTTCTATAAAACCTATCATTATTAATAGCTGACCCGTCAGTTATTTTCAGGCGGTAGTTACTTGGTACACTTCGGCTTTGCTCGTTATTTAGCACATACAAATCCAGATCGCCATCTAAATCATAATCTATAAAAGCAGCCCACATAGCATTACCAGAATCAGCTATACCATATTCAGAAGCCATTTCTTTGAAAGTAATTTTGCCGGATTCATCCTTTCCCTGATTGATAAAAAGCAGATTATTACGCTCTCCAGGGCCAAGTTTCATCGCAGAGGCAACATATATGTCCATCCAGCCATCGCCATTGATATCAACCGCGACAGCACCTGTACACCATTGGTCATCAGTAGCTACTCCAGCTGATTCTGTAACATCTTCGAAGTTGAATTTTCCGGAATTCAAGTATAACTTATTAGAAACCTGATTTCCAGTAAAATACAGATCGGGATATCCATTGTTATCGAAATCAGCAACTGCTAATCCCCCACCATTAAAAATATATTCATCAGTGAGGATATTGAATGAGTCAGATTCTACAATATCGTTATTAAAATCAATTCCAGTATTGCTGGATGGGATCAGTTCAAATAACGTAGCTTCTTTATTACAAGATGAAAAGGCCAAAAAGGCCAAAACCAAAAGGCTAAAGAAAGAAAACTTCATAGTAAATAGGTTGGGTACTTGGGTTGCGCTGATATTAGCACTTTTAGAGCATAAGCGAAATAAAACCTCGCTTTTTAGGAATAGTAACAAAAAAAGAGGTTGTCTCATAACTTAAATCAACAGCCTGACATTTGAGTATTTGGAATTTTTCTCAGATACCTACCCGTACAAATTAGAGGCTGTCCCTACTTCTGAGACAGCCTCTTTTAAATAATAATAATCTAGTAATTAGAATCCAGGATTCTGAATCAGAATATCCGGTCCTAACAAGTCAATTTGTGCTTGAGGTATTGGTAAAACAACATGTTTGTCTGTATAAGTGGCTCCGCCTAATGCATTTAGAAGCAGAGCTCCATCAAATGCCAAATATGCATTTAATTCTTCGGAGGCAGTACCCCATCTTACCAAATCGTAGAATCTATGTCCTTCCATACCCAGCTCCAGTTTTCTTTCGAAACGTACAGCAGCTCTGGCTGCCGCAGGATCACTCCAAGGAGTAGTATATAGGCCAACCTGATAATTAGCTGCCGGACCAGAACCGTCCAGCTTCATCACTTTGGAATTCATCGCTCTTGTTCTTACCATATTCACATAATCTCTGGCTTTTTCCAGACCGCCAGTCTCTACTTCTGCCTCTGCTGCCATTAGCAACACATCTGCAAATCGAATAATATTGAAATTAATTCCTGTGTAGCCAGGAGTCCAAGAACTGTTATCCTGAAAAGTACCAACTTCAGTTCTGGAATACACAAATTTCTTTACAGAATAAGGACCTGAAAAAGACTGCTGTCTTATCCAAGACTGCCCTGGATGCTCCACCCAATCAATATATGGAATACCCCTTCTTCCTGCAGTGTGATCCACACGTGGGTCAATTGGGCCTTGATCAATACTGAAGGCAGCGTCAGTAGCAACACCCATATCATTCTTCACCCGGTTTGCAGAAGAATTATACGATTCATCCAATAAAGGAAGTCCATTAGAATTTGTCCTAAAGGAATTCACAAAGGTGAAACTTGGCGCAAAGAACCCACAGCAAACTCCAGGAGCGGCTGAGTTATATGGATTATTCAGATCAAACTCTGGATTCGCATTATTCACAGAGCCAGTTCCCGCGGCAGATTGGTAGGCCCAAACAGACTCAAGATTATTGTCATATTCACCTCTAAATAGATTTCCATAATTATCCAGTAAACCATATTTATCACCACTGCTAGTCACACCGTTATTGATTACATCGTCAAATAGTGTTTTTGCTTGTGGGAACTTGCCTTGATACATGTAAACCTTACCTAGGTAAGCTTTGGCTGCCCAAGAATTTACTCTACCCACTTGGGATTGAGTATCCGCCAGATTATCAGCCGCATATTGGAAATCGGCTTCGATCATAGGCCATATATCCACATTGTTGACCACATCTTCCAATCCAGTTCCGTAATCAAGTGTCTCGTCTACATAAGGTACATTATTAAAATTTCTCTTCAATTGGAAATAATAATGCCCTCTTAAGAATCTCGCCTGAGCTGATAAGCGTACTACATCAGCATCCGTTACATCTTCTCCTTTGGATAAAAGAAGTCTCAAAACGTTATTTGACCTTGCAACTCCTTCATATAATCCATTCCAGTTTTCGAGAAGAATCACATTAGTAGCATCTGTCTCAAAACGCTGGATTGGGTTGATAGTGTTGAAATCGCCTGGGTCAGTACCTTTATTTGCATCACCCCCTCGGATACTTCCCCATACCCAGTTGGAAGGAGACGCCATTCTTTGGCCTCTACCGTTCACCTGAGAATAAGCAGCTATCAAGGATGCGTCCAAGCCTGCCAAGGAAGTCAATTGCGACTCAGCCAAAAGACCTGTAGGCGCAATTTCCAGAAAATCATCGCTACAACTTACCGCAACCATCAATAGTGTGGATGCTACTATAGCGCCGACTTTTAATTTTATATTTTTCATATTATTAATCAATTATAGTTTCTATAACTCGATTCTAGTTGAATTGTACAGCTTAGAAGCTTAAGTTCAGACCGAAGGTATAACCACGTGTAACCGGATAGTTACCTACATCGATACCAAACGTCAAATCAGCATCACCGCCTACTGCAGGATCTAATCCTTCGTATCCGGTTATAGTGAATAAGTTATTTGCAGAAGCAAATACTCTCAATCTCTCCAGTTTCCATCTTTCCAATAGTGGAGCTGGCAACGTATAGCCAAGGGTCACATTCTGCAACCTCAGATAAGAACCATCTTCTACATAGAAGGAGTTACCCACGTTAGAAGTAGAGAAGTTTGCTGCTTTTTCCACAATTGGAATAGTTGCATTAAGATTTTGAGGGGTCCAGGCATCTTTCAAACGCTCAGAAGTAGCCGCACCTTCGAATGTAGAATAGAAATCAGTGAACCACTTAGACTGGTTCCAAATTTCGTTTCCAATAGAAGTATATACATAAGCTGATAGATCAAAGCCTTTGTAGCCCAAGGTGAAGTTCATACCCCCAGTGAAATCAGGGATTGGAGAACCTAGAATCTTTCTATCATCTGCATCAATATTTCCATCAGGCATACCAGTTAAATTACCATCTGCATCACGACCATTGATATCCCTATATTTGAATCGCCCTATACCAGCTCCGTCCTGAGTAGCATGGTTGTCTACATCTTGTGTAGAGCTAAACAATCCTTCTACTTCGTATCCGAAGAATGAGGAAAGAGATTCGCCTACCATATTTCTGATTGGCTCTATTCCTCTAAATCCAGGGTTAGCAGAAGTAATTACTGTCAATCCTGGAGCCAAAGAAACGATCTCATTCTTCAACAATGAACCATTCACAGATACTTCATAAGTGAAGTCACTGGAAAGATTACCTCTAAATTGCACCAATAGATCAGCCCCTTGATTTAGCATTTCTCCGATATTAACTGCGGGAGCAGCTGCGTTGAACCCTGCTGTTGAAGGAATAGGAACTTGAAATAATAAATCTTTAGTATCCTTTCTCCATAAGTCAAATATCACATCCATACGCCCATTGAAAAAGGTACCATCAAACCCGATATTCTGAGTTACAGCAGTTTCCCACTGTGCATTAGGGTTACCAATTCTAGTTCTTCTAAAACCGATAAGTGCAGAGGAGTTAGATCCAGTAATATCATAAGAAGAAGCTCCGATATCTCCACCAAACAATGAATACTGGTTGTTCGGATCTACGTTATTGGAGTTACCCATTTGTCCCCAACCACCTCGGATTTTCAATTCGTCCATCCAAGTAGAGTTTGCCAAGAATCCTTCAGATGAAATTCTCCATGCTGCTGAAAATGCAGGGAATACACCAAATCTAGCGTTAGCTCCAAATCTTGAAGAACCATCACGTCTAACAACCGCACTGAAAAGATATTTGTCATTGTAGGTATAATTTAATCTACCAAAGATTGAGTAGAAGTTTACACCTTTGAACAAAGAAGAGTTTACTTGTCTAGTAGAAACCGGAAGATTCGAGATCGTAATAAAATCAGGATCTTGTGAGAATGGATTCTGACCTGAAGCACTGATATTTCTACCAGAGCCAGTATTCAATGCCTCCATACCTGCCAAGAAGTCAAATGAATGCTTTTCAAATGTCCTTTTGTAAGCTAGTGTATTGGTAAAAGTCCATGCAAAATTATAGCCTGATCCTTCACCGTATCCGAAAGCTGAATTATTCTCCAAGTTCTCGTATGAACGTCTTGAATAGTTGTAGAAGTAAAAATTATCATATCGACCACCAATAGATGATCTGAAAGTCAAATTATCTATGATATCAGCTTCCGCATATACGTTTCCGAAAATGTTTGCATTAAAACTTCTGTTGTCTTCTAGTGCATCTCTTTCTGCTACTGGGTTTCTTGGATTGTTAAAACCTTGAGCTGCAGTACCAGCATATCCGCCGAATTCATCGTAAATAGGAATGATAGTAGGCATACGGAAAGCAGATAAAATTGCGTTTTCATCTCTAGACACACCCTGTCCACCGTTTCCTCCACTTATACCTAATGCTCTTCTGTAAGTCGCTTGGAAGTTTTCACCTATTCTAATTTTGTTAGTTACATCAAACTCGGAGTTCGCTCTCATACTCATTCTACGGAGTGTATTTCCTTGAAGGATACCTGCTTGATCCTGAATACCTAATCCTATGTAGAATCTGCTGAATTCAGACCCACCATTTATTCCTAAAGAGTGTCGATTTAAAGGGGCAACCCTAGTAATGGCATCATACCAATCAGTTCCTTCTCCCGTAGCTGCTCTTACCAATTGATACACAGATCCCTTATTAGGGTCTACGTTGTATTTTGCAGCCTCCTCAGCCAATCTGTCTTGTGAAAATGGCCCTGCAACACCACCTTCAGCGCCTACTCTAATGTAGTATGGCAACACTGGTGAAGAACCCGTACCAAATTGAGGGTGAGTATAGTTCACCGGTCTACCTTCTGCAGCTGCAGCATTTGTCTCAGCAAGCCAAGTGTAATCTGCCTGATCTTGAGGATTCATCATATCGATTCCTGAACCAGGAGTAGTTACACCATACATTCCGTTGTAATCAACTCTTAGCTTTTGGTTTCCTCTTCTCCCTCTTTTTGTAGTATAGATAATCACACCACTAGCAGCCCTAGCTCCATAAATGGAAGCAGCAGCCGCATCTTTCAATACAGTAGTGGATTCGATATCATCTGGATTAAGGAAATCCGTAGATCCCACAGGGACTCCATCCACAACGTATAAAGGTTGGTTACCACCAAAGGAACCAAAACCACGGACACGAATAATTGAAGTAGTACCTGGCTGACCGTTTGTAATTACTGTAACACCAGAAACACGGCCTTGAAGTGCCTGCTCTACGTTACCAGTTGGAATTACTGCCAAATCTTTGGCATCAACTGTGGCGATAGCACCCGTTGTTTCTCTTCGGCTATCAATTGTATAACCAGTTACAACCAGCTCTGTAAGCGAAGTCTCATCAGGCATCAGTTTGAGGTCAATTATACTTCTGTTGCCGATAATTTCTTCCACTTTACCGTAACCGATAAAAGAGAAAACAAGAACTGACTGGTCATTAGGGACATTGAGAGAGAATTTGCCGTCAATGTCTGTCGCTGTACCAGTGGTCGTACCTTTGACGAGCACAGAGACTCCGGGAAGTCCTATGTCAAATTCGTCTGTGACTGTACCCGTTACGGTTTTTTGCGCAAAGGCAGCCGCACCGGTTAGTACTAGGAGCACTAAAAGTGCACTTAGATTTTTGTAAATATTTTTCATAAACATAGATAGATTGGGTAACAAGATTAATTTCAAAAACTTGTCTTTTCTTATTTGTTAATGCAATCGTTTGCGATCTTGCTCAAAATAATTGCATAAAATCTCCTCTTGGAATTCAAGAAGAAACTGCAATTATACCTTGGCAATTAAGCCGACTAATTAAGAACCTTTAGGTTTGAGAGCATCGGAAGATGCTTTGGGGAGGGCACACTACTTCTAAGTAAAATAGGTCATAGGCAAATATTTTGGGTTACGTTAATTGTACTAAAGCACCAATGTTAAAGATTCTTAAACGAAATTCAAATTCAAATGCTAAAATAAAATTTGGGGTTTTCCAGAATCACTGTAGATATCTACACCATGGATAGCTTACACAGCTCCAATTTAGCGTATTTAATGAGTTTACCAAAAACCAAAATAATACAATTCAAAAATTCTTTCTTGTCATTGCTAGTCGAGATATTAAATAATTGTTACTTATTTTTCATTTATGCTAACAGATGGCCTGAATATTTGAAAAAAATCATCAGAAGACCTGATTTCTTCAAAAATCGGATCAACCAATGCTTTCTGATAAATTAATTCACTAGCGTGTATTGCTTTATCCAATTGCAGTAATGCGACCTCGGTTTAAAGTGATTTACTTTATCGAAGAACTTTCCCAGATCAAATTCAATTGCATACGTCTGCCCTTCGTTTAAATATTGAAGATACATGTTTTCAGTAATCTGAGCGACGGTCTCACGGTTGTCCAGATTAAGCATATGCTTGATGATCACCGCACCGATCAAAACTTTGGGGTTCAAAGCAGGCCTTCCGGTGGATTTTGCTGGGTTACGTTTGTTAAACAGGCATACCGGCTGGTCCCACGGGATCCGAGAACGCCGCATCGGTTGGAGGGGTTTAAGCCATTATAAAAAGGCGTTTCAAACCCTGTGAAGGAGAGCTCGGCGGTTGATGATTGATATTGCCGAAGAAGAGTTTAAAAATCCGATCAGAAAAAGTCTTTACCCGAACAGTCGATCGATACAAAATCGAACAAAAAGAAAGCGTGACAGCAACCTGCAGGTTGTTTGGGGTTAGCAGACAGGAGTATTACCGGGCCGTTAAAAGAGAGAGGCAGAGCCGTCAGGTGGCTACTGAAGTGGTGACTATGATAAAAAAGTACGGATGAGAATGCCACGGATCGGTACCCGGAAATTGTACCATCTCCTCTATGGGGAGTTAAAGGACATGGGGGTGGGAAGAGATCGTCTGTTTGCCATCGTCAGGGCCAATCATCTTCATATTGTCCCTAAAAGGCAATACCACATCACAACCAACTCACACCATCGGTTTAGAAAGCATAAAAACTTGCTTGAGTCTCTTCCTATCGTGAGCCCAGAACAGGTATAGGTTTCTGACATTACCTACATTGGCACCAGGGCAAATCCGATGTACCTGTCTCTGGTTACCGATGCCTATTCAAAGAAAATAATGGGGTTCAATGTATCACAAAGTCTGTCTGAATGCCTGCGGAGCAGTTGCTGCCCTGGAACAGGCGATAGCTAATCGCAAACATCCAAAAAAGCAGCTCATTCATCACTCTGATCGGGGATTGCAATACTGCTGTGACCTCTACCATACCTTGCTGGAAAAGCATCAAGTCAGCTGTAGCATGACAGAAAGCTATGATCCATACCAAAATGCAGTGGCAGAAAGAGTCAACGGAATCCTGAAACATGAATTTATTCTGGGAATCACAATCCATGATTTAGAACTGATGAACAAACTGATAGAAGAGTCTATTTATATTTACAATAATAAAAGGCCGCATTGGAGCTGTCGGATGGAAACACCAAACAAAATGCACCTGCAAAGCACCATAAAGATTAGAACCTACAAAAACAAAAATAGCACCAAGTCGAAACCCGATGCTATCTAAATTTATCCTTAAAAACTGTAACGTCTTTTCAGGACTAGTCAATCAAATTAATAATTAGGATCCTGGGTCAAAGTTGGTTCACCATCTTTCAATGATCTGTCTATTGCCTCAAGTGGAATAGGGAAATATTCATTTTTGTTCTTAGTGAATGATTTTCCATCCAAGTACTGACGTTTGTTCTTTTCCACTGCTAGGTAGGCATTTAACACCTCATCAGAAACACCCCATCTTTGAAGATCAAAAAAGCGATGTCCTTCCATACTAAATTCAAGTCTTGTTTCGAATCTTACAGCTTTTCTGGCAACGATTTTATCCGTCCAAGGAGTATCATAGGTTTTGATATTGTAATTCGCAGCCGGTACACCCTCCATGATGGTAAAATCATTTCTCGAACTTCCCTGGATAGCTTTAGGAACGAAACTATCTGGATTTGCAGCTCTAGTTCTGATCATATTCACTAATTCTCTGGCTCTATCAATGCTTCCAATCTCAACTTCAGCCTCAGCCAACCATAGTAAAACCATGCTGTAACGCAAGATCCTGTAGTTATTAGCTGTCAGGTTACCCCATCCACCAACACCAAAAGCTGCTTTTTCTGCTACATGTTTCATAGAAGAATAAGGGCCTGCGTAAGAAAGGTCTCTCACGAAATCTGTACCATGAATTTTGAAATCTTTGAAAAGAATACCTGGTCTACCTAAAGAATGATCGATTCTAGGATCGAGGAAACCAGTAAACTCAGTTTGCCAAGTCACATCTGAATTATTGAAGTTGTCCAGAAGAGGAAGTCCAGAAGTAGACGTTTTGAAAGCATTCACCAAGTTTTGAGATGCTTGGTAGAACCCGCAGCATCCCCATGGATCGATGTATGGATGCGCAAGACCCACTCCCTGATTTGAAGCCTGGTCGTTGGCACTGTTTATCGCGTATTGAATTTCAAAGATAGACTCAGCATTGTTACGCGTAGCAACCAAGAAGTTGTCTTGGAATTTATCTACAAGCGTGAATTTTCCGCTATTAACGATTTGATCCAAAAGAGCCTTAGCTTCAGTAAGTTTGACAGGGTTGGCATTTCCGTTTTCGTCCCATCCCTGGTACATTTTAGCTTTTGCCAGCAATGCCATAGCAGCCCATTTGGTAGGTCTACCTACTTGAGCTTGCGTGTCAGGTAGTTTTTCCATAGCAGCTTGAAGATCAGCTTCGATTGCAGGCCAGATTTCCACATCATTAGGGACTTTTGTGCTTTCTACATCATTGATGTCAAAAATATCGTCACTGATATATGGTGGACTTTTCCACATTTTTCTAGCTTCAAAATGAAAGAAACCTCGCAAGAACCTTGCTTCTGCAATGATACGAGTTTTAGTAGCTTCACTAACATTCTCTACTTGTTTCAAGGTATTAAGTGCATCATTTGCTCTTGCAATGCCTTTATAAAGGCCTCTCCACTTATTTCTGATGTGATTATTGAAAGCCTGAAAATCGTACGCTTCAATAAAAGACTGCTCAGGCTGATCACCCGCATCTGTGCCCTTATAAGCATCATCTGAAGCTATACCACCAAACACCCAGTTTTGAACATCATTTTCCCATGGAGATTGGCCATCTAGTCCAGTACCTGATAGCATTTTATAAGAGCCCAACAAAAGTCCTTCCACCCCAGCTTCAGTAGCCAATCCGCTGGATGAGAATTGTCCTTGTGGCTCATTTGTTAAGAATTCATCATTACAACTAATTGTAACGAGTAGAAAAATTACAAATGATAGTAATTTATATATCGTTTTCATATCAGAAATATTTTTAGAAATTTAGATTAAAACCTACCAAGAAATTCTTAGATACCGGCATATATCCGCCATCAAATCCTAGTGTATTATCAGTATTTGTCTGAATCTCTGGATTTAGACCTGAGTATTTGGTAATAGTTATTAGATTTTGTCCCTGTACATATAAGGATGCTCGACCAAACCCAATTCTAGATAAGGTAGCAGTAGGCAAATTATAAGTCAATTGAATGTTTCTGATTCGGAAATAAGAACCATCCTCAATAAAGTAGCTTGATGGACGGCTACTTACTTGATCATTCGCATCCATAATAGGAGCTGTGGCATTCGGATTAGTTGCTACCCACTGCGACTTAGGCGCTGATGGGTTACTTGGTTGCCATGCGTTATAAAGAGCATCTTTTGATCTGTTACCTTGAAATGTGTTGAAATCGGCGAAGTATCGAACATAGTTAAAGATATCATTACCTACAGAACCATTACCGAAAATGGTAAACTCAAAGTTCTTGTAACCCAAATTCACATTGATGCCATACGTAAAGTCTGGATGCGGATTTCCAATTACGGTTCTATCGAGGTCAGTAATCTCTCCGTCGTTATTTACATCTTCTATTTTGAATTTACCCGGAGCATTATAGCTTCCGTAAGAAGCATGAGAATTAGCCTCTTCCTGAGTTTGGAATATTCCTAGGACATTGAAGCCATAGTAAGACGACAATGGCAATCCTGCCTGAGTCAAAGTTACCGCCGGAACTCTTGATCCAAATCCGAAGAATCTGGTGCCTTCATTGTCATCCAATTTATCCACCACATTTCTATACACTGAGATATTACCAGAAACACTGTAACTAAAATCTCCACCTCTGTCCGTGTTTTTATAACCTAGATTTAGGTCAATTCCTTTATTTGTGATTTGACCCACATTTGAAGAAGGAGCTGATGCATCACCTGCAGTGAAAGTAATAGGAATAGTAAATAGCATGTCTGTAGTAACTCGCTGCCAAACATCAAACTCAAAATTAACCTTATCCCCAAACATCAAAACATCCAATCCTAGGTTGTTAGAGGTAGTTGTTTCCCACTTAGCGTTAGGATTTCCGAATTTTTGTGCATCAAACCCGATTGTCGGTGAAGAAGTGGATCCATCAATAGGATATCCAGCATTGAAAATATTAGATCTGTAGGTAGTGAAGGCATTGTAATCACCAATAGCTTGATTACCAGTCTTACCCCATCCATATCTCAATTTCATGTCAGTCACAAAAGGCAATGCTGATATGACTGCAGCCTCCTCAGACAATCTCCATCCCAAACTGAATGCAGGGAAAACCGCACTTCTTGATGCTGACAAGAATCTAGAAGAAGCATCATTTCTTACGATAACTTGGATTAAGTATTTGTCATCATAAGAATAATTGAATTTACCAAACTGAGAAAACAAGCTGTAATCTCTGAATACGTTTCCTGAGTTAGATGCTGTGGTTGCATCACCTAAATCCAAATAGCTAAGGATTTCAGGTGAGTTAAATGCAAATCTTTGTCTTCCTGCCGAGAAAGACTCACCAAATTCCTTGATCGCTTCAGTTCCGACGTACACGTCCACCTTGTGAATGTCATTAAACGTCTTCGTATAGCTTAAGACATTTGACCAAACCCACTGATACTGATAGTCACTAGTTGCAGTGGTACTGTTGATGAAATTTCCTTCTACATATTCAGGCTGAGGGCGACCTAGATATCTTCCTCTACTTATATTTGTATCAATACCTAGACTTGTTTTAAATTGGATATTGTCAGTGAAATCATAAGAAGCATAAGCGTTTCCAAAAACCCTGATTCTGTAAGTTCTGTTGTCTTGCTGACGTGAAAGCACTGCAAAAGGGTTGAAATTATTCCCTAAGTTAGCCCCTCTACTTCCTGCAAAATTCCCCGCGATATCATATATTGGCAACAAAGGATGGTGCTTGTAAGATCCAGATACGGCATTTTGCTCATTCTGATTTCCAAACCCTCCTTTTCTGTTATCAAATGTTACCGAAAAGTTTTCTCCAATCGTCAATTTATTGTTAAGAGCTTTGAACTCAGTGTTAGCTCTCAAAGAGTATCTTTCATAACCAATGAACTTGATGATACCTTCTTGATTGAAATATCCGACTGACAAAGCATATCGACCGCTCTCAGTACCACCAGCTGCAGAAATTTGATAATTTTTAATAGCCGCAGATCTCGTCACCTCATTCCACCAGTTGGTATCAGCTGACTTAGTGATTGCATAAATATTTTCCGGTCTCAACGAATAAAGCTCAGGGTCAGTAGCAGGGTCGCCATTCATAGCTCCACTTGGAAAAACATAATCAGGAATCCCAACTTCTCCATTTGGACCAAAAGTATATTGTCCGTGAGTTGGAGTTTTGCCTGCATAGATATCAGCTAGATACAAATACTGACCAAGTTCTGCTGAATTTAACACCTCCGTAGAATTTCCAGACTGCTGAGTTCCATAATAGGTATTGAATGAAATTGTTGTCTTACCTACTTTCCCTCTTTTTGTAGTAATGATAACCACACCGTTTGCAGCTCTTGATCCATAGATAGAAGCAGCAGATGCGTCTTTCAACACTTGAATAGATTCAATGTCGGCGGGGTTGAGATTGCCTTGTCTCTCTGTAGGTACACCGTCAATCACATATAAAGGATTATTGTTGCCGATGGTGCCAAAGCCTCTGATACGCACAGTGGCTTCACCCCCTGGAGTAGCATCGTTGACAATGTTCACCCCGGCAGCTCTTCCTTGAAGCTGCTGAGCAAATGTAGTAGCGGGAATAGAAAGCAATTCGTCTGTATCCACTGTGGTTACTGCCCCAGTAATATCTCTTTTAGACTGAGCTCCATAACCAGTCACAACAACCTCCTGTAGTGACCTTTCTGATAGTTCCAATTGAACATTGATCGAGGATCTGTTCCGAACCACTTCTTCCAATGTAGCATACCCAACGAAAGAAAACACAAGTATTGATTCATTGGAAGAAGCTTCAATACTGTAATTTCCATCAATATCAGATACTACCCCTGTAGTAGTTCCTTTTATAGTTACAGTTGCACCTGGCAGTCCAATTCCAGATTCATCTAAAACTTTTCCTGAAACATTGATTTGAGCGAGTACAACCGTACTCGAAATAGCCAAGAGCATCATTAGTGCACTTAGATTTTTGCAAATATTTTTCATAAACATAGATAGATTGGGTAACAAGGTTAAATTCAAATACTTTTCTTTTCATATTTGTTAATGCAATCGTTTGCGATCTTGCTCAAAATAATTGCATAAAATCCCTACATGGAATTCAAGAAGAAACTGCAATTATACCTTGGTAGTTAAGTCGACTAATTAAGAAACCTTTTAGTTTGAGAGCATCAGAAGATGCTTTGGGGAGGGAATACTACTTCTAAGTAGAAATAGGTCATAGGCAAATATTTTGGGTTACTTTAATTGTACTAATTCCTCAATGTTAAAAAATCTTAAATAAAAATCAAATTCAAAGACAATAATAAAATTTGGAATTTATTCAAAATCACAGTAGATATCTACACCATGGATAGCTTACACAGCTCCAATTTAGCGTATTTAATGAGTTTACCAAAAACCAAAATAATACAATTCAAAAATTCTTTCTTGTCATTGCTAGACGAGATATTAAATAATTGTTACTTCTTTTTCATTTATGCTAACAGATGGCCTGAATATTTGAAAAAAATCATCAGAAGACCTGATTTCTTCAAAAATCGGATCAACCAATGCTTTCTGATAAATTAATTCACTAGCGTGAATTGCTTTATCCAATTGCAGTAATGCGACCTCGGTTTGACCACTTTCTGCAGCTATCATTGCAAGTCCATAAAAGCCATATCCGTAATTCCTTCCTGCCATCACTGACTGCTCAAATGACAAACTGGCGTTGGCAAAATCCTTTGATAGAAAATAGGCTAATCCCTTATTAAAAAAATCCTTTGGCTCTGAATAAGGATAATCAAACCGGAGTGTAGCCAGCTTATAATCCCCTCTCATGATATCAAGTGCTCCCCTCAAACTTTCGTTATACTTCAGAAAATCCTGATTACGAGTAAGCACAGAAGCATCAGATAGTTTCTTATACGCATCCCATGTTTTTCCTTGCAGAACCATAATATGTCCTTGGTTATGAAGCACATAGGGATTGGTATCAATTTTAGCGGCTTGATAAAGCAAGTCATTCGCTTCTTTCCAAAGCAAATCCTTAGTGTCTTGATCAAGTGTACGCTGAGCGAGACGCATCTTCACTACCGCCAAATTATTATAAGGTATCACGGATCGAAATAGCTCTGTCATCTTACTGTAGATTTTCGCTTTATCCTCCATTCTCGGTGTGGTCTCTCCAGCAATCGCCCAATCAGCTAGATCTAGTCCCGAATTTGCTGTGCTCTCTTCTAAGGCCTTTTGAAGGACAGCGCTCTGAGATTGGTCAAGTCCTGGTAGTGGTTTTGCCACTACCTCAATTTTGACAGCTCTTAGATTTGGAAATAAATCACTTGCAACTTGATTGAACCCTGGAATCTTTTTTAATGCTTGGGTTTGGCTCTGATAATCTGACCCGTCTAACAAAATAGCATAATACTGATCTTTTCTTTGAGTGGATATCTTTTCATATTCTCGAAGTAGTAGCCGAAAATCAAACCAATCGTTCCATCTTGAACTCACTTCTGATAAACTATCCTTAAGGTTAATATTTGATTCTCTCAAAAGTCTACTTACAGCCTCTGATCTATCCATTCCCAATTTACTGCTCTTACCTTCTGAATTTTGCGGGGATTGAGTCCCTGTAATCTTTAAAGATACAACCGATGAATTTTCAGTCAAAAAAGTCTTCAAATCAGCAATAGCTTGCATGTTTGCACTATTCATATTTATAGTGGATGATCCTTCTTCGAACTTGATCAGGAATTCCTTCGAACGGGAAAGATCTGCATCCATCACACCTGTTGAAATAAAAAGTCCTACTTGAGGAATAGGTTCATCGGGATTGACCGCGCCTATTTTTGCCAGTAACGGGGTAGTGATCACACCTCTGGCAAGAATCTTCTTTTGGTAAGGTACAGCTTGAGCTTTTTTCCCCTGAAAAAATTGTGCTTCCAAAAAAGCTCCTTCCATCCATGGTTCATAAGCAAGGACGAAAGATTTTTTGTAAGAATACGCAGCCAGGTTCTTGGTCAATTCAAGCCCTTCGAAGAGCATAGAGTGTTCCGAGGACTTAAGCAGAATATTTACTTTTGGGTTTTTCGGACTAAGAACTGATTCGATTGGAATGGTTCCTGTCACCTCAAACCGAACAGAATCCCTAAAGAATTCTAGCTTTCCTGGGTTCACTTTGGAATCTTCCAAGAAATCAGTTTGGGGCACCATTATTGAACTACAAATAAGAGGCAATAATATGACTAAAAGCAAAACAGGTTTTTTCTTAAACAATTGGTCTATCATTCTTATTTATTAATTCACAAGTCTTTTTTCTAAATTTACCGCAACGAAACCACCTATTACTATGGAAAAGCTGAAAATATTCTTCGAAGAAAGAGCATTTGGGGTTTGCTCGCGCTTGGGTGAAAAACTCAACTTCCCTATTGACAGCATTCGTTTATTCTTTATTTATGCCTCTTTTGTTACGATGGGCTCACCGGTGATATTATATGTGAGCATGGCGATGACAATGAAAATCAGAAAGTTCTTCCGGAAAAAGAATAATCCAGTACTTTTCGATTAAAGCTGATCGTAGCTCTTTTTACCTAATACCTTCCAATACCAAAAGATCAGGTTGATTTTTCCTTTTCTTTTCACCTCTTCTCTTCCATCCACTTTAGGTTGGAACTTCTCAATTGTACTTTTTTTCGTTCTAAAGTCTCGATAGGCATCTAATACTGCTTTTGAAAACTCCTTTTTGCCTTGGCTTATAAAACTCATAGCAGCTAAATGCTCTAACAAAGATTTGACCAGAAAAATCCAGAAAAATCTAGACGAAGTCTCATTCTTATAAAGCATACTTAAGCTATTCCTAATATTCAGGTACATTTTCTTAGGACTAGCCCTATCAAGCGTGGCTCCTCCTAGATGATATACTTCCACCGAGCCTTGATAGCCTATTTTCCAACCGGACTTCCGCATACGCCAGCAAAGATCAATCTCCTCCATGTGGGCAAAAAAATCTGAGTCAAATCCCGACAACTGATGGAAAAGTGTAGACTTTACCACCATGCAAGCTCCTGAAGCCCAATCTACGTCAATAGCATCATTGTAATTTCCCTTATCTATTTCTACCGAATCCCAAATCCGCCCTCTGCAATAAGGATAGCCATAGGCATCTAAAAAACCACCTCCAGCACCTGCGTAGTCAAATGTGTCTTTTTCTTTCCAAGACAAAATCTTAGGCTGAAGTGCAGCATAGTCAGGATGAGCGTTTATCCAAGCTATCAGATTTACATCCCAACCGGCTGTAACCTCCACATCGGAATTGAGCAGTATAAAATATTCGTAGTGGTCTTCAATTTCAGCTAGGCCTTTATTGTAACCTCCAGCATAGCCAAAATTCTCCTCAAGTTTGATTTGCTGAATTTGAGGATAGTTTTTCTCTAAAAAATTTAATGAACCATCAGTACTTGAATTGTCTATCACCCACACATCATACGAACTATACATACAAACAGAAGGAAGAAATGTATTTAGCATTTCTTCCCCGTTGTAATTCAGAATGACAATAGCACAGGATTTCATGTGTTTATAATTGATTTTTATTGGCCACATAGCCTGTCCCGAACTTGATTCGGGAGAATCTCGCAAGGTCAATCATCTCTTTGTGTGACGCTTGAGTCATGCCTGCCTGCCGGCAGGCAGGCTCGATTTCATCCAAACATTCCGCCTAGATCCATTCCAGGGATATTTGGAATCATGCCTTCCGTAGCTGATTTCATCTCCGCTTTGATCTTCATCTCTATGGCTGTCATCGCAATATTGGTAGCAGCTACAATCAGGTCACTCAGCATTTCCTTGTCTTTTGGTGAAATAAGTGAGTCATCGAATTCTATACTTACGACTTTTCTATCTCCATTTACGGTTACTTTCACCATACCCGCTCCAGATTCACCTGTCGCTGTAAGATGCACAAGCTTGGCCTGTGTCTCTTTGATTTTTTCTTGGGCTTCTTTCACTTTGCCCATCATGCCCATTATATCAAACATATTTTCGTTATTAAGATCCCCTCTCTATTGTGATTATCAATTTACTTCAATCGCTCAACTGCTTCCTCCAAACTTACGGATTCCTGAGCACCTGTTTCTAAATTTTTCAATGCTATCACATTGGCTTCAATCTCAGCATCACCGCAAATGCCAACAAATGGAATCGCCTTTTTAGAAGCGAAATCAAGTTGTTTTTTCATTTTGGTCAAATCAGGGTAAAGTTCTGCTTTGATTCCAGCTGCTCTGAATTTCTTCAATATTCCTAAAGCATAAACAAACGCTTTCTGATCAAAGTGTGTCAAAAGAATTTTCGTGCTCTGAACGCTATCCTCTGGAAATAAATCCAGCTCTTCCAACACATCGTACAAGCGATCTACGCCAAACGAAAATCCGACTCCAGACATTCCCGAAAGCCCAAAAACTCCCGTTAAATTATCATATCTACCACCACCACTGACGGATCCTATAGATACATGGTTCACTTTTACTTCAAAAATCCCCCCTGTATAGTACGAGAGTCCACGGGCCAGCATAATATCCAAGTCTACGAAATCAAGGTTTTCACCCATGTTCGTCAAGATCTGAAACACTTCTTCCAATTCGCTTACACCTTGAAGTCCAATCTCACTAGATGCCAAGAATTCTTTAAGAAAAGCCAACTTACCTGCATGATCAGCCTCCAACGTGACTAACGGAGCCAATTTCCCCACTGAATCCGCTCCAAAACCCCGCTCACTTAATTCTTCTTTGACTTTCTCCCAGCCGATTTTATCCAGCTTATCAATTGCTACGCAAAGCGGACCTTCTTTTCCCGCTTCACCTATAGCTTCAGAAATTCCAGTAAGGATTTTTCGGTTGTTCAATTTGATGCTGTAATCATTCAGTTTCAATTTTTCGAAAACGGATCGGATCATCAGAATAATTTCTGCTTCGCAAAGTAAACTATCCGTACCAACCACATCTGCATCACACTGATAAAATTCGCGGTATCTACCTTTCTGAGGTCGATCAGCACGCCATACAGGTTGAATCTGAAAGCGCTTGAATGGAAAAGTTAAATCATTTCTGTTCATCACCACAAAGCGGGCAAAGGGAACAGTAAGATCATAGCGCAAGCCTTTTTCAGAAATCTTTGTAAGAGTTTGCTTGTAGCCAAGCTGCAAATCCTCCTCCCCTACATTCTTCAGGTAATCCCCACTATTCAGAATCTTGAAAAGCAACTGATCACCCTCATCGCCGTATTTTCCGGTCAAGGTGCTTAGGTTCTCCATTGCTGGAGTCTCGATCTGATTATAGCCAAAAAGTTGAAAAGTGTCCCTGATTGTATTTAGGATATAATTTCTTCTGGCCATCTGGACGGTCCCAAAATCACGGGTTCCCTTTGGCAGACTTGGCTTTTGCATAGCTTATTTTTTGGTGATTAGCTGCCAAATTTATTCAAAAAAAAGGAAATGCTCCCTGATATCAGGAAAGTCCAACAATTAAATCCCAAAATAATTTAGGCTAAAAAGAAATGTTTATTTACTTTTGCGACTCGTTTCGAAACAATACTATTAAAAATATACGACCATGGCAGTTACTACACTGAAGAGAAAACTTAAAAGAAAAAGACAATCTCAGACCACACGTGTGATTAAGATCAAGCAATTGTCTGCTCAGCCTGTAATCAGAAACGTGGACGTTGAAGAGCTTAAGAAGTCTTTCGCGAAATAATTTTATTTCTGCAAAAACATTGAAGGCGGTCATTTGATCGCTTTTTTTTGTTTTGGACCACTTTTTAACCACTGTGAGCACAGAGAGCAACGCGGAGTACACAACTTTAGACTTCCTTATTTTTTTGAATTTTCAAAGGATTTGAGAGAATCCCTTCATCGCCATGAAAAGCTTACGAGTGGCAATCTGAGTGGCTGTTCCGCTTCTTCTAGAAGTCTACTATATTTCCCGAGGATACTTGATGGAAAATATGCGGATTACCTTGGAAGCTTACAGAGAAATTACCGGCCATATTCTCAAAACCTATCAGGTATGAATTACATTGGCAATAAGCTTATTACTGAATCCTGAGACTGAAAACTGCGACTCTTTTCACTTTTTACATTCTACCTATTACAAATCCTACAACTAACTACTTACCAGTAAAAATCAGCCCAACTTCCCTCGTTTCCCCAGTTCCACCGCTCTAAGATTTTTCACTTGCCCAGCATCCAAATCAAAAAGTAGCATAGTCCTCATCACGTGAAACCCATGCTGCCCAATAGCTCCTGGATTCATGTAGAGACAATTCACTGTTTTATCAAATTCTACTTTGCAAATATGTGAATGCCCACAAATAAAAAGATTAGGAGCCGATTCTTTAATTTTCACTTTGACACCTGTGGCGTAGCGGGGAGGTTTGCCCCCGATGTGCGTCATAAGCACCTTCACTCCTTCCAGGGTGAATTCCTGCCATTCGGGGTAAGCTTGCTGCATCGCCTTGTCATCAATATTTCCAAAAACAGCCCTTACTGGCTTTCCCTGAGGCAATGATTCCATCACTTCAAAGGTCCCAATATCCCCGGCATGCCATATCTCATCCACCTCCTCTAGATAGGAGAGCGTTTTGTGGTCTATATAACTATGAGAATCAGAGATGAGGGCGATCTTGGTAGGCATTTGAACTTAATCTTGCTAAATTTTCATTCCAATATGGAATAGCAATCGTTCACATCAAACTCATAAAACATGAAACTTCAAAAAATTCTCATACTTACATTTGCCATCATTCTTGTGAGTACTGTATTTACCCAAGCTCAATCTTCTAAGGTAATAGCCCTTAGCGTAGCAGAATTTGAAGAACTGGCAAAAAACAAAGGCGCGGTACGAATACTTGATGTACGCACTCCTGAGGAAATGGCTGAGGGGCATTTGCTGGGCGTAACTAACGTTGACTATAAAAATAATAATTTCAAAAGTGAGATTGCCAAGCTGGACAAAAAAAGAACTTACCTGCTATACTGTAAAACTGGAGTCAGATCCGGAGATGCAGCATCAGTTATGAAAGCGGCAGGATTTACTCACATCTATTCCTTGGACGGAGGAATAGAAGCTTGGCAAGAAGCTGGAAAACCTATAGAAAAATGACAATAATCAAATCAATTAATCCCTATTCAGGAGAATTACTCGCGGAATTCCAATCTCATTCTGAAGAAGATATTGAGAAAAAGCTGAGTGCTGGTTCAATAGCATTCTCCAATTGGAAAGAAACAGACGTTTCTAAAAGAGCTGAATTAATGAACAAAGCAGCTAAGGTATTGAAGGATAAGCGTGAAAAATACGCCAAGATCATTTCCCTGGAAATGGGGAAAGTCCTCAAAGAATCTTTAGCAGAAGTTGATAAGTGCGCTTTAGTCTGCGAGTATTATGCGGAAAAAGCTGAAGAATTCCTCAAAGCCGAGCCGATTGATTTGCCGGATGGCAAAAAAGCCAAAGTAATTCATCAACCCCTTGGAATCATTCTGGCGGTAATGCCTTGGAACTTCCCGTTTTGGCAAGTCTTCCGCTTTGCCGCTCCCACTCTAATGGCTGGCAACGTAGGCGTATTGAAGCATGCCTCCAATGTTCCACAATGCTCTCTGGCAATTGAAGAAGTCTTCACTGAAGCAGGGTTTCCAGAGGGTACTTTCCAAAGCCTTCTGATTGATTCCAAAGTCACTACCAAGTTGATCGAAGACGATAGAATCAAAGCTGTCACGCTCACTGGTAGTGAAAAAGCAGGGGCATCTGTAGCTGCGGCAGCAGGAAAGCATATAAAAAAATCCCTTCTCGAATTAGGCGGCAGCGATCCATTCATAGTTCTCAAGGATGCGGATATCAAAAAAGCTGCGGAAACAGCGGTAAAAGCCAGGATGATCAATTTTGGGCAGAGTTGTATTGCCGCCAAACGGTTTATTGTAGAAGAAGAAGTTTACGAAGATTTCCTGACACTCTTTGTTGAACATTTCAGAAACCTGAAACAAGGAGATCCGATGGAAGAAGGATCTGATTTTGCTTGCATGGCAAGACCGGATCTGGCAAAAGAACTTTATACTCAGGTAGAAAATTCTGTGAAGGCTGGAGCTACTCTCCTTTTCGGAGGTGAAGAGCCTGAAGAAGATTCAGCTGTATTTCAACCCACGATTTTGACTGCTATTCCAACTAATGCTCCAGCTTATTATGAAGAGCTTTTTGGGCCAGTAGCTACTATTTTCAAGGTAAAAAATGAAGAAGATGCTATTGCCTTAGCAAACGATTCTGAGTTTGGTCTGGGAGCATCTATCTGGTCAGAGGACAAGGAAAAAGCGGTGCATTTAGCTTCAAAAATAGAGAGCGGTGCAGTCTTCATCAATGCTATGGTAGCATCCAATCTGCACCTACCTTTTGGCGGAGTAAAAAAATCAGGTTTCGGAAGAGAATTGAGCAGATATGGGATTTTAGAGTTCGTAAATTCAAAAACAATGTATTTGGGCTAATCTATTAGGGATAAAGCAGGCTTAATTTTTGGTTTTGGCCAATTCCTTTCTATTTTTACGAGCCAAAATTTTGTCATAACTAATGAGAGAAATACAGTTTCGAGAAGCCTTAAGAGAGGCAATGTCTGAAGAAATGAGACGTGACAAAGACGTTTTTCTGATGGGCGAAGAAGTCGCTGAATACAACGGAGCATACAAAGTGTCCCAAGGAATGCTAGATGAATTCGGCCCTGAGCGTATCTATGATACTCCTATTGCCGAGCTTGGTTTTTCCGGATTAGCTGTAGGTGCTGCGATGAACGGTTTAAAACCCATTGTCGAGTTCATGACGTTCAACTTCTCCTTAGTAGCAATAGATCAGATCATTAACTCCTCCGCAAAAATGCTAGCCATGTCAGGCGGAGCTTATAGTGTACCAGTCGTTTTTAGAGGTCCTACCGGAAATGCAGGACAGCTTGGTGCTACGCACTCTTCTAATTTCGAAAATTGGTTTGCTAATACTCCAGGTCTGAAAGTAATCGTTCCTTCTAATCCATACGATGCAAAAGGCCTTTTGAAAGCAGCCATCCGTGACCCAGATCCAGTGATTTTTATGGAGTCTGAGGTAATGTATTCCGACAAAGGCGAAGTACCTGAGGGAGAGTACCTTCTTCCAATCGGCGTAGCTGAGGTGAAGAGAAAAGGAAAAGACGTGACTGTTATTTCCTTTGGGAAAATGATGAAGGTTGCTCTTCAAGCTGCTGAAGAAATGGCTAAAGAAGGGATTGAGGCCGAAGTCATTGATCTTCGGTCGGTAAGACCTATCGATTACGCCACTTGCATGGAATCTGTGAAGAAAACCAATCGCGTAGTGATCGTAGAAGAAGCCAATCCTATCGCAGGTATTTCATCTGAATTGACTTACCACTTCCAGCGCTATGCATTTGATTACCTAGACTCACCTGTAATCCGTGTGAACTCCATGGACATTCCTTTGAGCTACTCGCCAACTTATATTGAGGCTACTTTGCCAAATGTGAAGAGAACCGTAGATGCAATTAAGAAGGTCTGCTATAAAGATTAATAAAGCTGATTCTAAATATATTAAAGCCCGACTTCATGGATATGGAGTCGGGCTTTTTGTTTTTAATTGAAGTCGTTCTGCGACAAAAAAAGAAGATCGGACGCAGTCATGAGACTGCATTGGTTAGGGTCCAAGCCTGCCTGGCAGCAGGCAGGTCTGAAGACTCATGATAGTACCTTGAACCAAGTAAGTGATTGGAGCAAAACACTTGCGTACTCCGCGTAAACCTCCGCGCTCACTGTGGTAAATTTGAATCTCCAAGCATAAAAAAGCCCGCCCTCAAACTAGGACGGGTTTTCCTCTTGTAACCCAATCTACTATTTACTTTTTTTAATTATTTATTCTGAGTCATTTCAACATTACCACTTCCGCCTTCTTTCAAATCATCATTAGTCACTGATTTCTTCTTTCTAGGCTTCTGATCTACGCTTAGCTTACCTATTCTGTAGCTAAAGTTGATTTTGAAATTCATGTTACGCATGATGTTCGTGCTGTTCTGAACAATAGTTGGTGTAATGATCTCGTTTTTAATTTTAAATTCTTTGGAAAGGAAGTTATCTGCACCGAAACCAATGCTACCTCTTTTCTCATCAAACTGCTTGTTAAGCCCTAGTCCATATGCTGCAAATCCTCCAGAAGAACCTTGCAGTTGCACACTTCTACCTCTAGCAAAAGTGAACACCTGAACTTGCCAGTCTTTAGGAAGTGTGTAGTTTCCGAATAGACGACCACTTACTACGAATCCTTCATTGGAGGCTGCGTAATCGGGATCTGTAAGACCGTTATCAAGCATTGCATAGTATGCATCCACACTACCGTTCAATGAGAACTTATCACTGATGCTGATATTGGTAAAGATGTTTGTTCCCACTGCATTTTCTTGACCGATATTGTCATAGCTAGTGTAAATAACACCATCATCCTGAACAGTTCTCACGGACTGAATAGATCCTGTCGTATTTCTGAAGAATCCACTGAAGCTTATCATAGTGCCTTTGAAGAAGGTGCTATAGCCCAACTCATAATTGTCAGTGTATTCAGGAGACAATTCAGGGTTACCCTGAGAAATTTGAAGCGGGTTAGATGCATCAATATTTGGATTCAAAAACCTAAGCGATGGACGGGAAATTCTTCTGTTGTAAGCCGCCTTGATCAGGTTGCCATTGGCAAGCTTTCTACTCAAGTTCAAACTTGGAACAAACGTGCCATAAGAAGGGATATCTGCAACTGCCTCGGTTTTGAAATCAGCATTGATCGTAGTATACTCATATCTGATACCTGGCTTGATCGTGTAATTTTTAAACAGAGTAGCTGTGTATGATAAATAACCAGCCGTTACGTTCTGATCGTAGCTAAATTCATTGTTGAAGCTTGGGTTCAGGTTCTCTACATATTCGCCATCAGCTCCGTCTGCTTGGAAATAAGCAAAGTCAGAGTAAGCTTTTCTTAAGATGTTTTTTGCCCCATATTCCAGGATAGAATTACCTTCTTTTCCAAGTGGCTCCACAAAGTCAAGCTGTATAGTAAACTCCTCATTTTTACTAGGATTGTCATTTTTCAATCGAGAATCGATGGTGGACAAATCCTCTTCAAACAGTGTATTTACAAAAGAATTCTCCCGATTATTTCTACTATACAGAGTCAACACAGAAATCTCTTTTCCTTTTTTCTCAAAAGTCTTAGTGTAGTTTAAGCTGACATCTATGGAATTTGAGTTGTCTTTAGTATCTGTCTCTCTTAGTGCATTTCTCACTAAATCACCATCAAGGAAATTCTGAGTAAGGAAGTTGTTCTGGAAATTTGTAGAGTTTCTGATGCCGAAATTCACTGCTGCCGTTAAGAAGTTGTATTGGTCAATTTCATAATCCGCCCCGAAGTTATATCGTCCAAAGAGAAAGTCTCTTTTAGTATCTGCTGACTGAAGTACAGTTGAGATAGAGTTGTCAGGATTTGTCACAACCTGCATGTTATCAAAGCCACCTGGCGTATTATAACCCGCTCTACCAAACCCACCCAGAGTAAATCCGAACTTGCCTTTTCTTGCACTTGCATTAAGTCCAAAATCAGTACCTCTCAAGCCTGTACCTGTACGGATATTGGCAGACATGCCTTGTAGATTATTCTTTTTAGTGATGATGTTTATCACCCCTGAAGTACCTTCAGCATCGTATTTTGCAGATGGAGAAGTGATTACCTCTACTGATTTGATTTCGTCAGCAGGAATCTGCTTCAATGCATCTGTAATGCTGCTTGCCGCAATTGCTGAAGGCCTACCATCAATCAGCACTGTGATATTGCTACTTCCTCTCATGGACACATTACCATCCAGATCCACAGAAAGCATCGGTACCCTTCTTAGTACGTCTGTTCCATCGCCACCTGCAGTAGTCTTATCATTTTCAGCTTTATAGATTGTACGATCCACTCGCTCTTCGATCAAATCACGCTGACCTTGTACCGTCACTTCTTCCAGAGCAAGTCCTTCGTCAGTCATTTCAATTTCTCCAATATTAACATCTCCCGTTTTGGAGACTACTTGGATACCACTGATCGTCTTGGTTTCAAAACCCAAAAAGCTAATCTTCAAATCATAAGTTCCAGGATCCATACCTGTGATGAAAAACATCCCATCGCCGTCAGCAACTGCTCCAGCAATATTGGTCTCACTTCCGGCGACATAAAGAGCAGCTGTAGCATAAGCCACAGGATCTCCTGTATTCACATCCTTGGCAATACCAACGATTTTAGCAGGAGTAGTTACTTTTCCCGTGGTCTGCTGGGCTATTACGCCACTAGTGCTGAACAGAAGAAGAACGGCGATAATGTTAAATAATTTTTTCATTTTTAGTAGGTATTTGCTCATTTGGGCTGGTGATTTAAGAATTACTCTTTTTCCTTTGAAGCCCTTTATTGATCACCAGTTATTCTCAATTCTTGGACCTCGTGCTAGTTGATACCCCAAAACAACAGGGTTTGTTTCGCAGTTTTTTCGTAAATAGACGGCTAGGGTAGTTTCATCGACAAACACCCGTTTTCATCGGATAAAACCTTCAAATCAATCTGCGAGTCGGTTCATCTGTTCATATAGCACTTTGGTAGTTATAATCGCCGAATTGGTAGATTACATTTTATATAAAGGAGTGCTTTGCGTTAGTTTGAATACTGAAAATCAGATTTATGATCAATCTAAGTCCTAAGAGAAGAGTTTCGATTCTAGTACATATTCTGGGATGGGCCATGCTAAGCACGGTGCTATTGCTTCTTTCCCCACTCTCCTGGCGTGTCGACATCCCAGTAGAGTTTTGGGTTAGGCAAGTATTCATGGCAGTGCTGCTTATCTGTATCTTTTACATAAATATGCTCTGGTTTGTACCCAAGGTATTATTACAGGGAAAGCACGCAGTATATCTATTGACTATCATACTTGGAGCAGTGCTCTTTGTTGGCTTGCTTATTTATGCCGAGAATTCCCTGAATTTGCAGGAACTGATGCATAAAGCTTTTAACCCAGATGAGCCTTATAAACCAAAGCCTCGCAGAACGTCTGGCGATATATTCAACATCATGCTCTATCTATTGACCATTGGAATCAGCACCTCTGTAGCTTCTGTGCAAAAATGGCAAAAAGATGAGTCGCTCAGAAGAGAACTGGACCAACAGCGAATCAACACAGAACTTTCGTACCTAAAAGCCCAGATCAATCCTCACTTCTTCTTTAATACCCTTAATAATATATATGCCCTCACAAATTTGGATGTAAAAAAGGCTCAGGAAGCTCTTTTGAAACTATCTAGAATGATGCGCTATGTATTATATGAAAATCAAAAAAATGAAACATTACTGAGTAGAGAAGTCAGTTTTATAAATGATTACATAGAATTGATGAAAATGAGGTTAACTGAAAAAGTAATCCTCAATATCTCTATAGACGACCCAAAAGACGATCTGGTGATAGCTCCTATGCTTTTGCTCCCATTTATGGAGAATACTTTCAAACATGGAATAAGCAGCCAGCAGCAAAGCGAAATTATGATTAAACTGGAGATTATGGGCAAAACCGTATTTTTCGAAACACGAAACCATATTTTTCCGGTACATTCTGATAGTCCAGAAGCTAAGGAAAATGGCATTGGTTTAGTAAACACCCAAAGACGACTGAGCCTACTTTATCCGGATAAACATCGCCTGAAATTTGGTAAAGACGAAGCCAAACAAGAGTATTGGGTAAATCTTACTATCAATCTAGAATGAAATCGAGCATGTCCCAAGCGTCACAGGCCGGGATGATTATAAGATTTGCGAGATTCTCCCGAATCAAGTTCGGGACAGGCTATGTGACCACTGAAAATCAAATTATATACACATGAAACTCAACTGTGTTGCCATAGACGATGAGCCGCTTGCACTGGAATTACTCAGCAAATTCATTGAACAAACCTCCTTTCTGAATTTAATCGGCAGGTTTTCCAATGCTATTGAAGCCTTGGGATTCATCAATCAAAATGAGGTGCAGCTTGCTTTTATGGATATTCAGATGCCTGACTTGTCCGGTATGGAGCTCGCACGAGTATTGGATGGAAAGAAAAATTCGGATAAGACCAGGATCATTTTTGCAACAGCCTACCATCAGTTTGCTATCGAAGGATATAAGGTAGAAGCACTCGACTACCTTCTCAAACCTTACAGCTACGAAGACTTCTTAAATGCCGCTACCAAAGCTTTTTCTTATTTCGAAAAACAAGCGCTACCTAGAACTGAGGCCACACCCGTTGAATCTTCATCTCAGGAATACATTTTTCTAAAGGTAGAATACCAACTAGTCAAAGTAATGCTAAAGGATATTGCTTACGTGGAAGCATACAAGGATTATGTAAAAGTGCACTTGCTTTCTAAGCCGAATCCAGTTCTTTCTTTGACCAGTCTGAAAAGCATGGAGGAATTGCTTCCTTCGGATAAGTTTATGAGAGTTCACCGATCCTATATCGTGGCACTAGACCATATAGACTCTGTATCCAAAAATGTGATCCAAATCGGCAAAAACCACATCAGCGTAAGTGATAACTACAAAGAGGCTTTCTTGGAGTTTATGAGTAGATGGATGAATTGATTTTTTTTAAATAATACTGTTTAAATATTCCTCAGCTGTCATCACCGGCAAGGTAGAACCCTTAAAGTCTTTTCCATTTCTAGTAAGGATGATAAAGCAATTTGCCTGCAATGCTGTAAAATACTGAACCGCATCTTCAAAATCTTTAAAACCTGAGTTCAATCCTTTCTCAATGGTTTCTTCATCCACAACACATACCTCGCAGAGAATTTTAAACTTGCGTAGTTTCTTTAAAACTGAATCTAAAGATTCAAATTTACTTAAAACGTAATCTGCAGTAGTAAATGAAAGTGGGGAAGCAATTACAGTAATCCTCTTCTGATCTGCCAAGGTCACAACCTTTGCAATTGCATCATAAAAAGGAGATTTTTCTCCCAATAGATCCAAAATAACATTGGTATCTAAAAAAATCCTGCTCATCTGTATTTCTGTTCCAAATAATCAGCTCGATCCTTTTTATAGTCGTAATCAGCAGGTATTTTCACCCCAGTAGAAATGCTTTTCACAAATGGAGAAATTTCCAGCTCATCAGTTGGCTGATCTGAAGTCAAAGAATTAAGGTAATTCTCAATCAATCGAGACAAGCTCAACTTCTTCTCTGACGCATATAGCTTAGCTTTTTCAATTACCTCTTGATCAAGTTTTAAAGTGAGTTTAGTATCCATATGTAATTATTATACGTGCAAATATAAAAATTTAATACGTAAAAATATTAATCTTGGTTTTTATACAGGTAAATAAGCTTAGCGACCGACTAGTATCCAAATCGGGAAAAATCACATCAGTGTAAGCGACAACTACAAAGAGGCTTTCTTGGAGTTTATGAGTAAATGGATGAATTGATTGGTTGATTTCTCTGCTATGTTTTTTTGCGTATGGCAATTTGAATATGGTTTGATGTGTAGTTCGTCAACTGATTTAGTAAATACCAACCAAAATGAAAATCCTTGCGGATTTTCGCAAGTACGCTAGAATTGGCAATAAATTAAATGCGGTGTTTTGTAGGTAGTGGTTTCTATCTTAATTTCTCAATCGAACCATTATTCAATGAACAGTTCAGCAATTTTCAATACAAATTTTTGATCAAAATTTGTGCTTAGATTACTTGTTACTGCAATAGACAGTTCTTCATTTGGATAGAGTAGTAAAAAAGAACGTCCGCCTATTGAACTCCCCCCGTGATGCACATAAGTTCGACCTAAGCTATCAAGGTCTTGTCTCCATCCAAGTCCATAGTTTGTTTTTTGTCCATCAGCTAATGTTGCTGGTGTCCATAAAAGCTGGGTGGTTGATTCTTTCAAAAATTGATGACTTAATAAACTTTGACACATCGTGACAAGGTCGAAGGGTGTGGAAAGATAACCACCACCTGCCCATTTATTAGAATTGTTTACGTAATAGCCATTTACTATTTTCCCATCTACTTCATCATAAAATCGAACCCGATTACTGATAATGTCATTATTATAATCAGGCATAGTGTTTTTTAAATCCATAGGCAGCAGTATACTTTCTCTCATAAAATCGATGAAATCCACTTTTGTTACACCTTCAATTACCGCGCTTAATAATACATAACCATAAGTTGAATAGCTGTATTTCGAACCAGGTTTAAAAAGCAGGGAGTCCTCTTTAAAAATATTGATGCTCTCTTGTACAGATTTGTAGTTTTTGTCACTGAAGTATTCTCCATTCCTATAGTTATAATCTCTGACACCTGCAGTATGTGATACCAGTTGACCAATCGTAATTGGGTATTTCTTTTCAGGAAAGTAGGAAACATATTTCCGAACATCATCCGATAGACTTAATTGTCCATTTTCGATTAGTTTGGTGATTGCTAAAGCTGTTAATGTTTTTGATACACTGCCTATTCGAAATTTGGAATTAATCTTTATAGGAGTCCTGTTTTCCAAGTCTGCAAATCCAAATCCTTGTGCCCAAATGAGTTGGTCTTTTGTAGCAATAGCCACAGAAAGACCTGGAATGTTCTTTTCGTTCATCAAGTCAACTATAATTCCCTGTGCCTTTTGAACATCATCTGAATACGCCTGATTTATGTAAACCGAATCGGATTGGTCAATTTGAGCAATTGAATATTCAGTAAAAATCAAAAATCCCAAAAAGCTTAAAATGTATTTCATAATTATTTCTGTTTATGTTAGCTAGACGGTTTCCTGCCAATACACATAATGTTCAAATATGGCACGTGCCTCGGTACTTTCAAATATCGCCAATATTTCAATTTTACCATGGTCGTTTAAGTAACTCAGTAGAGGCATGTGCTATATCACTTATTTATGTGTATTCATACTTTCAATTTGCAATTCCACTCCTTCAATAAAGCTTGGTAAAAAAAGAGAGTTATGCGTTTCATTTTTGTAAAAATGGTAATTCAATGATATGTTATCTGTCTTTTTCAATCCTTGGATCAGCTGTTCAATTTTTTCTTTGTGGAAATCCGGAACAGGTTGATACGTAATTAGAACATTAACCCTATCTTTTTTAGGAATTCCCGTTTTGATAACCTTTATGACTTCTCCGTCACTATACCAAATTGAAGGATCATACAAGTGAAGAGTAGTAAAGGGGTGATTCATGGATAAAATGTAACCCGCAAAATATCCTCCCATAGAGTGACCAATCAAAGTGTTATTTCCGTTGGTCGAGTACAAGGAGTCTACAGTTGGCATGAGTTCTTGAGTTAAATAGTTATAAAACTTCATCCCTCCACCAGAGTTGGTGTCATTATACCAAGTAGAGTCTACCGCTTCACCGTCATATTCCATTCTTGATTGGCTAAATGACAAATCAATACCGCGTTGATATTCGGAATCAATATGCGGGATACCAACTATAATGTGTTTATCAATTTTATTATTGGCAGAATAGTCAAATTCAACATTTCTAATCAAGTTAAATCTCCACTCTGCATCAAAAACATACATTACGCTATATTCCAAAGTGTCTGAATATTGCAGAGGAAGACTTACCCAGAAATTGCGCTCTTGCTGCAAGTGTTCTGACTTTAGCCTGTGTTTATTGAAGCTGAAGGTACAAGTGTCTGTCTGAGCAAATACATTTATACTCAATGCAGAAAAGATAAATAGTAATATAGCACTTCTCATTATTGTATCTTTACACATAACGTTTTGAAGAGACCCGAAGGCGGGGCTTTATAGAACACTTCCCTGCCCACCCTTGACAAAGGTAGCCACGAAGAAGGAGCCTATCAGAAACCACAATCCGTCCCACATTTTTCTGATGTGCTACTATAGCACGTTTTATTCGTTTTTTGTCGATTTGTGAAAGTCTCCTTTTGCCCATTTTTCCTGTAATTCGAGGTATTTCCCTTTCGGTTCACAAGTCTTCCAATCTATAATGTTTTCCTTGCAAACCTTTATGTGAAAAATCAAACCAATAATTGGGTGTCCTAGTATGAATATCAAACCCCAATGCCCGAACCAATGCACTAAGGCAAAAGAAACTCCCATATAAAAAATAAATTTTCCCGGAATTTTCCATCTCGGTCGGACAAAACGTCCATTATGAAAGTAACCCGAAAACCATACTATTGTAGCCACAACTAAATATGTTATTTCGATATTACTCATTCTTTTTCTCCTCGTTGATCTAGGTCACCAAAAACTACAGTTCCTGCCTTCTCGTTTGTCTTATTTTCTTCATCTGATTTTAATACCATTTCAATGTCTGGCTTTTGGTAGATCTACTTTACAAAAGTCAATTTTGTTTATCCCTTTACACTCTAGCTTTTGCAATAAGAGTTTTATTGAATTACCATAAACATTATTGCCTGAAAAACAGACAGTTAGTCATTTTATATTGCCCCACAACATGCGCATAAATCAAATCTATTGTTTAAATTAATCATAGCTAATATAACAGCCATGAAAACAATCCTCCAATTTATTGGCCTGTTGCTGTTCCAATTTTCAGCAGTCGGCCAGACCGCCCGCATTGTACATCTTGAACATTCACTCCGCTGGCAAACTGAAGATAACTTCCCGAAATTTCTCGATGACTATGTATTGGAGCGAGAGCTGACGACAGAAATAGACGAGCGCCTTCGCCAGCACTTACAATGTTCGGAGATCATCTGGCCGGATCATTTTGACTATCGCCTTATAAGTGGATTCGGCAAGACTAAAGTTAAAATGCCCAAGCCTTCTGACGCCGATTTCGACATTGCCATTGCCTCGTCCATCACCCGGGGTACGACCAATTACAAGGTCCTTTGGAATATGAATGTGATCATCAGGAAAAACAAAGAAGTGATTCTTGATAAAATAGTGGAGCACGAACTCGATCCATACTCCGTGAGTATCCGATTTAGCAAACAGCCATGGATGGATGAAAATGAGTTTATGAACGTTTTCTTATTCATGTTTGATGAATGTGTGGGTTTAATACCAAATTCTCCTGGTCCTGTTTCGCTCGGATCGTCGGAATTAATACGGCAGCAAGTGGCCACACACATGCCCATAGAAAAAGAATATACACTCGCCGTAGCCGGTGCTATGATGCAACAATCGAACACCAGCTATAAGTTGTTGCGCGATTCACTTGTGCTCAGCGACTTTTCTTACAAGCCGGGTGGTTTATTTGATGTTGATTTTAACGTGAGCGGCAATGAAATACTGGCGGGTATATTTTCTCAAATCACCGGCATAGATACCTACTACACGTTGAAATCGAAGGAAAAAAGAACTGGAGCCATATACACACACGACGGATTGAAGCGCAAGGTAAGACTTGACTGGCTCGAAGAATCGTTGAAGGCAACCCTTGATGATGATGAACTGGACTCAAGAATACTTTCACCGATAACCGGTGCCTATTATGACCAGGATCTCCTGATCGCTCAGTTTATTTTTTATAAGCAAATAGTGAGAATGAATGACATTTCTCTGCACAATTTACAATTTCAGATGGGCGATGATGACCTTTCGGAAGCGTTGTATACCATTACAGGATATTACAAAGGAAACAAGTTTGAAGTGGTATACAGAGAATACGACAGGTTGGTAATGATCCGGATTCAGGACCAACTCGATGCCATCCTTTCCCTTATTAATATCAACCCGGAAAGCAGCTCCCATGGTGGTGCTAAGCTTTCCAAAAACATGGGCACTATAACAACTTCGCAAAAAATATTGTCCATGCCTGAATTAAAAATTGAGAAGGCGGAATTGTATCCGCTTTATACACGTGCCGAAGTTGATGATGAAGCCGCAACAGAAATGGGATATTTCTTGTTGCTCTTGTTTTTTACCATGAGCAATGTGGGATAATAGTACAAAAATAAATTTAATCCGGCCAGGTCTCAACCTTGTCAAGCCATTCATAAAACTCGTGAATACTGGATTCGGAGCTACGAGCTAGCAAAACTTGTTTGTATGTTTCTGAGCGCAATGCCAAAATTGCATCTTGTATCACCCTCATTGATTTTTCGTCCTCTTTTTTTTCCTGATAGGTAGTACATAGTTTAAAAGCACAATCTGCATAATTCACTATTGCTTCTTGGCATGCTTGAGGAGGGTTGGCCAATTCTTTCACAATTGCGAACATTTCTTCAGCAAGTGGGATATCCATTTGCGCAATCGCACAGTTAAAACCAATCGTCGCAATTTTTGAGCTGAAACCCAGAATAGCTTGATGGTCTGGAAATTTCTCCGCCAATTCGTTCAATTCCTTAACAGCTTTTGCAATCATATTAAACTGCCCTAGCTGCGAACAAGCATCTGCGTCTTTCATTAGTGCATATCCCCACAAAATGGCATAATCAGGATTTTTTGGATGTCGCATTTGCCAAATTCGATTGATTTCTTTAAGTAAATAATTAGAATCGCGGTATCGTTTCGCTAAGATAAAGGGTTCGATCAGCCAAAGATCGGATTTGGCCAAGGTATATTCCAGTTCCACAATATCATCCTCATATACTTCCAATTTGAAATCCATGATATCTTCATAAGAGCTTGGATTTTGAATAATACGCTGCTTTGTACGTAATCTGTATAAGCCTCTAATAATCTGGTTCATTCTTTCTGCATCCCCAATGCGATCAGAATTGAGGTATATATTTATTAGTGAATCAGCTGCCTTAGCCAGTTCAACATACAGCATAATATTATTTTCAAAGTGCTTACAGAAGGATCTAAGGGTCTCAAGATATGCTTCACGCTGTTCAAGTTCACCTTCAGAACAGACTAGGATTCTTAAGCTTCTTGCATACTGAGCCTGCAGTTGATTTTCCTCAGGATGTTCTTGTACAAGAATGTATTGGTCATCCAAAATTTGATTTAGAATGCTATTTTTTCCTGCGGTCAGCAAAGAATTTATTGCATTGGCAGATCCGTGACAATATGCCAGGCGAGTACTAAAAGTCGAATATTCTTTAAATGTTTGCTCCTTTGCGAGTTGCAACATGCTGTTTGGATCTTCAGGTAGTTCTAGCCATTCTTTACTGGATAAAAAAGTGAATGCTGCCTTTACCAACATATCCTCAGCATCAATAGTCCTCAATTCATCCGGCTTAAGTGATGAAAGAAAGCTGAATAGTAACCTGGCATTTTCGATCTTACCGGAAGATAGATTGTCGTGAATCCCCGCAACAACAAGACTTCCCCAATAAAGTAGATCTATATCAGGTCCTTCAGGCCGATATAGAAAATAGATAGCTGCTGGATGATCCCCATAATCAATGATGAGCCGATTAAGAAAGAATATCAATTTTGAAGGAGAAACATACTTAATAAGCTCGATAAAAAAGTTCCTCTGCTCGCTTCCACCACATATTTTCCAGGCTGCTGAAGATAAATCCCTAGCATTCTTGGCTGTTAGACGTTCATTCCTGCCTTTAATGTGATTCAATACGAAAAATTCACCAACCAAATCAGGTTTTAAGGGAGGCAGATCCTCGCCTTCCAGAGCACACCCACTCATTGCACTATATAAATTCCTATCAAAAGACTCAAAGTTTGGCAAGTCTATATTTAAATCTGTCTGTTCCAAAACAGCCTCAGTTAATCCACCAACCATTGTGGCTAAAGCGAGCAAATTCTCATATGGTCTGGTCACACCAGCTTCTAACCAACTCTGACGTTCTCGGCCGAGTACATCGAGCATCAACCGTTCACGATCCCAAAGACGGATATTTCGTCCTGATATCAATGCATCAGTAGCCAGAATGGTATAAAGCGGACGACAAAGTGGATCAATAACCTTTAGATCTGATATCAATTGTTCTCTTGGAGGCAAAGGCAAAGATGCAGTTTGATCTTGATTCAAGATATTTAATCCTTCCCACAAAACTTCTTCTGACATTGATGTCAGCTCAATATCAGCAATCGAATATCTTACTTGTTCTAAAACATATCTCTCAGAACGGTTCCCTAAGAGTTTCTCAAGCCATTGACCTTTACCTTCACGTTCAACCAGTATAACGCGAACAAATAAATGTCCATCAGTAATTTGTTGGTTTTGCACAAGCCCATTAAATATATTCCTCGCTTCATCAATTCGCTCTGCTGCATAATCTATAATTATGAGCGTGTTTTTGTATGGCTTCCAAGTTGCCCAAGAGACAAAACTATGACCAGGTGCTAAAAAACCTGCACGCCAGTATGGAGCGGAGTCTACACATAATTCCTGCACAAGTCGACTTTTACCTGACCCACCTGGACCACTTACTACAGTCCAAGAAAAAGAAGTTTTTTCAGATAGAAAATCACTCAAAATTGTAAGCTCATGAGTTCTTCCAAAGAAGGGAGTCTGCCTTGCCCGGTAAGTCAAACGATTTCTAGTGGTAGGTTTCAGTAAATTAAGTGATAAAGGTGGTTGTAAAGGCCCACTCTCCAGTGCCCCGAGTTTCCAATCGATCAGCGCAATCCGAAGTTTTCCTTGAAAGTCTTCAACTGATTTGAAATAATTCCTTATGACGTCTTTTTCAATTTTAGCCTTAAAAGCATGTAATCGTTCATCATTTTCATGATCTCGCAATGATTCAGGCCAATTATATTCCGGATGGATCAGAAAGCATAGGCGATCCAACCCCCTCTCTTTACCGGCATAATCATATTCCATCTCTGTTACACTATTCTCGAATCCTTCCTCAGTGTATCCATAGCGGTGCGCAAAAATCCCTATATATAGATCCGCTTCGTCAAGTTTTCGACAACTGCCCTCAGTTGCACCTTTGCCCGTTGCCGGAAAATATTGCATATCTATTGGAACAAGATCCAGTCTATTACATTCCTCGTTAGCAACTTGCCGGTATGCCTTAAGATCTTCACTTGTGCTACTTATAAATACCTTTATCATACTACTGCATTAGTAAAAAGTAAGTACCTATTTCCAATATTGTCCGAACGGTTGGGCTACCCGACAGGCAGCCTTGTTGGTATTTTTCTTTCGTGTTTCAATATCGCTACATTGGTGCAATGAACAAACGAGTTCATCATTTCGCTGCCTGACGGGTAGGTGGTGTTGCCATGTTATTTTTTTATTTTATAGTCTTGCGTATCTGTGTATTTTCCAGAAATCCAATGACAGACGTATTCATCATCGTCCCAAGAGATTATTCTTACTAAAATCTCAGATTCGGGTGAAGTATCATTTTCCTTGATTGCGTTCTCGTTTATTAATCCATAAGTATTATTGTTAGCCCATTTTAAGAACCGTCTCAAAATGATTTTACCATGATCGTCATAGTAATCCTGTGACTTCTCCGTTCTTGTAAATAATGTCTTCTCACCATTTGTTGATTCGAATTTTCCTGTTTTAATATGTGGTGGAGTATATGCCGAATCCTGGTAAGGGCAATTAAACCACAATTCTGAAATATTAGTATTCAAATGGACATGTTGTAGTTTCAAAATTTGCTTGTCATCAGAATTAGCGAATGTATTAACGATGTGAGAATTAAATAAAACACTGTCCTTAAAGAAGTAATCAATCATTAAGGATTTATTGCCATTGGGATAAATAACCATAAGCAACCTGAAATCTGTCTTGTCAAAAAAATTCGTTGTAATGTACCCATTGTCCGCTTCTGCATCTATCACAAAGCAATCAAAGTGTTGAAATTTCTTATCCGAAAGTCTCGTTAGCTTGTAGTTAAGCATTTTATATCCGTATTGGACTTGGTTGTAGGTTCTTAGTTTTATTTCTTCAATTGATTTAATATTGTCAACTTGGATGACTGAAGAACCATTTACTTTTGATAATTTTTTACCATCAAAAAAGGTTGTTTGAGGCACATGTGTCATTGACAAGATGCTTTGAACATACTTCTGCCCAGACTTTCTTTTTTCAGTAACTACTGCTGTTGATTTATCTGGCTGAACAAGCAAGTAGTTAACACTGGAAGATTCGATTTCAGCAATCCGTTTTTCTCCACCACAAAATACTATTGACGAGTCTAAAATCTGTTCAGCTGTTAATTCGTCTGTTGATTGTCCCAATGCAATGACTGACAATAGCAGAAGAATTAGTGTGTTGAGTATCTTCATTTTTTAATATGGCCTAACCTATTTATATCCTCAATTGCGTATATTTTTCATATCTCTACAGTTCAGGCTCTAGTATTTCTTTTTCCACCTAACTATCTAATCCATCACCCAAAATAAGGGAAAATTCCTCCCTATCAGTCGAATCCAGTTTATTTGAAACTCGATTTATATTCCATCTGACGCTAATGTCCTCTAAGACTGGGTTTACTTCCTATAAACGTAGAGTTGCGGCTATTTCTGCATAGGAGAGCTATGCGCAATAAAAATAAATTCCCAGCTTGATAGTAAAACAAAAAACCCGATCTCTCGACCGGGTTTCAATAGTTTATCTTCTTCCTGCCTTACCTGGAGGAAGCATCTTGCTCATGGCTGCCTTGGCTCCTCCCATTTTGTTCATCTGCTTCATCATCTTACGCATATCAGAGAATTGCTTCATCAGGTTGTTCACCTCCACGATAGTTCTACCAGAACCCGCAGCAAGTCTCTTTCTTCTACTTCCATCAATCAGATCAGGCTGTTCACGCTCTGCTGGAGTCATGGATCTGATTATTGCTTCGATTGGCTTGAAGGAATCATCATCGATATCCATTCCTTTCATGGCTTTACCCATTCCCGGAATCATTCCTAGCAAGTCCTTGATATTACCCATTTTCTTCACCTGCTCCAGCTGGGAAAGGAAATCATCAAAGTTGAAATTATTAGAACGGATTTTAGAATTGATTCGCTTGGCTTCATCTTCATCAAAGGACTGCTGAGCTCTCTCCACCAAGGAAATCACATCACCCATTCCGAGGATTCTCTGTGCCATACGATCTGGGTGGAACACATCCAGATCTTCCATTTTCTCTCCGGTGGAGATAAACTTAATCGGCTTATTTACTACGTGACGAATAGAAATTGCAGCACCACCTCGTGTATCACCATCGAGTTTGGTAAGGACAACTCCGTCAAAATTCAAGCGCTCATCGAAGGTCTTTGCAGTATTCACCGCATCCTGACCTGTCATGGAATCTACTACAAAAAGTGTCTCTGATGGATTCAAGGCTTTTTTCAACCCTTCGATCTCAGTCATCATCACATCATCCACAGCCAGACGACCAGCCGTATCGACAATCACGGTTTTCTTGCCGGTTTTCTTTGCGTATGCTATCGCATTGTTGGCGATTTCCAGCGCATTTTTATTCTCAGGCTCGGCATATACCTCTACTCCGATTTGCTCACCCAACACTTTCAACTGATCAATCGCCGCAGGACGGTAAATATCACAAGCTACCAATAGTACCTGTCGTCCCTGCTTCTTCAAATGTGCTCCAAGCTTACCGGTGAAAGTGGTTTTACCAGAACCCTGAAGACCGGAGATCAGGATAATCGACGGATCGCCTGAGATTTTGATATCCTCCTTTTTACCACCCATGAGCTTGGTCAGCTCCTCTTGGGTGATTTTAATCAATAGCTGACCTGGAGAAACAGAGATCAAGACATCACGGCCTAGGGCTTCTGTCTTGATGGTATCAGTGACTTCTTTGGCTACTTTATAGTTAACATCGGCATCGATCAAAGCTCTTCTGATCTCTTTGACAGTCGTTGCGACGTTTATTTCGGTGATTGTCCCGGTTCCTTTCAGCGTTTTGAAAGCACGGTCTAATTTTAAGCTTAAATTATCAAACATTCCTTATGTGGCTATTTGGTGCAAAAGTAATGATTTTCATCAGGGATAGAAAGGAGTCTTTGATGTGATTATAATTGTTTTTTTAGTGGACACATCGGTTCTCGCATGGTTAATAATCATCCCACTGCGTGATGTCCTTCGTCATACTCGATTTAATCTATTCCGACTATAGACTGCCTATTTTTGTAGAAGGGTTTGCCTATAAATCCCTAATTTGCGCCAGCATCCATTTTCCAAAGAAAAACTCTTTTCATGCAGCTGAATTTCAAAAAAGACCTGCTTCCCCATTTGGTGGGAATCGCTATTTTCTATGCTATCGTAGTCGTTTATTTCGCTCCTGTGGTGCTTCAGGATCAAGTAATCACTCAAGGTGATATTCTAAAGTGGGAAGGTTCTGCCAGAGAAGCACTGGATTATCGTGAGGCTACCGGTGAAGAAGCGCTTTGGACAAATAGTGTTTTCGGCGGTATGCCGGCCTATTTTGTCAGCTTGGAATTTGCCGGTGACATCAGTGGAGCGCTGATTTCTGTAATCACATTAGGACTTCCTCACCCAGTCAGTAGTTTGTTTCTAGGCATGGTAGCCATGTATGTCCTGATGTTGACGTTTGGAGTCAGGCCTGTTTTTGCAATCATTGCCAGCGTTTCATTTGCGCTGAGTTCCTATAATCTTCTGAGTTTGGCTGCCGGACACAATGCCAAAATCTGGGCAATCAGTCTGATGCCGGTGATTCTGCTAGGGATTCACTTAGCTTTCAAGAATAAGCGATTGCTTGGTGCTGGCGTATTAGCGCTTGGCTTATTGCTTCAATTAAAGTTTAATCACGTTCAGATCACATACTATACATTAATCATCGCCGTGATCTATGTCATAGTAAGACTTGTCTTTGACTGGAAAAAAGAGGGCTTTGCTCAACTCGGTAAAACGATTGCTTTTTTGGCTCTAGGAGCTGTACTGGCAGTAGGGGGAAATATTGGGAGGCTTGCAACAGCTCTTGAATATGCTCCTTATTCCACCCGAGGCGAGGCAACTTTGGAATCTGCTTCGGCTGGACTGGACAAGGATTATGCGTTTTCTTGGTCCAACGGCAAGTTGGAAACCCTAACCTTACTGGTTCCAAATTTCTATGGTGGCGGAAGTAGCACGCCTCTTGGCAAGAATACCGAATCAGAAAAAGCTTTGCGAAGCAATGGCCTTGATCCAGCACAAATCACTGGATTCTTACAGGGAGCGCCAACTTATTGGGGAGATCAGCCATTTACAGGCGGCCCGATTTACGGAGGAGTTATCTTGGTTTTCCTTGCTTTCATTGGAATTTGGGCAGCTCCAAAAGAGAGCCTATATACTTTTGGGGCGATCATTATTCTTTCACTTATGCTTTCCTGGGGGAAAAACCTGAGTTGGTTTAACTACCTCCTTTTTGACATTCTGCCTGGCTATAATAAATTCCGGGCAGTCTCCATGGCTTTAGGAATGACTCTTTTTGCTATTCCAGCTTTGGCTGCTATTTCTTTAGAAAGGCTGTATCAAAGCAAAGATTTTAAACCGCTATACATTGCTGGAGCATCAATTGGAGGACTATTACTCTTGCTAGCGATCGGTGCCGGAGTGTTCAGGTTTGAAGGAGCGGCAGACGGAGGTTTGCCAGATTGGTTATTAAATGCGATCCGCCAAGACCGAAAAACCATGCTTTCAGCAAGTGCCTGGAGAAGTTTGGCTTTAGTAGCAGCATCTTTTGCTTTGATATACTTTGCCCTGGAAAACAAAATCTCTGATCTAGTTCTAGGGCTGGGGATTTTTGGGTTGGTTACCATAGATCTATGGACAATAAATAAGCAGTACTTAAATGACGATTCCTTTCAGGGAAATCCCAGCAGAGCTTACTTTACAGAAACTCCAGCCGATCAGGTAATAGCAAAGGACGACGCTTATTTCAGAGTGCTGGATCTTACAGAGGGTCTTACAGCTACCGGGAAATCACCCTACAGATTCCATAGTCTTGGTGGATATCATGGTGCCAAAATGCGCAGATATCAGGATTTACTGGACAATCGATTGAACTTTGAGTTAAATGATTTTGTAAAAAAAGCTCAGGACGGTGAATTTGATTTTGACGGTATTCAGACAATCAATATGATGAATACAAAATATGTCATCGCCGGAACTGCTGCAAATTCGGTTTTTGAAAACCCAGAAGCGAATGGTCCAGCGTGGATTCCTTCGCAAGTAGTGACGGTACAAACCAATCAGGAAGAAATGGATGAGCTGGCAAAAATAAATACCAAGTCCCAAGCAACTGTGAACACTGAAGAGTTTGGTGATGTAAGCGCCGGTGCCGGTGAGATCACACACACTTCTTACAAACCTAATGAATTGAAATATCAGGCAGAGATAAGTAAAGAAGGTTTGGCTGTCTTTTCAGAAATCTACTATCCTGAGGGATGGACAGCAACCATCGATGGACAGGAAGCTGAAATCCTGAGAACTGATTATTTACTTCGTGGATTGATCATTCCGGCAGGAACTCATGAGATTGTATTTAAGTTTGAACCAAAAAGCTACACGGCCACCAAAACTCCTATGATTATTTTTCAATACTTAATCGTATTGTCATTGATCGCCGGAGTGTTTTTCACGATCAAAGAAAAGAATGGAAGAGGATAAGGACAAAGTCATCAGTTTTTACGACCAGTTTGCCGAAAAGCAGGCAAAGACAGGGATCAATTCCCGTCACTTAAGTATTCTGGATAAGGTAAAAGCAGCTGGACTGAATGCGAATAACAGCATTTTGGAAATAGGTTGTGGAATCGGAACAGTGAGTCATTTGCTTGCAAATCAAGTAAAGCAAGGGGAGGTGTTGGCTGTGGATATTTCTCCCGAAAGTATATCCAAAGCCAAAACGCTTTGGAAAAAACAAACTAATCTGACCTTTGAAGTTTCGGATATGTCAGACTTTGATAAGCCTAAAAAAACCTTTGATTTTTTCGTATTTCCAGATGTTTTGGAGCACATTCCCGTGGATCAACATCACCGTCTTTTCCGCAATATCCATAAGCATGCACATCAGAATTCGGTAATTTTCATCCATATCCCTGCGCCTAGATACCTGCAGTGGATGATAGAAAATGAACCTGAAAAACTCCAGGTGATCGATCAGCCATTGGATTCGGGAGACCTTATCAAAAGCATTACTTCCAATGGTTTTTACCTGGAAAAAATGGAAACCTACCCCCTATTTTTCGAAGAAAAAGATTATCAATACTTCGTGTTTCGAGCAATAAAACCACTCTTAAAATCCACCCCCAGAAGTAAGTGGGATATTTTGAAAGAGCGGATCAGCATACGTTTGAGACATGGGATCATCAAATAAGCATAGGAAATCGAGCATGACGCAGACGTCACATGTAGGAATGTTTATCCGTAATGCAAGATTCCATCCCGTTTCCTTCGTCATGGGACAGGTAATGACTATTAAAAAACAATTATAATCACATGAAAATATCAGAAAACACAGTCGTCGGACTCACATACGAACTTAAAGTAAGCAAAGAAGCTGATGAGATAGAATCAGCTCCTTTCAGCGTAGAAATCCGTGATTCAGAAGATCCATTTTATTTTCTTTTTGGAGCAAGTGATCTCCCTGAAAAATTCGAAGAATTATTACTCGGTAAAGAGCAAGGAGAAGATTTCTCATTTGTGATTCCGGTGGCGGAAGCTTATGGAGAAATCGATGAGGAATTAATCGTAAATCTTCCTAAATCACAGTTTTCAGGAGATAATGGTTTCAATCCAGAAATGCTGGAAGAAGGTAATTTTCTTCCTCTTATGGACGAAGATGGTTACCCTATGCAGGCAAAAATCCTGAAAGACCTAGGTGAGGAAATCCTATTGGATTTCAACCATCCTCTGGTAGGCTTTGATTTGCATTTCGAAGGGAGTATCGAAGAAGTACGTGAGGCAACAAAAGATGAGCTTGCGCATGGACATGTACATGGTGAGCACGGTGCCCATGACGAGGAATAGTAAATTGTAAGTAGTAAGTAGTGTAAGAGGTAAGAAGTATGGCTTTTTACCTCTTACTTTTTATAGAACTAAATCTACCACTTTAAACTCTTCAGAATTGAGAAGAAATCTGATCTTCATCTTGTTCACTCTTGCAGCTTGCACACAAAAAACTTCAGAGGAGAATGTTGACTCTTCTGTTGAAAAGGAACAAGCGTATATACGGGCAATTGAAGGCGAGGATGAAGAAATAGCTATGTACATCATCAAAAAAGGTGAGGTTTTGATTTCTTATTCAGATTGTGCAGAATGCCATAAATCTGATAAGCGAGCCAAAGGACCGGCATTTCAAGACATCGCAAAACGATACCCAATCAAGCAAGTGTATATAGATCTTCTTGCCAGAAAAGTGATTTCAGGAGGTTCAGGATCTTGGGGAAGTCCAGTTATGTCTCCTCACCCCAATTTGAAAGAAGAAGATGCCAAAGCAATGGTGAGTTATATACTTTCACTAAAAGAATAGGATTCAGATTTCTTCATTTTCCTCTTCATTTTTGACTTTTTCCTCAGCTATTTCCTCCATATCCTCTTCCAAAATCCATCCTTTGTCAAGCGCATATCGAGAAGCTTCCAGCGTGTTCTTCACCAGCAACATTTCTACTCTGAGGTTCTTCAGTTCTTCGCTTATTTTCTCCGCATAAGCATGTCGCGAGGCATGCACATCGCGGATAAAAATCATTATAATTCTATCTGGAAACTCACGAACTACTTGTAGATAGATAGTGGGATCTTCCTGTCCACTATCTCCTATCAGCATAAAGGGCAATTGAGAATTGACAGTAAGAATCTGGCGAATCTGCTCTAGCTTGTGCTCAGCATGACTTCCTGAAATAAGCTCTGTGCGGGACAATCCAATGTCCCGAAGCATCAAGGGGCCTTTGGGGATATGATGAATACGGAGAAGCTCGTGGAGAAAGTCGTATAAATTCCAGGGACTGCTGGAAACATAAAAAAAAGGATTGCTTTCTATACCATCTCTCCCTTTTTGTAAGGCCTTATAGAATGCTGCCACGCCTGGAAAAGGCACCCGGGTATGTGCGTTTTTGGCAAACGTGGTTTTCAGCATTTCTGTCATTCGCATCGCGCCTGTTGGGATTATGGTATCATCTATGTCTGAAACGATACCATAATCGATATCTCCCACCGGAAGGAATATATCTGCAGTTGCTTTGACTTTACCTTGGTTTTTGATTACCTGATCGACTAAAGTCAAATTAATCTGTTGCCAGCGCGCTGGAATTTGGATATGTTTTTTAGGGTGGATTTTAAATTCAAAGTACCCTTCCTCATCGGTTCTAACAAAGTATTCTTCGCCCTGAAATTCTGCCTTCACCTGCACACCTGGGATCACCACACTCATAAATCTCCTCCGCATTCTGCCGATATTCCGCCAGACACTGTCCTCTGGGTTTGATTCGCCTATTCTATTGTCGCGGATCACTCTACCTACCAGTAAAATCTCCTTATCATTCCCAAATCCTTCAAAAGGAACAATCAGCAAAGATTTCACCAAGCCCAATTTGATCCAGAGCCACAAACTCACCTGACTAATCGCCAGTTTGAACTCATAGAGTACAGTTAGTGGTATATTTCTTTTTTTCACACTCAAAGATTCATCACTTTAGAATCATCCCAACTTAGATATACCCTGTCTCCTACCTCATATTTTCGCTGAGGGTCATCTACTTCCCAAGTGATCCCACTTTCTTTGAGATGAACTTTGAGGGAATTAAAGTGCACTAAAAAGCGAGAATCTGTGACATGAGCCAATAATCCACCCTTGATGCGAAGCTTTACATCTGCCGGTCTGACATAACTGCCTTTAGTATCTGGGATCGTATTTATTGGGCTAAATAACTGCGCCACATACTTGGTTTTAGGTTTCTCACAGAGCTGGCGAGAATTGCCATTTTGGGCCACTTTCCCTTTTTGCAAAATGATCAGGTTATCCGTCAATCGAAGCGCATCATCCAGATCATGGGTTACAAAAATCACCGTAGTGCCCATTTCTTGAAATATCTCTTTCAACTCCGAAATGAGATGGTGTGTCTGAATAGTATCTAGGGAAGAAAATGGTTCGTCGAGTAATAAAACATCCGGTTCCACCGCCAGCGCTTTGCCTATAGCCACTTTTTGCTTTTGTCCTCCAGACAACTGACGTGGGAATCGATCCCTAAATGAGTCAAGCCCAAGCAGTTTAAGTAAATTCTCCACACGACTTTTCGCATAGGCTTTTTCATAGTGAAGCAATTGTCTGGAGATATTTTCCTCTACAGTAGAATTAGGATATAAATGAAAATTCTGGTGAATCAGTCTGATCTCATCATATCCCGACACTATCTTTTGATTAGGATTTAATATTGCTTTTCCATCCAACTGAACATCTCCAGAATCCTGAACTTCCAAGCCCGCCATTATTTTGAGTAATGTACTTTTACCTGATCCGCTCTCTCCGACGATTGCAAGGAATTCTCCTTTCCCTAATTCAAGTGAAAATGGTTGAAGTGCAATTTGATGATCGTAAGATTTGGAAACATTGGAAATGGAGAAATAACTCATGGGCGAATTTCAGCTTGCAGTTTTTTAGTCAAGCTGCCAAAGATAAGCTCGTAAGAATGATCCGCCAATTCCAAAATCAATCGATCAGGAACATTTCCAGTTGTACTCACCGAATTCCACTGCTGCTTATTCATATGAAAGCCAGGGGTAATTCCATCATATTGCTCACGCAACTCCACTGCCCGCTCAGGATCGCATTTCAGATTGATGTATTGAAATGCAGAAATAGAGCAAATCGAAAAAATCTTATTCCCAACCCGAAAACAAAGAGCATCCTTATCAAAAGGTGTATCTTCAGTCACTCCAGCTTTGGCAAGGCAGTAATCACGGTAATATTCTAAGGTCATAGCAAATCTTTATTGAAAAAGAAATTTAAGGAAAAGAGCTTGGAGAAAAAATGCTGGTTGCTTTTCTAAACACCGCAAATCACTAATTTCATGTGTCTATAATTTGATTTTTAAAGGTCACATGGAATCTCGCCTAGGAAATAATCATCCCTCTGTGTGTCGTTTTCGACATGCTCGATTTCCAATTAGAATCCCACGGTATTACCATAATAAAACAATATGAAGATAAATTTTATCGCGCTAGCCTTTCTCCTTTTGCTTGCTAGTTGTCATTCTTTGAGCAAGTCAAAAATTAGCAAAAGGGACCTAAAAAAAGACATTGAGCTAGTCACTACGGAAGGGACGATTGTTCTTCGCTTGTATGACGACACTCCCTTAAGTCGCACTAATTTCCTCAGCTTGGTCAAAGAAGGGATGTACGATAGCATTCTTTTTCATCGGGTGATTGAGAAGTTTATGATTCAAGCAGGCGAAGCTTATGATGATGATGAATTTTTGAAAAAGAAAAATTCGCTGAATCTATCAGAGACAGTCCCAGCCGAGATCACCTCCACCCATTTTCATAAAAGACGAGCACTTGGCGCAGCGCGAGAGGGAGATGATGTGAATCCTTTGCGAAAAGGCAGCTTCATCCAGTTCTATATCGTGCAAGGGAGAACATACACAGATAGCACGTTAGAAATAGCAGAAAAGCGCATCAATAAAATGCTTGCTTACAATCATGTCATTAATGATCCAGTCAATAAATCGATCTTTACTCAATATCAGGAATTTGCAAAAAATAGTGACTTAAGAAATGGGGAAGCCATTATGAAGCTTAAAAGTCAATTAGATTCCTTGGCTGAGGTCGAGCTAGAAAGAATGGTTCCATATAGCTATCCTGAATAACATCGGGAAGTTTATAAAACGACGGGAGGTGCAGCTCATTTGGATCAGAACTACACCGTGTTTGGGGAGGTAGTTTCGGGAATGAATATAGTAGACAAAATAGCTGCAGCCGAAACAAACAATCGAGACAAGCCTCTGACAGACATATTGATTATAACTACAAGATTGATCAAAAGACAAAAATAAAACTTCCGGCTACTGTATTCTCTAAAACAATACAAACCACAAATCCTCCTCAGAACTCGATCAGACTTTATACCAAAACAATGGTTTTCTTATAGCTAGCATGGCGATTGTATAAAAATTAACCTTAATTTTCACAATAAACCAAAATAACCATGGGAATAGTTAAAGTATTAGAGGTAATTGCCTCATCAGAAAAGAGCATCGAGGATGCAATTCAAAATGCAGTGGATGAAGTTTCTAAAACTGTCCATAACATCGACTCAGTTTATGTAAAAGATATCAAAGCCCATGTGAAGGATGGTAAAGTCACCTCATATGGCTGCGTCTGCAAGGTTTCTTTCCGAGTGGATCAATCCAAAAATGTCTAACAATTAATCAAAAGAGTGCGGCGCTTGTCGCATTCTTATTTTTTGAAAAGCATACTCAGTGTTGTCTGAATTAACTCTGATAATTTCGTGTAGGTACTAAAATCTTTATAATTTCAGGGTCTATTAACCATTCTCTTTTAGATGAATACCAAGTTAATAATGACCTTAAGTGCACTGTTCATGTGCTCAGTCGGAATTACACTCACTTTTGCACCAGATTTGATTTTAAGCTATCTTAATCTGGAGCCTAATCAAACAACCCTTTTTATAGGACAAATCTTAGGGGCATTATATTTTGGGTTTGGGATGCTCAACTTGATGAGCAAAGGCAGCCTGATAGGTGGGATTTACAATCGTCCAATTTGCATTGCCAATCTTAGCCATTTCCTAATCGGTGGCCTTGCTCTACTAAAAGGACTTACTTCCAACCCCGAATTACCCATTGCTATTTGGGTTATGGGAATCGTTTACATAGCATTTGGGATAGCTTTCGGTATAATTCTCTTCCGCCATCCAGTCGCCGATAAACCATAATTTTACCATCTTTGCTTCATGGAAAAATACATCAAAGCGATTTCAGACGGCTATTATGGCTATTGGAATTACTTTATTGGAGAGGTCCTACACCCAAGTTGGCATAATTACTTCTACTGGCTTGTGGGTGCATCTTTGGTTATTTATGGGTTGGAGATACTTTTTCCATGGAGAAAAAACCAGCCTATTCTTCGAGAGCATTTCTGGCTAGACATCTTCTATCTTTTTTGGAATTACTTTCTTTTTGCCTTGGTCGCTTACAATGCACTTTCCATGGTAGCAGTGGAAGCCTTCAATGATTTTCTAGGCTTATTTGGAATCACAAACACCGTAGCTATCAAAGTGGATCGACTGCCAGGATGGCTACAATTGGTGATAATTTTTATACTTCGTGACTTTATGCAGTGGGCGATTCATCGCATGTATCATCATGTGGGCTGGATGTGGGAATTCCATAAAGTCCATCACAGTACACGGGAAATGGGATTCGCTGCCCTACTTCGCTATCATTGGATGGAAAACATTCTTTATCGTACGCTGGAATATATTCCACTTGCCATGATTGGCTTCGGGATTACAGACTTCTTCATAGTCCATATATTCACTTTGGTATTAGGTCAATTAGGTCATGCAAATCTTAAAATCCCTCTCGGCCCTTTCAAATACATCATCAATGGACCACAAATGCATCTTTGGCATCACGCCCGGGAATTGCCCAAAAACCATCCACATGGTTTCAATTACGGGATTTCTTTGAGTCTTTGGGATTACCTTTTTCGTACAAATTATTGGCCGTCGGATGATGAGAATCTTCTCGTAGGGCTTCCTGACGAGGAAAAGTTTCCAGAGGATTTTGTAGGGCAGACTACGGAGCCATTCAAGAGAATTTTCAGAAAAAAAGTTTAAAAAAAGTCTGTGGGCTCACTCCCACAGACTTATAAAAACAATTTATTGTTTGATTTCAATGATTTTAGTGTGAACGGTCTCATTGATAAAGTAGACTTTTTTACTGCCAAAAGTTTTTTCTTCTGTATTATAGCTAGCAGCTTGAACCAACCCAGTGGATGTAGCTTTGAGTCCACTCAATTCTGATGAACTGAAGGTTACTGAGGTAGTTTTTGATTCTTTGGTGACAGTTGTTTTACCATCAGAAATCACCCAAAGAATGTTATCTGTGTTGGAAGTCACTGACTCAATTGTTAGCACTATGTCCGAAGCTTTACTGTAGCTATCTACTACTGAGGCGGAGAATTTCACCTGAGAAGGCATTTTCTTAACCGTGGTATGAGTGAAAGCATCAAACCCGCTACCTCCTGCCACTTGCCAAGAGTTGGTCTGACCAGCCACTAGTGAATAAGAAAAATCTGTAGGGTTATTAATGTAAGCATTTCCTCCAGGGATTTGAAGCGCCTTTGAGTTGAGCTTCACATCTCCCACATTGACAAGGCTGCTCCCAACAGCTCCATTAAAAAAAGAACCAGAAGCTACATCTATTGCGACCCCTCCTACTCCTGGTATGCTAGGCACCGAGCCAGGCAGGTCAGAATAAGACATCACTGCTGCCAAAACAGCATTTGCATCTCCAGGTGCATTTGGCATTGGATTCGTCTGGGTTGTTTGCTTAGGATTAATATCATCATCCGAGCTACAAGCAGAAAAAGTGAATACCATTCCCAAAAGAAAAGCCCAAAGCGTAGTGTTGTAAGTTTTCATGTTTTTGAATATTTAAAATACAGTTCAAAAGTAGACTGGCCATCCTTTTCATGCCATACGGCAAATAGCGTATATGCTCTTGGAGTCCCTTAAAATGATATAGTTGTAGTTCCGTTCTTTCACACGGAAGATTTTGATACCTTCGCAAATTCTATCTAATTCAGAAGATCAACGCTCATTCATGGATAATATCCTCGCTTTCACATTATCCGTTTTCACAGGTTTTTTCGCGATCATGAACCCGATTGCAAACGTGCCTATTTTTGCGTCCCTAACAGATGATCTGGATAAGGCTACCAAAAGAAGCATCAGCAAAAGAGCTACGCTTACTGCCTTTGTGATTGTAGTGGTCTTTGTGGTGCTGGGGAAATTCATTTTCGAAATATTCGGAATCACAATTCCTGCCTTCAAAATCACTGGTGGTATCCTGATTTTCTATGTGGGTTTCGAGATGCTTCAGTCCAAAAAATCAAGTGTGAAGCACATCAAAGACCCTGAAATCGAGGAGAATATTGCTATTTCCCCATTGGCAATTCCGATTCTAGCTGGCCCAGGCACAATCGTGACCGCGATGAACTTTGCTTCACAGGGTGATTACCTAAATATTCTTATTGTAATCGCTGTATTCGCAGGAATGTGCTTTTTGACACATATAGCTTTTGAACTGGGAGATCAGATCGTAAAGCGATTGGGCAAAAACCTGATCGTCGTGATCGGAAAGATCATGGGATTGATCATTGCCATCATCGGTACCAATATGATCATCTCAGGGATTAAGGCAGCTTTTCTTGAATAAAAGACCCAAGATTTCTACTTTACTTCAACTTCTTTTTCAGGATATAAAACAAATCCAATCCCTTCGCAGGATCATCGACAATTGGGTAATCTTCATGGGTGATATCCACCACACTTTTACCCTGTTGCTGATGAAGTTTGTTTCTATTTCGGCGGTTGAGAATCTCATAGGGCATTCTCAGAATAGAAGCTGGCAATTTGTGTTGCAGATCAAAAATATCAAATCGCATGATTTTCTGCACAGACTTTCGGTTCGCCTCATGATATGCCCAGACTTTTTCATTCCCTCCTACTCCTTTGGCCTCCACTGAGTCAAAAATGGATGCACATAAATCAATCAATTGCTGAGGAGTGTATTCCCGCTCATGCCAAGGGTTTCTTGACAGCGTGTGATTGATATTCGGAGTAGAAATCACAGCTTTTCCTCCTGGTTTCAATACACGGTAGATTTCCTCTAAGAATAATCTGTCATTTGGAATGTGCTCGATCACCTGAAAGCTCACAACTGTATCAAAAGAATTATTTGATATTCCCTTGAATGGAGGAATCACAGCCTGCTGAAACTCTACAGCTGGGAATTTAATTTTCAACTCATCGATTACTTCCTGAATCTTATCCAAGCCGAGATAACTATCTGCCAAAGGCAAAAGTGTTTCCACACCACGACCTTCACCACAGCCCACTTCCAGCAATTTGCCAGAAATCCAAGGCTGAGCAGCAATGTATGCTTTCAGTAAGCGTTGATGAATAGGATTGTCACTGACCAACTTGTCAGAGGCGATTTCCGTTGTATAGGTAGCCATACAAAAATTTACTATTTTGGCAAAAGTAAGGTTAATTTTGAAAACCCGAGATCAACACCCAATGAACTGTAAAACAAGCCGACTCCTGATTTTTTTGATCCTTTTCACAGGCACTACATTACCCACCTTGGCGCAAAAGACATTAAGTAGTCTAAATCAGACACTTCGCTATTCCAGGTACTCCAGACTTTCGCTTAAGATCATTCCTATCAAAGAAACTGACACACGTTTTAAGCTTCAGTTTCAGGTAGAAAAAATCGAAGAAAATCCAGTTTTCACTTCATTCAGCTTCACTTATTCCATTTTGGATAGCTATGAACAGGAAATTCTTTCTGACAACACGTCCATATTAACCTCAGATGATCTGAAGTATGACACTGACAGGCATTGGGTCTTTGAAAAGACTATTGATGTCCCAGCTAGTACTGAAACTTCTATTGCCTTATTTACCGCTTTAGACACTAGGCAAGGAGATGAGTATTATTATTCTACCGACATCAAAAGCAGTTTTGTATATGATATAACAGACTTCGGGGCCTACTATGCCAATAATGTGGGCTTCGACCAAAACTACCTGAACGCAGGAGAGTCATTGCTTTTCAAGTCCAATGGAGGACCTACCCTTCATGGGTTTTATTATCCAATCAGCTTGGAAGTGCCCTACCCACCTATGGAAACCAAGCCAGCTACAGTACCTAGAGAGCTACAAGTGATAGATGAAGGTGATTTCTTAGAAAATATCCCCAAAACCTTCGATAAAATCGGATACTATTTTATCCAAAGTGATACAACAGCTAGCACAGGACTTGTATTAAAAACTACACATGAAGCATTTCCAAAGGTGAAAGATTGGGATGAAATGGTGGATATGGTTACCTACATTTCCACTCGGAAAGAGCATGAAGACCTATTGGCAGCTGAGGATAAAAAGAAAGCCTTAGACACTTACTGGATAGGATTAACCAGAAATCCAGATACAGCAAAAGAACTTATCCGTGAATATTTCAGACAGGTAGAATTTGCCAATATTCTATTCACAGACTTCAAAGAAGGTTGGAAAACGGATAAGGGAATGGTATATATTGTCATGGGTCCACCTCAGGAAGTCAACTTTTATTTGGACCGAGAAGTGTGGAGTTATGGAGGAACTAACGAGAGTTCAAGAATTCGCTTTACCTTTGCGCGGGTTAAAAACATACTTAGCCCACACTATTACACCTTGAATCGCTCACGTGCTTATCAGCCGGTTTGGTTCAAAAATATATCCATATGGAGAAGCGGAAAGATGGCTTTTTGATTGAAAAAGGCGAACACGAAAAAGATTTTATTTTTGGTACAAGAGCTGTCATGGAATCAATCCATGCTGGCAAAGACATCGATAAGGTGTTGGTGCAAAAGGAAATCAACAATGACCTGATCAAAGAGCTATTGCAGTTATGTAAGGCTGAAAAAATCCCAGTTGTTCGCGTACCTGATGCAAAACTAAATAGAATCACACGTAAAAATCATCAGGGCGTAGTAGCTCAGATGTCTTCGATAGAATATGCTTCTTTGGATCATGTGATCGAAAGCTGCTTCAATGTAGGGAAATCTCCTTTGATCCTGATTCTTGATAGGATCACCGATGTGAGAAACTTTGGTGCTATCGCCAGAACGGCAGAATGTGCCGGAGTCGATGCAATAGTAATTCCTGAGAAAGGCAGCGCACAGATTAACTCGGACGCAATCAAAACTTCAGTGGGAGCGTTGAATTTCCTTCCAGTGGTGCGTGTAAGAAATCTTTTTTATACCTGTAGAGATCTTCAGAAATCGGGTTTGGTATTAGTAGCCATCACGGAGAAAACGGAGAAAACGATGTATGAAGTAGATTTTTCTGTCCCGGTAGCATTGGTAATGGGATCTGAAGAAGACGGGATTTCTACCGAACTAATGGGAATAGTGGATGAAAAAGTCAAAATCCCAATGGCTGGAAGAATTGAAAGTTTAAATGTATCTGTATCTGCTGGAGTAGCGATTTACGAAGCAATCAGGCAGCGGAAATAACTTCAAAAAATTAAAGAAAGGGGAAGATTTTAGATAAAGTCTTCCCCTTTCTTTTTTGCATTTGACACAAACTCACGGAATTTCTTCTCGGCATCAAGTTTACAGATGAGAAGTACATTATCAGTCTCGTTCACAAGGTAGTTTTCAAGTCCGTGCACGACCACGAGCTTATCTCCATTTACTTTTATGTAACTATTTTCAGTATCGAATAGAATCGCATTTGCCTCTATCACATTGTTATTTTCATCCTTTTCTCTTAAGTCATACAGACTATTCCAGGACCCCAAGTCTGACCAACCGAAATCACCTAGAATCACATATACCTGACTCGATTTTTCCATGATTCCATAATCAATCGAAATGTTCTTCATTTGGGTATAAGCAGTAGAAACAAATGCAGCTTCTCCATCTGTACCATAGATATTTCTACCTTCTTCAAATACTTCTGCCATATCTGGCATGTGCTCTTCAAAAGCCTGAATAAGACTCTCCGCTTTCCATACAAACATCCCAGAATTCCACACAAAATCCCCGCTTTCCAAAAATGTCTTAGCAAGTTTCATATTCGGCTTTTCAATAAATGTCTTTACCCGGAAAGCATGCGTATTCGGCTTTTCAATGTATTGAATGTAGCCAAAACCTGTTTCCGGCCTATTTGGCTTGATACCTAAGGTAATTAGTTTACCATCGCCGGCTGTTTCGACAGCCTTTTTAAGAGTACGAATGAATTTCTTTTCCTGTAAAATCAGATGATCTGCCGGCGTAACGAAAATCCTAGCTTCCGGATCCATGGAATGAATTCTATAAGTAGCATAAGCAATACACGTAGCGGTGTTCTTGCGCAAAGGCTCTGTTAGAATCTGACTGCTCTTCAATTCAGGCAGTTGTTCTTTGACTAAGGCGAGGTATTTTCTATATGTAATAACCACAAACTGTTCAGGCTCGGCGATTTCAGAGAACCTATCAAAGGTCATTTGCAACAATGTTCTTCCTGTGCCAAGTATATCCAAAAATTGCTTTGGTCGTTTTCTACGACTATACGGCCAAAACCTGGAGCCAATACCTCCAGCCATTATTAAAATATAAGGTTTATTGTGCATGTTAAAAATTAAACAATTCCTTCCTTCATCAATTCATGAATATGGACAAAACCTGCGATTTTATCTCCATCCATAGCCACAAGTTGAGTGATATTATGATTTTTCATCATATTCAGAGCCCGAATCGCATATTCTTGGGTTGAAATAGATTTCGGATTTATAGTCATAATATCCGCTGCCTTAAGCGACTGAATATCCAGCGATTTTTGAAGCATTCTTCGCAAATCCCCATCTGTAATAATTCCTTTCAAAGTTCCTTCCGCATCTATCACGGAAGTAGCGCCTAGTCTTTTACCCGATATCTCTAGAATGACTTCAGCCAACCCGGCATTTTCGGAGACAATTGGAATTTCGTTTCCTCCCAACACATCACCCACTCTAAGATACAACTGTTTGCCCAAAGATCCGCCAGGATGGTATTTAGCAAAGTCGTCTGAGGTAAAACCTTTAGCTTCCAGCAGACAAACTGCCAAAGCATCTCCGAGTGCCAAATGTGCTGTAGTGCTTGTAGTTGGAGCCAAATTATGGGGACATGCTTCCTCAGAAATGGTAGCATTCAGCACATAATCTGACTGCTCCGCTAGAAAACTTTTCGTATTACTAACTAAAGCCACGAGCTTAGAACCTAGTTTTTTGAGCAATGGAACAAGAACTTTGATCTCTGGCGTATTACCGCTCTTGGATATGCAAATGACCGTATCGCCCTCGAGAATCATCCCTAAGTCACCATGAATTGCATCCGCAGCATGCATGAAAAGTGCTGGTGTTCCAGTTGAATTCAGGGTAGCAACTATTTTATTCGCTATAAGGGCACTTTTCCCAACACCGGTAATTACTACTCTACCTTTGGATATCAAAATATGCTCTACACATGCATCAAAATCACCATCTAAAAAATCAACGAGATTTAACACTGCCTGAGCCTCGTTTTGAAGTACTCTCGTGGCTGTATTTCTAATATTTTTAGCTAAATTCAATTTTACCCGTGTTTATAACTAATTTTGAACATGGGTATAAATGTAATAAATCATTCCTGTTTACAGGCTTTAGTTACCCTTTAAGCCCCCTAACAAGTGGAAGAAAAAGTAAAAGCAGATCTTAAAAAAATCTTTGGATTCAGTCAATTCCGTGGAAATCAGGAATTGATCGTAGATAACTTGCTTAATAAGCGAAATACGTTTGTCATTATGCCTACAGGCGCTGGCAAATCTTTATGCTATCAATTGCCTGCTGTAATCAATGATGGTACTGCGATAGTTATATCCCCTTTGATTGCTTTGATGAAAAATCAGGTGGATCAGTTACAGGCATTGGGAATCAATGCCCACTTCCTGAACTCTACTTTGAATAAATCGGAGGCTACACGAGTGAAAAATGAAGTACTACAGAAGAAAACCAAACTTCTCTATGTGGCGCCAGAATCGTTGACTAAGGAAGAAAACGTTGAATTCCTCAAGTCGGCTGAGCTTAGCTTTGTTGCAATAGATGAAGCACACTGTATTTCTGAGTGGGGACATGATTTCAGACCAGAATACAGAAGGATCAAATCAATAATTGCTCAGATCGCACCAAATTTACCGATAATAGCACTGACTGCTACCGCTACGCCAAAAGTGCAACAGGACATTCAACGTAATCTTCAGATGGAAGAGGCAGACTTATTTAAGTCCTCCTTCAACAGAACCAACCTTTTCTATGAGATTCGCCCTAAAGTAAAGAATGATTCAAAGAAGGATTTGATCAAATTCATCAAGGGACACAAAGGGAAATCTGGAATCATCTATTGTCTAAGCCGGAAAAAAGTAGAAGAAATCGCACAGCTACTCAAAGTAAACCAAGTCAATGCAGCGCCATATCACGCGGGACTTGATTCTTCTGTGAGAATCAAGACTCAAGATGATTTCCTCAATGAGGAGTTGGATGTGATTGTGGCAACTATTGCATTTGGAATGGGGATTGACAAACCGGATGTGCGCTACGTGATCCACTACGATGTACCAAAATCTCTAGAAGGCTACTATCAGGAAACAGGTCGAGCTGGTCGTGATGGATTAGAGGGGCATTGTCTATTGTTCTACAGATACGAAGACATAGTAAAACTCGAAAAATTCAACAAAGACAAACCTGTCACTGAGCGAGAAAATGCTAAAATCCTCTTACAGGAAATGGCCGCCTACTCAGAGACTGGCGTGTGCAGAAGGAAATTTATCCTGAATTACTTCGGGGAAACCATGGATGATGACTGCGGATTTTGTGACAATTGTAAGCGAAATCGCGAGACCTTCGAAGGAATGGAAATGGTAAGTACTGTTCTAGAAGCTGCAAAACAAACCAACGAGCGTTTTGGTCTGGACCATCTGGTAAAGGTAATTGTAGGAGAATCGACAGATTACGTATTGAGCTACTCACATGACAAACTACCGGTTTTTGGAAAAGGAAAAGAAGCCACAGAAAAAACTTGGATCGGCGTGATCCGTCAAGTGATGATCTTGAATATGCTTGAGAAGGATATCGAAAATTATGGCGTACTCAAAATAACTCCTAAAGGCAGGGATTTTCTCGAAGCACCATATAAACTTGATCTCCATCATGACCACGATTTCGATGCAGAATTGCAAAATGGACAGGCGGAGATAGATATTAGTACAGGGATTGCTTATGACGAGAAGTTATTTGAACTGTTAAAGGCAGAGCGAAAAAAAGTCGCACGCTCAAAAGGGCTACCTCCCTATGTCATCTTTCAAGATCCATCGTTGGAAGAAATGTCAACCGTATATCCCACCACCCGAGAGGAGCTAGCGCAAATCATTGGCGTAGGTATGGGAAAAGTCGTTAAATTCGGGTCTTCATTCTTGAAATTAATTGCGAACTACGTAGAGGAGAATGAGATCGAGACCGCTTCAGATGTTGTAGTAAAATCATCTGGAACCAGGTCCAAAGTAAAAATTTCAATAATCCAGCAAATCGACCGCAAGGTAGGCTTGGATGAGGTAGCAGAAAACCTCAACATGAGTATGAGTGATTTGCTCCATGAAATAGAGCAGATCATTTATAGCGGAACTAAACTAAATATAGATTACTACATAGAAAACATCATGGATGAAGATCGGGAGGATATGCTCCACGACTACTTCATGAATGCTACGAGTGATCAGATCAAAGCAGCTTTGGATGAATTAGAGGATGAAGACTTTGCAGAAGATGAACTGCGAGTCTATCGGATCAAATTCATCTCTGAGCATGCGAATTAACTTGAATTGAGTCAATGAATATACTCTTATTAGGAAGCGGAGGCAGAGAACATGCTTTCGCTTGGAAGATCGTACAAAGCACCGATTGTACTCAATTATATGTAGCTCCCGGCAATGCCGGCACAGAAAGCATAGCTACCAATGTCAACATCAGCATCACTGATTTTGATGCAGTCCGGGATTTTATCACCTCAAAAAACATAAGTCTAGTAGTAATCGGACCTGAAGAGCCTTTGGTAAAAGGCATAGTAGATTACCTTCAAAATCAACCTGAAACTTCAGCTATTCCTGTTGTTGGCCCCTCGCAACTTGGCGCAACACTGGAAGGAAGTAAGGACTTTTCGAAGCGCTTTATGCAGCGTAACAGTGTTCCTACAGCTGCCTATGAGACCTTCACAGCAGATCAATTGGATGCTGGTTTAGCATATTTGGAGGCACAAAACCTCCCTATCGTTTTAAAAGCAGATGGGCTTGCCGCTGGCAAAGGCGTACTGATCTGCTTGACGCTAGAGGAAGCAAAAACTTCATTGAAGGAAATGCTTCTAGATAAGAAATTCGGTGAGGCTTCCTCTAAGGTTGTGATTGAAGAGTTCCTGACTGGAATCGAGCTTTCTGTTTTCGTTGCTACCGATGGAAAAAGCTATAAGATTTTGCCGGAGGCGAAAGATTATAAGCGAATTGGAGAAGGAGATACCGGACTGAATACTGGAGGTATGGGAGCTGTGAGTCCCGTTATTTTTGCAGATGAAGCCTTTATGGCAAGTGTTGAAGAAAAGGTAGTAAAGCCAACAGTAGAAGGGCTCGCCAAAGAGAATATACCCTACAAAGGATTCTTATTTATCGGATTGATGAATAAAGACGGTGAGCCAAAGGTAATTGAATACAATGTGCGAATGGGGGATCCGGAAACAGAAGCCGTACTACCTAGAATTGAAAGTGATTTCTTGGCGTTGCTTTATGGCATTGGTACAGGGACACTAGCTTCTTACGAACTAAAAATCTCTCCTGATTATGCCACAACAGTTGTTATGGTCAGTGGTGGATATCCTGGTTCTTATGAAAAAGGGAAAACGATTTCACTTCCTGATTCCATTTCAGGTGCGGAGATTTTCCATGCCGGAACTGGTAGAAATGAAAATGGTGAATTAACCAATCAAGGTGGTCGGGTGATTGCCGTTACGGGCAGGGGTGCATCATTGCAGGAAGCTCTTAGCAATGCTTTCACCACGGTAAAAGGCATCAGCTGGGAACAGGCCTACTACCGCAAGGATATCGGGATGGATATCCTGAACTTAATGAATTAAACCCAAAACTAACCAGGGCTTTGCCCTGTCTATATATTATGTCTGGATGTAGCACATGCTCAACCTCCTCGGGAGGTACCGGAGGCTGCCAAAGCAATGGCAGTTGCGGGACGAGTGATTGTAATAAAATGAATGTCTTCGATTGGCTATCTCACATGGGGATTCCCGAGGTGGACACCTTTGACATTGTCGAAGTCAAGTTCAAAGGTGGAAGAAAGGAATACTATCGTAATGTAGATTTTCTTGCCTTAAATACCGGTGATCCCGTAGTAGTGGACGTCCCGAGTGGACATCACATTGGCTACGTATCACTTCAGGGTGAACTAGTTCGCCTGCAAATGCAGAAAAGAAAAATCAGGGATGACGATGAAATCCTGAGAATATACCGTGTCGCGAATCAAAAGGACATGGAAAAATGGGGAGAGGCTCAAAACCGGGAAATCCCTACCCTATATAGATGCCGCCAAATTGTAGAAGAATTAGGGCTCAAAATGAAAATGTCTGATATAGAATATCAGGCGGATAATTCCAAAGCCACTTTCTACTACTCAGCGGATGATCGTGTTGATTTCCGTGAATTGATCAAAGTCCTCGCAGGAGAGTTTAGAATCCGTGTGGAAATGCGTCAGATCAGTCTAAGGCAAGAAGCCGGAAGACTGGGAGGGATCGGAGTTTGCGGTAGAGAGCTTTGCTGTTCTACCTGGTTGGTGGACTTCAAAAATGTAAGTACCTCTGCTGCCAGGTATCAGAATCTTTCCCTGAATCCTGGAAAACTGAGTGGTCAATGCGGAAGGCTGAAATGCTGTCTCAATTACGAATTGGACACTTACATGGATGCAATCAAAGATATCCCAGCCATCGACCGTCCACTTCAGACAGAATCTGGCCCAGCTAAGCTTCAGAAGACAGATATTTTCCGTAAGCTGATGTGGTTCAGCTATAACAACGATAATGACTGGCACAGCATCACTTGCGAGCGTGTGAAAGAGATACAGGCAATCAATGAAAGCGGCAAAAAGGTCTTTACGCTTCGCTACAATGAAGCTTCAGAAATTGAAGATTTGGCAGCTAAATCAACTCGGGAATTGGAACTTTTGGATAAGAAATTTGCTAACTCAAGTACAAAACGCAAGAAAAAGCCACGACCACAGAATAAAAACGTTGGAGGTAATAGAAATCAACAAGCATCTCAAGCATCTAATAATTCTGATGTAAAGCCTAATCAAGCTGAACCTCAGCAGCAAAATACTCCTCAAAGTCAGAGACCTGCGGGAGACCAGCCGAAAAAACGTAGAAATAACAAAAACAGAAATAAGCCTAGAAATCCTGAAGCAAATGCTGGCCAGGCATCTCCTCCTCAAACTCAACCTCAGCAGCCAAAAGCAGCTAATGGCCCTCAAAAAAGGCAAAATGTGCAAAAGCCAAAAGGTAATGACGGGAATACAGGGAATGCAAATGCAGGAGTACCTAAGCCAAAACCTCAAGGAAAGAAGAAATTTCCACCAAGAAAAAACCAAGGGCTAAATCCAAATAAACCAGAGAATGAATAAGGTAAAGCACTGCCTGTTTATACTGCTATTTCTTGTAATTGGTGCTTGTACAGACGGGCGGATTTACGAGGATTTTCGAAGCCTACCAAATCAAAATTGGGGCATCACAGATAGCCTTAATTTCGAGTTGGGAGAAGTGGAACTGATTAATTCCCCTAATCTGGTGGCAGTGAAGTTTAACGAGGAATATGCATTTTCTAACTGTTACCTGAGAGTGATCAGTAAGGATTCATCGGGTGTGATTTTAGACAATAAGCTGGTAAATATCTTGCTATTCGATCCTAAATCTGGCGAACCGCTCGGTGAGGGATTTGGAAGTTCCTACACACGCTATGATACCCTTCCTTTCCTATTTGATCAGCAAACCAAAAGCATAACACTCTTGCAGTACATGCGTCAAGACCAGTTGCCTGGAATAGAAGCTGTGGGAATTAAAATTCTGGAATAGAGTTCTGATTGTCTGCGACCCTTCTCATAAGTTTACGCAGTTTACCTAAGACGATTATTTCAATTCTTTTATAAAGCAAAGGCTATTCTCAATTCCAATGTATTGTGCATAATTTGGAATGATGGAATAGCCTTTCTTTTTATAGAATGCTACCGCCTCCACTTGCCTTTTGCCCGTTTCAAGTACGCAGCTTTTATACCCCAGTTCGGCAGCCCAGTTTTCCAATTCCGTCAAAACACGGGAAGCCAACCCCTTCCCCCTGGCCTCTGGCGAGGTAAACATCCGTTTCACTTCCATAGCATCTGCATCAAATTCCTTGATTGCTCCGCATGCTACAGGAATCCCATTTTCTGAGCAAACCACCACGTGGTTCAGCATAACTATAGTGTTGAATTGATTGTAATAGTCATGGTCTCGTCCATCTTTTTCTGCGAGATAAGCATCCAGAAGCTTTACTAAGGCTACAAAGTCTGGATTGGAAGAGTTTGTGCGAGTGACTGTGATCATGGATTGAAGATAAAAAATTATAAGAAGAGAAAGTGAGAAATAGATTAGTTGACTAATTTTCGTTAAGTGGACTTAAGTTCTAAATTTGATGATATTTTTGTTTGAAGACATATGAAACTAAAGTTTGATGTTCACAAAGATGATCTATACGAATTCTACAAGTTCAATGAGGGTATTCACCTGAAAAAGAAAATTTCAGATTTAAACAAAGACTTAATTTCGGATTTATTTCATTCTTTCTTCCCTTCACTTCATTCATCTTCTCTGACCAAAACTTTAATCTTCTTTTTTTTATAGGTTTAGTCTTTCTTGCTTTTGGTTTTTTCATAGCCAAACCATTAATGATTTTAATAATTAAGAGCAAGGTCGAGAAATTTCTAAAAAATGAAAAGAATGAAAAGGTCATAGGTGAAACAATAATGGCTTTTAATGAGGATAATATTCAATGGTCTGGACGAAACTCTGAAGGAGAAGTTAGTATCAACGAGATTGATAAGATTCTAGATGACCGACATAGCTTCTATATTTATTTATCTAATTTATCAGCTTTAATTGTTCCAAAAAGAATTTTGAAACCTGAGTACTATGCGCGGGAATTTGAAGATTGGATAAATGACACCAGATCTAATAGTACTTCAATCAAACCATATCGGCTTTTTGAATAAGTTTGAATGCTGCATCACATCTTTGTAGAAATGAAGATACAAGAACTACTTTATAATAAAGAGAGATTAAAAGGTAGGTGCAATTGCGGATGTTTAAAGCCACATCAAAACAGGCTGATTTCCAAGACTTCTCATCTTCAACCAGTAAACCTAAACCTCCACCCAAAATGACTAAGAAACACCTTTTTGCCTCAATTTTTACCCCTATTCTGTTTTTAAGCTCAATCTCTTTAAGCTTTTCGCAGTCTGCTTCCAAACCCTTTGTGTATGGAGATCTATTGCCTGATGCACCAGAGTTGGCAGGACGAGGCGAATATGCTGTTGGCGTTCAAACATTGGATTTAATTCATAATGATCAGGTAGATATCCTTAACTATAAAAAAGGCGAGGATTCGCTTTACAATCGACCTCTGAAGATTGAAGTTTGGTATCCTGCAGAAGCTACAGCCGGATCAAGTGAATTAATTTCTTACGATGAAGTAATGGGACAGAATGGTTCACCAACAAGACCTATAATTCCATTTACTTTTCAAGGCAGAGCAACAAGAAATGCAAAACCGGCCTTCAGTGATGATCCTTTTCCTTTAGTGATCGTTTCGCATGGATATACAGGTTCCAGATATTTGATGACTTATTTGACAGAGAATCTTACCTCAAAAGGTTATCTAGTCGTAGCAATAGACCATACAGAATCAACCTTTCGCGATGCAGCCGGATTTCAAAGTACCCTTCTCAATCGTTCACTGGATGATCTTTTTGTCCTTAATGAAATCGCAAGATTGGGTCAGGAAGATGGGTCCTTTTTAAAGGGTCTAGTGGACTCAGATAACACCGCATTAATCGGCTATTCGATGGGAGGCTATGGAGCAATCAATGTAGTAGGTGCAGGATACAGTCCGCAAGCAGCTCAACTAGTTGGAGCAATGGCCGGCGGAAGTACCGCTTTAATGAAGCGAACTGCAGGAAATCCGGAATTTGAGGCATCGATCGATCCAAGAATCAAGGCTGTAGTAGCTTTTGCTCCTTGGGGTATGCAGCGAGGAGTTTGGAATGCCGAAGGGTTGGCTGGCATCAAAATCCCTTCACTATTTATTGCAGGAAGTAAAGATGATATCTCTGGCTATGAAGAGGGTATCAAAGCAATTTATGACGGAGCAGTAAACTCTGAGAGGTACCTACTTACCTACATTAATGCTCGTCACAATGTAGCCCCAAATCCTGCCCCGGCAGAATCTCTTGACTCAGCCAGACATATAGATGAATATTTGAGATATGCAGATTCTGTTTGGGATATGCGTAGAATCAACAATATTAATCAACATTTTGTCACAGCGTTTCTAAGTTTTTACCTCAAAGGAGAAGAAGACTATAAATCATATTTGGATGTCAAAGAAGATGCTGAAAAGAAAGAATGGCCCGGCTTTAAGCCTCGAACTACCGTTGGTTTAGAAATGGATCATAAACCGGCCAATCCATAAAAGTGATATAGCCCACAATTTAAATAGTGGGCTATATTTTTTCTACAACCCATACTTCTCTCCCATCGAACGGATCAACTCATATCCTTTCTCTGCCATATCCCAAGGCTCAGAGAAATTCCTCCACACACCGATGGAGTTGGCAAAAGCAGGATCATTTCTGGTAAAGCCTTCGATAGTCAGCCAGCCATTGTACTGGATATCAGCCAGTGCTTTGAATGTTTCATCAAAATTCACATGACCAGATCCTGGTGTGCCACGGTCATTTTCAGATATATGAAAATGTCCTAATTGAGGCGCAATAAACTTAATAGCATCTCCAAGCTTTTTCTCTTCGATATTTGCATGGTGCGTATCAAACATCGCCTGGACATTTGGATGAGCTACTTTCTTCAGTAAATAAGAAAGCTGCTCCATAGTATTGCAGAGGTAGCATTCGAATCTATTCAGCGCTTCGGGAGTCAATAATACACCAGATTTTTGTGCGTAATCAGCAACTCCGTTGAGAACTTCAGCAGACCAATTGTATTCCTCTTCTATCGGTTCGCGTGATGCAAAAACCGTAAATCCGGAATGAAATGGACCGCAAAGGACCTGTGCATTCAAATCCGCCGCTCGATCAATCACCCATTTAAGTTGTTCGCTGGCTGCTGCCCGGACTTTAGCATCAGGAGAGATTGGATTTTGATCAGCCCCCATCACCGTCACTGCCGTCACTTCCAATCCTATATCTGCACAATGCCTTCCTATCAATTTGAAGGATGCTTCCGGCGAACCTCCGATAAAAAACTCCGCCCCGTCATATCCGATCTTTTTCAAACGATCGAGAACAGGCAATAGCTCTTCCGACATCTCAGCAGACCAGGCCAGTACATTAAATCCTATTTTGTTCATTATATATCTTTTTTTAAATCCCCCTGCCCCCTTCAAAAGGAGGAGTGGTTTTCCTGAACTTCACTCTTTCAATTAAAACAATACGTTCGAAATTGATGGTTTAAAATTTTATGATGGCAATTCCCCCTTACAAAGGGGGCAAGGGGGATTCTTTTTACTTAAAATCACTTACCCTCATTCCCTTCCGAAAGCTATCAAAACCAAACATGGTTGGCTCATAATTTCCGACTATATCCACCGATAACTCTGGAGTAATCACCTCAGGCATATCCAATAGCCAAAAAGAAGCATTCACGATCAAGCGACGCATATCTTCCACTTGGAAATCAATTGATGACCCTAGCGTACTTCCCAATACCTTACCTGTTTTCCCACCGTCCAGCGAATAATCCTTGGTCCAGGCAATCGGCATTATCGACTTATCCCACATCAACGGTGCCTCTGGAGTCATTCCTGCAGTGGACTGTCCATATAAAAGTACATTGGCCGTTGTTGGTAAATTCTTAATCGAATATACATCCGTCGGAGCCCAGATGTCATCGACCCCACGCAAGATCGGGTGATCTGTATCGCGATTTACCCCATCTATCAAAGCTCTTGTTCCTTCGGATTTATGAATTCCATGGTGATTGATCCAAGTTTCACCGATGATCTGCTGACCGAATCCACCTTCCCAACCGGCAACCTTACTATCCCAAGTCCATTTGGCAAAAGGAGAATTCTGGTCTTTGATGGCAAAAGGATGTGTAGAGGTACGCAGGGCAATGAAAGGTTTGCCTGATTTGAAATAGTCTTCCAAATGCTGCATTTGATCCAAAGGCAAGTCACGAAATCGGATGAGCATTATTACCAAATCAGCAGTTGCCAAATGCTCCAAACCCGGAATATTGGTTTGATAGCTTGGTACAATATTTCCGGTTTCAGGTTCGATGGGGAATAACACTGTCGTATTAAAACCATAATGTTTAGAAAGTATTTTGGCCATCATCGGCATTGACTCCTCAGATCGATACTCATCGTCACCTGAGATGAGCACCACATTCTTGCCTTTACCCGGACCATCTTTCCCTTTAAATTGAAGAAAGGTTTTTCCGTTTTGCGCTGAAACATAAGGAATTGAAAGAACTGCTATCAAAATTAATAACAATGCATACTTTTTGATGAATGAATTATTCATAGGTTTATGGAGGATTGAATTGGGAAAATAGCAAAACTTTCAAGGGTTTTCATCCTGTATTCAAATTTCTCTTTCGGTATCGATTCCGTTAATTCTTTCGCCTTTCAACAGAAAAATAAATAGACTAGCGGTAAAAAATCTTTACTTTCTCATTCAAAAAACAATTTGAACTCCCAAAATACCCTAAAATATGAAAAAGGACAGAAGAAACTTTCTAAAAACCAGTTCCCTTGCCGCTTTCGGCCTTGGTGGAATTTCAATCATTCCTTCCACCGTACTTGGTAAGTCTATGGGACATATTGCTCCAAGTGATAAAGTAAATCTCGCATGTTGTGGTATAGGAAACAGAGGTGCACAGATCATCAATGACCTTTACAATACAGGCCTGTGTAATATCGTGGCACTTTGCGATGTGGATATGGGGGCTCCTCATACTACAGAAATCATAAACAAGTTCCCGAATGCAAAGCGGTTTCAGGACTTTAGAAGGATGTTTGATGAGTATGGAAATGGATTTGAAGCTATTACGGTGGCAACGCCAGATTTTTCGCATTTTCCTATTACTATGCTAGCAATGTCTGAAGGCAAGCATGTCTATACAGAAAAGCCAATGGCCCGTACCTTCAATGAGGTGTCACTCATGATGGACAGTGCCAAACGACATAATGTAATCACCCAAATGGGTAATCAGGGACACTCTGAGGGCAACTATTTCCAATTCAAGGCTTGGAAAGAAGCTGGTATAATCAAAGATGTGACCGCAGTGACAGCCCATATGAATAGCCCGAGAAGATGGCATGGCTGGGATGTGAACATGAAGAGTTTCCCTAAAGCTGAAGCTATTCCTTCCACACTAGACTGGGATACATGGCTGGCAGCAAGAAGTGAGCATGACTATAACAAAGATTTTATCAACGGCCAGTGGAGATGCTGGTATGACTTCGGAATGGGCGCTTTAGGCGACTGGGGAGCACATACTATGGATACGGTTCATGAGTTTCTAGATTTAGGTCTTCCATATGAGGTAGATCCAGTGATGCTAAGAGGTCACAATCCTTTCTTCTTCCCGATGTCATCAACTCTTGCTTTCAAATTCCCAGAGCGGGGAGACATGCCTGCTATGACAATGACTTGGTATGATGGGGTGGACAATGTCCCACCAGTACCTGAAGATTATGGGGTCTCCGAATTGAATGCTGAAATACCGGCAGCCAGCACTGGCCAGATTCAGCCTGCTAAATTAAATCCAGGCAAAATTATTTATGGCAAAGATCTTACGTTCAAGGGTGGATCTCATGGCAGTACGCTTTCAATTATAGGCGAACAAAAAGCTAAAGACATGGCAAGCAAGCTTCCTGAAGTGTCTGAAAGCCCTTCCAATCACTTTGCTAATTTCTTGAAGGCATGCAAAGGCGAGGAAGAAACTCGTTCGCGCTTTGAGATTGCGGGCCCGTTAAGCCAAGTTTTCTGCCTCGGTGTATTAGCACAGCAATTGAATACAACATTGAAATTTGACAGAGAAACGCAACGTATCACTAATAATCCCCTAGCAAATCAGCTACTAGGCGGTGAAGTCCCTAGAAAAGGATGGGAAGAGTTTTATAGCCTATAGAGAAAAGTTGTTTAAAGCTGAAATGAGAAATCGTTTCAGCTTTTTTTATTTTTTACGGCGAAATTCCCAATGGTTTCCAAAAAGGCTAAGGTTATTTTTACTTCCGATAAACTGGACTTCAATCCACTCTTTCAGTCAAAAAAATTGAATATAGAAAAGGACTTTGTATTCGGCAGCCTCGTATATCGTAAATCCGAATTTTTAGATTAAAACTTGGGACAAGGGAGCAAGGTGTCTCTTCTTCTCGGCTGGCCTTGATTTTTGTTTGGCAAAGTCCATGACACACTCAACTCATGAGCTCCTCCAGACTGAATACCCAATTGTGAAACTGTATAATCAAAACTGTAACCGACATTTAACCCAGAAAGAAGATTGAGTCCCACCATCATGACAATTGCATCACGGTTACTTTGCTCCTCCACTTTCTTATACGGAAGCCCTCTATACCAAACACCGAATACAATTGGCTCCACATAAAAATAAGCCCCAACATCCAACTGTTCAAATGGCCCCTGCTTTTTATAGTTAATAGTTGGGGTAAGATAGCGTTGTTTTCTCAGGTGGGTAAAATCACCTCGCATAGAGCCTTCACCCAAAGGAATCCTATAGCCTGCATGGGCAGAAAACTTAACTGGCAAAGGGCTATCACCATCAATAAAAGACTGATTAGGTTGATTCACATGATGAGCTGATCCACCAATCCAAAAGTCCTCGGTAAAAAACAATCCTCCAAAAGATAGAGAAAGCATATTAACAGGGTCTCCTAAACCTGCGATATCCGAACCTGGAAAAATTGGACCGAAGGGATCATTAGGATTGATTTGATTGGCGAAAATCAGATTCTCATAAAAACCAATCTCTCTCCGGATATAACTTGCCTGAAAACCAGGACGGAAATAAGCATTATCGCCCAATTTCAACTCGTAAGAATAAATTGCTGAAATGGTGGTAGAGCGAAGTTTGGAAGCTCCTTCTGTATCCTGCATAACCATTACGCCTATCCCAGAGTTGTAATCATTGAGGTAGGTGTCGTAATAGGCAGAAAATGTCGTGAATTGTGCATCAATACTTGGCCATTGATTTCGATAATTGAAACCAACTCTTCCAGTCAACTCAGATCCTGCAAAAGCTGGATTTAAGTAAAGGGGCGCCGCATAATATTGGCTATATTGCGGATCCTGTGCATAAGCATTGGTTCCAATAAATAGTCCAACCACACAAAGAAAAACAACGTAAACCAGAGACCGTAACAAGTATTTGTTCGTTAATTTGAATATTCAGATAGGCTTCTTAAACGATACAAAACGTATGTTGTTTTGGAAGCAGTTCGAAAATTATGAAAAGCAGCCCTAATTCCATAAGGTTAACCTACATTTTTACTATTACTCTACTATTTACAACATTTGTATTTAATTCTACTGTGTATTCGCAGGGTTTTAATAACAATGAGTGGATATTCGGGTATTGCGATGGAGCGACTGAAAACAATTATTTGTCCTTCGGAAAAGGCGATACTCCTATTGTCCAGTCAATTCCTGGATCAATTGTCTTTACAAAAAACAATTCCGCGCTTGCAATTGACCCAATTACGGGGCAAACTCTTTTTCTTACTAATGGGGAACTAGTTTACGATTACAGCCAAAACCCCATACAAGGTGTTGGGTCTGGATTAAATGGAAATATAGACGGAGTCCAACAAGTAGCTACCGGCTTTTTGGAATACGATCCAAATGGAAATAAGCTCTTTTATATCTTCTACCTCTCTCTAGGTGGGGAATTGCAGTATGCCGTGGTAGATATGAATGCTCCCGGACAAGCTACAGGAAATGAAAGACCATTAGGAGAAATCACCTCAAAAGACATTTCAATAGGAAATGGATCTGGTGCTCTCCTAGTAGTAAAAAGCCCATCATCATCCTCCTACTTAATCAGTTTTGATAATGGAAATTTAATTTCCAGAAGTCTAGATGCAGGAGAAGGAAATTTCACCAATACCGACACTCAAGGGATTTCTTCCATCCCAAAGAAGATTGTATTCAATGAAGAAACGAATCAACTAATCATTATACCTGAGTCTGAATCTGATCCCATTTTAGTACTGGATTTTGATACGAATGGTGGAACATTTGGATCACCCAATCCAATAGCGCAATCTACGGGGACAGGGGCTTACGGTGGGGCCGAATTTTCTCCTGACGGAAATTACATCTACTATTCCGCCGGAGATTCTTTACTTCGAGTACCTACATCTGACCTCACTTCTACGCCAGAAGTAATACCTATAGTAGATCCAGGCACACCGCCTGTGGGGATTTTCGCGGTCCATGATATCAAAGCAGGTCCAGATGGAAGCATCTATTACATCTATGAGGAAGTAGACGGAGGTCCACAAATGATTGGAAAAGTAACCAATCCGAACGAAGCAGATTTGACATTGATTGAGGTAGAAGAAGATCCATTTGCAGGGACTGACTTCTGCGGCACGGTATTCCCCACCTTTGCTCCAAATGCTGATATTGAGCCTACGGTTGATTTTACTTGGGCCCCAGAAATGCCATGTGCTAACAACCCTGTTCAACTTACCTCTGTGTTAACACCAGAAAACTATAGACCAGTAAGTTTTGCATGGAATTTTGATCCTCCGCTTACAGACTCTACGGGAAATGCGCTCCCAGCTGATTATGCCCAAGAGCATTTTATGATACCAGCAGATGCTACCTCAGGTGAAAGCATTAATGTAACCCTAACAGTAACTTTTGCAGATGGAGAGACTAAGACTGTTTCTCACCCTATCACCTTAACAGAAAACAATCTGGAAGCTAATTTTTCTCCTCAGGATACTACACTTTGTGAAACCTGCATTGACTTAGAACCACTTCTTACTGCACAAGATCAAGGAGGAGACGGTGAAGGAGGAGCTCCAGGTGGAGGAGCTGGCGGCGGTGAAGACTATGAATACTTCTGGTCAAATAAGCGGGATCAAGGGTGGATTGGCAAGGAAGCAAATGAAGTCTGCAAGCCAGGACTTTACTGGGTTTTGGTTCGCGAGCCTGGATCTTCTTGCTACGCATATGCTGAGATTCGTGTTAAAATGTGGGATGTAGAAGACCAGACTAATAATATCTGGTACTTTGGAGATGGAGCAGGACTAGACTTTAATCCCGATCCGGATGATCCGGATGCCCCTACTCCGCGACCGATAGCATCTCCCCATCCGCAAAATATCCCTGCTGGGACTACTACTATTTCTGATCAGGCAGGCCAAGTGCTATTCTACACAGATGGACAATCAGTTTGGGATCTCAATGGAGTTCTGATGGAGAATGGTAATGATATTGGCGGAGATAATTCAAGTAGTCAAGGCGTGATAGCAGTGCCAGTCCCGGGGGAGGAAACACTTTTCTACCTATTTACCTCACAGCTTTCTTCAAATGGAAATAACGAGGCTAAATATTCACTGGTAGATATCAAATCGGAAAATCCTACAGGAGTGGGGAATGTTGTAACTAAGGACAATTTCCTCTTTAGCCCATCTACCGAGCATTCAGCAGCTTTGGACGCAGGGGATACGACTTGGGTAATGTATCACGAACTAGGAAATAATACCTTCCGGGCATATCCGGTTTCGTCTCAAGGCATTGGTCAACCGGTTCTTAGTTCAGTGGGAAGCAATCATGGATTCAATTCAGGCGTTGGTGCTATGAAATTCAATTCGGATGGAGACAAAATAGCCGTCACCATCACAGAAGGAGGATGTAATAAGCTAGAGATCTTTGATTTTGACAGCGATACTGGTGAAATGAGTGAATATGCCCGTATAGATTTAGGCTGTGATGGAGAAGTTTACGGAATGGAGTTTTCAGAAGATGGAGAGCGAGTACTGGTCTCTTATAGAAATGGTGGACCGGGAATAGAAGAATACATCATCAAAGCCAATGATAACGATGATCCTGATGCAGCTATTTGCCCTACTTGCTTTGATGGAGCGAGTACCAGAGCTGAAATAGAAGCTTGTATCATCAGTACCAAAAATCAAATCAGTGATACAGCGGGAAAAAATCTGGGTGCTCTCCAGATCGGACCAAATGGTCAGATCTATGTAGCCGTAGTTGGAGACAATAGAATTGGGCAAATCAATGTAGGGTCTGGCTGTAATTCTGAAAGCACCTTTACACAGGATGGCGTAGATGCCATGCCAGGACCATCCAATTTGGGACTCCCTTCCTTTGTCCAAAATTCAGGAAGTTCGATTCCAGAGCCTAGCCTCTCAGCTCCAGCCAGACTTTGTCTTGATCCGGAGCTTGGTGCAGGAGCTCTTCTCGAAGGTGCTGGAGAACCAGATATAGATAGCTATTTCTGGACTATTACAAACAATGATGATGGTACAATCATCCGGAGTGATTATGGGGGGCCAGGGGATGAATTTCAAAGCTTGGATCAAATTTTCAATGATCCTGGTACGTACACCGTGGAGCTTAGAGTGGATAGATGTGGTGATCCTGAATATTTCCGAGCGAGTACAGAGATCTTGGTAGAAGCGCCACCAGAGTTGACATTAGCAGATGATGCCACCCTATGTGCTGGGAATCCGGTGACACTAACAGCAATTGATGGATACGATCCTGCTGAGGGCTTGTATGATTTCGAATGGACAAATGCCGCCGGAGAAGTTTTTGGAGATGAAAACTCCAATTCAATTACAGTTGATGAAGAAAGTATTTACACTGTAAATGTGAGCTATAAATTACCGGATGGACTTTCTGAGGATGAAGCCTTACTTTATGAAACCTGTCCAGCTACCGCAGAAATCTTCGTAGGCCCAGCATTTGAGTTTGATCTTACTCAGACTGCCGAAGAGGTGTGTTATGAAGAGACAACGGTTACTTTTGCGCCAAACACCCCAACCACCGGAGAATGGTTTTATGAACTTAATGGTGATCCAAATCGAGTTTCTTTAGGAGAATTCTTCGAGCTTGAACTTTATATCAATACTCTTCCAGGACCCGGAGCTTATGAGATTTTTTTTGTGACTCAGGACCCTATTCTTGAGGGATGTACCGTTGAGAAAAAGTTGGATTTAGTGGTAAATGCATTACCGCTATTTACAGCGATGCAAACGACTCCTGCTACGGATTGTGATACGCCAGATGGCTCATTTGAAATCACGATGCAAGCCGATGCTGAAACACTAACTGTTCTAGAAACAGGAGATACTTTCTCAAACATACTGGCAGGCAACTCTGTGCAAGTTACAGGCGTCCTTCCCGGAGTTTATACCATTGAAGCAGAAAGTAGTTTTGGCTGCACATATACAGGAAGTGTCACAGTAGAGAATAGTAATCCTCCAGCTGGATTTGAATATACAGTCAATCCAACCGAGGAAGTATGCGGACTATCTGGAATTCAAAACGGCCTGCTAACGATAGACTTCACCAACTCTCCTCAATCTGGCACTTATGTAGTGACAAGGCAAGGTGATGGGCAAATCTTCCAAGGATCATTTACATCTACAAATCAGTTTGATATCGATGTTCCTTATGGAGATTACGCTATAGAAATTCAGGACCCGAGTGGCTGCGCTATTCCAGATACAACTATTTATTCCGTAGCTCAAAAATTTGAAGTAGTATTTTCTGTCCCTTCAAATTTAACTGCCTGTGAAAGCTTCACCTTCACTCCTACTTCTCCTGATACATTGGACTATACAGTGACCAATTCCGCGGGAACTGTCATTTTTCCAGATACAGATGGAGAATTCACCATCACTCAATCTGACACTTACACGGTCAGAGGAGAAGATCCAACCGGTGTAGATTGTCCACGAGAAGAAACCATTGTAGCAAACATCACACAGCCAATAGATTTTGAAGTTTCCCCTCCTATAGTAGATTGTCAAGTTGGCATTCAATACGAAGCAATTTTGAACAATGTATCCCCTGCCGATGTGATCTTTCTGTGGAAAGATAATGGGGGAATAATCGTGGGTAGAAGGCAAACCTTTGTCCCAAGCAGATCTGGAGATTATACTCTTGAAGTTCAGCCAGTAGCTGGAGGACTATGCCCCGTTGACAAAAAAACATTTACTGCTGAAGCCATTTCGGAGCGGGTTGATGTCAGCCTTGATATCGTGCCATTCTGTATAGATCAAACCAGCACTACCATTATGGTAGATGCAGACATGACCAATGTGGCAGATATAGAATGGTATTCAGTAGTGAACGGCACCCGAACCAGAATTCCTGCTTTTGATGGATTGCCAATCATTGAAGTCTCTCAAGAAGGGACTTATGAAGCTTTACTGAGGAGTAGTGTAGGATGTGATCTTGGGCGCGCCAATGGTGTTGTTTCCCAATCTACTATCATCCCTCCAGTAGTACCCACAGGTTTTACCATCTGCGCATTAGAAGGCGTACTGCAGACAATTGAACCTGGCATATATGACAATTACTCTTGGAAGTTAAACGGTGTGGAGATTTCGCAAGCTCCTGCCTATACCCCAACTGAGGGAGGGATTTATGAACTTACAGTTTCTGACAATCTAGGTTGTGCATACGTGACCATAATAGATATTGTAGAAGACTGCTCGTTGAAAATAGTCTTCCCGAATGGAGTGGTTTTGAATGATCCGAATAGAAATTTCATCCTCTATGCGAATGAATATATAGATGATGTGGAAGTCTATATTTATAATCGCTGGGGAGAATTGATCTTCTATTGTGAACATGAGAACATTGAACCACAACAACCATTCTGCCCTTGGGACGGGCAAGTACAAGGAGAATTTGTGCCTAACGGAACATATGCCGTAGTTGTGAAGTTTACAAGTGAAGACCAAAACATAACAGAAAAATTAACAAAAGCGATTACAGTAATTCAATAGTATGCTTATTCTCATTTCACCAGCAAAGACGCTAGACTACAGCACCCCAAATTTCTCAGAGTCAACACAGCCTGATTTTCAAACTGACACTCACTCATTAGTCCGAATAATGAAAAAGAAGTCAGCCACAGAAATAAGCGAGCTGATGCATATCTCAGATAATTTGGCAGAGCTAAATAATGAACGTTTTAAGACTTTTCAGAAGAATTTTACTAGGGAGAATTCAAAGCAGGCAATCTTGGCATTCAAAGGTGATGTTTATACTAAAATTGATGTGGATGAATATTCAAAACAGGATTTTGATTTTGCTCAGGACCACCTAAGAATATTATCCGGTCTATATGGTTTATTAAAACCTTTGGATTTGATCCAGCCATATCGTTTGGAAATGGGGATCAAACTGGAAAATAAAAAAGGAAAAAACCTCTATGAATTTTGGGACAAGAAAATCGCCAAAGCCATCAACGAAGCTGCCAATGGGCAAACTATAGTGAATCTTGCCTCTCAGGAATACTTCAAAGCTGTTCATTTGAAAGCCTTAAAAAGTCCGCTCATCAACATTGAATTCAAAGAATATAAAGATGATAGCTACAAAATCATTGGATTTTTTGCGAAGCAAGCCCGGGGAATGATGAGTAATTTTGCCATCAAGAACAGAATCGCAGATCCCGAACAATTGAAGACTTTCAATGGAGGAGGATATGAGTATTCTGACCAGATGAGCGATCAAAACAATTGGATTTTTGTGAGATAAGTATAAAATTCCATGTTAAATGATACTTGGATACGGCAACTGTTTTTTCACCTGTATAAAATTGTAACTTAGGGGTAGTAAATTTAAGTTTATAGCCTCTATTTTGACCCAAGTATCCCTAAAAACTGTGGCAATCGCCATATTCTCCATATTAGTAATTTTTGTTGCTGATGCATCATTGGAGAATATTTATAAAAAAAGCTATGCTATGGTTCGTGCACAATCGTTGCTGAACGACCCTGAGCTAATTGGCCCGGACGGCTTATGTAATATTTTTGGCAGTGTAATAGGTGTTTTTTCCGGTGGAGGAGACTCTGCTAGTGATGTATATAAATGGACAATTATAGCTCCAGATGGAACAGTTTTGTTTACAAGACCAGCCGGGGCTTTTCAGACTATCGAATATGCATTTGAACAGATTGGGGCACACACAATCAAGTTAGAAGTGAGTCGTGCTGGTAAGGTGATCGCTGACTTTAAAAAAGAAGTAGAAGTCATAAATGGACCGATTATAACACTTGCAAATAATTATAAAATCTGCGTAGATCAGCCATTAGATCTACAGGCCATCTCACCTTCAAGTGCTAATTTCTCAAACTATATCTTCGAATGGAAAAGTGAAAATGACGAAGTAGTAGGTAGCTCTAACACACTAAAGGTAAATACTGCCGGTAGCTACTCTGTTACATTTTATGTTCCGGATGAAGATTCAAACCCCGTATGCGAAACCAAGCTTCAAACTTTAGTTGAAATCCTTGATGCTATAACTATTATTAAAAGTTCAGCTTCGGTCTGCAGTGATGGCAGTATCACCTTCACATCCGATCCTCCAAATCAAGGCCAGTGGCTTTTGACAATTCCCGGTGAGCCAACTGCCATCCCTAAAGGTAATTCATCTTCTCTTACACTTGTGCCTAACATTGATTTACCCACTTTTGGAGAGTACAGTATAGAGCTCATCCTTGAAAATATCGAAAACCCCGCCTGCAGACCCCAAGCCATCAGTAATTTCACATATAACCAAGAACCTCTTATTTCTCTTGTATCATCATTTGGGGCAAGCGGATGCTTCACTCCGGATGGAGGACTAGAACTAATTGCAGAGACCAATCTTGATCAAATAATTGTTGGCGGGGTGGGAACTTCTTATGGTCCATTTCTAGCTGGAGAGACCATATCAATTACAAATTTAGAATCAGGGGGGTATACCTTGTATTCGTATCTCAATGGATGCCAAAATAGACTTGGTGCCGTAGTACCATTAGACATCGCTCCATCGATTCTGGATTTTGCTATTGAAAACATTACCTCAGAATCCTGTACTAGCATCGGAAAAAAAAATGGTTCATTCGATGTCAATTTAATTAATGGGCCTACAGAGGGCTCTTTTAGGATATTGAGTGAAAAAGGGGATGTGGTAGTAAAAGAAGCATTGCCTTCTTCAGTCAATCCTTTTAAGATCGAGCTGGGAGGGGGAAAGTATTTCTTCGAAATATTAGATTCTGATAGCTGTAAATTACCTACTAGAGAGCTTATTGAAATCCCAGGTAAACCCCAAGTTATCTTTACGATACCTGAACAGCTAACTATTTGCGAGTCCTATGATCTAATTCCTCAGACGACAGAAAACCTGCTTTTCACTTTAACCGACCCTTCAGGAAACACAATCTCAAAAAATGCAGGAGAGCCTTTCACTATCACAGCAGGTGGGGAATATAGCCTATTAGGATTACTACCTAATCAAAGTGATGTTTGTCCATCAGAACTTAAGCTAACTGTAAGCACTGCTGATCCTATTCCATTTGACCCAGTACTTATAAGTGAAGACTGCGTGATTGGCAATAGAATTTTTGAAGCCGATATTTATGGGATTGATCAAAATTTGGCCAATTTTTATTGGAGAAATTCTATTGGAGATATTATCGGGACAGGACAAAGTCTCTTCCTCTCCCCTAATTCAATAGGAACCTTTTCTTTGGAAGTGCAGCCAATAAACAGCCAAAACTGTCCTATTTCTCCAAAGGAATTTACAGTTGAGGAACCTGTATTATTTGTAGATGCATCAATAAATTCCACCAAACTATGTGAGCTTGGCCCTGAAGCAATTTTGGAGTTGATTACCACATCGCCGGAAGCTGTTACAAATATTAGATGGCGGAGATTTGATGAGGCTGGAGAAATCGAGGAGCTTCCAGAATTCAATAATCAAAAAATCATCATGACACGGATAGGTGGTACTTATGAGGCAGCCGCCTACAGTATTATTCCGCAAATCAATAAAGATTGCGAACTGGGAAGGACTACTTTTCAACTGGATTTGACTCCTGATAAAGTAGAATTTGAAATTCCAGATCAACTGATTATCTGTGACTTTTATGAACTGGTTCCTGAAACAAGCCAAGATTTAGAATTCTTTCTCACTACTCCTACAGGTGAAGTAGTCGAAAAGTCTTCTGGACAATCCTTCAAACTAGAAGATGCAGGTATTTATACATTCTTGGCATTTGACAGAAATAGTCCTACTGCCTTCTGTCCTGAGCAGAAGGAGCTTGTGGTCACTTTAACCGATGCTGTTGATTTCCAACCAATTTTATCGGAGGAATTTTGTGATGGCAGAAAAATATATCAGGCATCAGTTAGTAATTATGCGCTTGAGGATGTTGACATATCTTGGAGTGATAAGGATGGTAATGAAGTGGCAAGCAGTGAATTTATAACAATTGACATACCTGGAATTTATACTTTAGAAGTACAACCATCTGATGCCACCCCATGCCATATTACTCCCATTACCTTTGAAGTTTTGCCTCCATTGTTAGCAATTGATGTGATGCTAGTAGCAGATCCACTATGTCCTGATTCGGCATCTGCTTCTATTCGAGCGGAGGCAGACTTCAGCTTAGTGACTATGATAGAGTGGTGGTATACCTCGCCGACTGGTGAGCAATCAGAACTGGTTGGAGAACGCAACAAAGAAGAAATCTTAGCAATAAATGAAGGGACTTATGAAGTGAGATTGCTCAATCAAATTCAATGTAATCTTGGCTTTGATAGGGTTTTACTTTTGCGAAGTACTGATATCGTCAGACCTGAAGTGGAGGATACCTATCAAATCTGTCCTAAATACCAAATTGGACCTACAATTAACCCTGGTAACTTTGCCAGCTATGAATGGTACTTTGAAGATCAGCTAGTTTCCACCAACACGGTTTATAAGCCGGTTAACATAGGGGATCATAGACTAATCGTTTACAGTGAAGAAGGATGTGCATTTCAAACTGATTTCGCTACCGAAGAGGAATGTGAACTTAGGGTAATTTACCCTAATGCTGTGCAACTCGGAAATCCAGATAAGCAATTTTTATTATATACCAATTACCTTATTGACGAAGTAAATTTGGTTATACTAAACCAATGGGGACAGGTTATTTTCCAATGTTCCCAGACCAATCTAATTTCTGAAGAAACTACATGTCTTTGGGACGGTACATATAATGGCAAAGTTATTCCAAACGGAAATTATGCTGTGCGGATAAATTTTAAGAATTATGAAAAGAATATCTCTAAATCCGAATTTGGCTCCATTCTTATTATAGATTAATTCGTGTAGCAGAGGTATAAATAGGATTGGAACATTTTTTGAAGCCAACCGCCTACTATTAATACTTTGACGACAAGTATTGTTATCTTTGCACACACCCAAATTTAAGTTAATTGAAGTCCGAAGACCAATTTTCTGTATGGAAGAACCAATTTAATGTACTAAAAATTGGAATGGTCATGGCTTGGACCATACTTATTTTGACGCCTTTGGTCATACTGGGGAGGTCAGTGAAAAGCCCAAGTAAACCCGAAACTACCTACTCGAAAAATGCAGGCATAGGGCTCACTGGTGATACTAACTTGTGTATTGTGATTGGTGGTGTAATAGGCAACTATAGTGCAGGAGGTGATCCAGGAGATGTATATGAATGGAAAATAACCAAGTCAACTGGAGAGGAATTATTGAGCAGAAGAGGAGGTGACCAATATGAATCCATTCAGTTTTTGTATAATGAAGTCGGAGACTACACTGTTTCTTTAAAAATTAGAAGAGGCACGGATTCGAATTTTTACGAAGAGAGTTTAGATGTAAAAATACAAAAGGGTCCTGAATTGGAATTAAAGCCAGACTACCTAGTCTGTGGGGATGCACCTGTTTTACTAACAGCCTTAAATCCAACTACGCCTAATCTTTCTGATTACACTATTATATGGAAGTCTCTGGATATAGATGGAAATCAGGTAGATCTAGGAACTGGAAATGAATACTTGGCCTACGATAATGGGTACCACTTCGTAGAATTATTCCTAACTAATGCCGATGGCACCCAGGCTTGTACCGTCAATGGATCAACATTTGTAGGCCCACCGGTCGATTTTCAAATCACCCAATCCGACGAAAAAATCTGTGAAGACGAAAACATCCTAATTGGAACAGATACTCCATTAACTGGAGAATGGTTCATTAGAAAAAGTGGTGCCGCCACAAAAACTAGTCTTGGGAGTGCATTTGAGATTACCCTGGGATCAAGCGATCTTACCGGGCCAGGAGTATATGAAGTCTTTTTTAGTGCGGTAGACGAGAGATATCCAGACTGCCCGTCCGAAAGAAAAATTGCATTTGAGCTTTTAGAATCCCCAACGGTTGATACCCAAATTTTAGTCGCTCCAGACGACTGCATTACTGAAAACGGCAGTTTTCAGATTACCGCCAACTCTAATCTAGATTCAATGGTAATACCCGAATTAGGTGTTTCTGAAAGCCCTGTTTTAGCAGGCCAGGTGTTGACATACTCAAATCTAAAACCAATGATCTATTCGATCATAACTACCCAAAATGGGTGTGAAATCACCAAGTTAGTACAACTGGGAGCAAAAAAACCTCCTGTAACACCGAGTCCACCTAACCAGCTAACATCAACAATAACGAACTTTCCAGAAACTTGCTCTGCGGATGGTGTGATTAATGGAAAGATAGAAGTAGATTTTGGTCAAACTATTGGAAATGGAACATATCGCTTATTTTCTGTTTCAAGAGGACAAATCGATGCAGGTGCGATTCCAACCAGTGGATTATTGGAGCTTGATCTCTCTTCAGACAGTTACATTCTTGAGAAAGTAATTGATGGATGTACTTACCCTAACGAATCTTTCACCATTGCTGATCAGCCACAGGTAGAATTTAGTATACCTAAGGATTTTCAAATCTGCGAGAATTTCGATTTTATTCCCGAAACAGCCGAAGATTTACTTTTCACTCTGACTTTCCCTGACGGAAGCACTCAAGATTTAGAATCAGGACAACCCTTCGCTCTTGCTGAAGCGGGATCTTATTCCTTAAAAGCGGAATCAAATGACCCATCATCTACATTATGTCCCAGAGTAGAAGAATTCAACGTAACCGTTTCTACAAAAATCACCTTCGAACCTATTCTTGTAGAAAAGGGGTGCTTTGATCCAATCCAATATATTGCAGACATCGAAGGCCTTCTCCCTGAAGAGACAAGTATAAGGTGGCTCAATTCAGAAGATGTAATTGTTGGCAGAGGTCTTGAGTTTTATCCCGGGACAATAGGCATCTTTTCTTTAATTGTACAACCATTAGGCAGTGCCTTTTGTGATGTTGCTCCCATCGAATTTGAAGTGGTACCTCCGGTAACTTCAGTGCCCATGGAACTAGAAACCACCAAAATTTGCCCTGAACCTGGATTTGCTGTAGTCACGTTGACTACTGATGAAGAAGAGGTTTCGGAGACGGAATGGATTTTTTACGATTTAAATGATCAGCGCAGAGAACTACCTGAATTCCATGATCTCTTGGAAATAGTAGTAGATGAACCAGGAACCTATGAAGCTGTAGGCTATAATAAATTTCACTGTGAGATAGGAAGAAATTTCATTTTGGTTGAGGAAAGTTCGCTTTTGGCACTTCCTAATCTGGATGAAAGCTACCCGATATGCTTAAAGAATAACACACTATCACCTATCGATCCGGGAGATTATGAGAAGTATGAATGGTTTTTTGAAGAGCAGTTAGTATCTACTGAGCGATTATATAATCCTGTTCAGGTTGGAGATTACCGATTACTAGTGACCACAGTAGATGGTTGTGAATTTGAAGACAACTTCAGAACCTATGATGTCTGTGACTACCAAATAGTTTATCCCAATGCTATGATCTTAGGTGATCCTGAGAAGAACTTTAGAGTGCTAGTGAGTGAAGGTATTACCGAAGCAGAACTATTTATCTTAAACCGTCAAGGGGAATTAATATATCACACATCTACTAATGATATTCCCTTGGAAGTGCCAATACTCACTTGGGATGGAAAAGCATCTGGGGAATACGTTCCAACTGGAAATTACGTGGTCGTAATTATACTCCGAAACGCACTTTATGGTCTTGAAGAAAAAGAAACTGTCCCCCTACTAGTAATTGATTAAAGACACAATGCAGAAGAATATTTTTTATTAGAGGGAAAGTTGAATGCAATATTTTTCCTATTTTTCAACTTTTACAATCGATTGTTCACAACCCAAAATTCAAAAACCTATCATATGACACAAACCATCAACAAATCAGCACTCTTCAACGCAAGTTGTTTTGCGCTCATTACCACCGCTTTTACCTTCTCCATCCGAGCAGGAATTCTGCCACAATTAGGAGCAGAATTTAATTTATCAAATGAGCAACTCGGATTCATCAATTCCATGTGGTTCTTAGGTTTTCCTATTTCTATGATTTTAGGAGGTCTTCTTTATCACAAAGTTGGCCCAGCCAATATCATGAGAATTGCTTTTGTGATGCACACCTTGGGTATTCTTCTTACTATTTACGCTGGAGGCTACACTACTTTATTACTTTCTACACTGTTTATAGGATTTGGTAACGGTTGTACAGAAGCTGCTTGTAATCCGCTAATCGCTGACATGTACACCGGTGATAAAATGAACAAAATGCTCAACAGATTCCATATGTGGTTTCCTGGTGGGATCGTAGTTGGAAGTTTAATTTCAGAATTCATGACCTTTTCGGGCGGATTTTTGGCCAACTGGCAAACACAAATGTGGGTATTGATGATTCCTACGGTAATCTATGCAGTTCTCTTCTTTGGAAAAGCTTTTCCTAAGCCGCATATAGATGCTGCTATGTCAATACCTCAAAATCTAAAAGCGATGATCTCGCCTATGTTTATATTCTTATTTGTTTGCATGATTTTTACAGCTACTACTGAATTCGGCACTACACAGTGGGCAAATGTGGTATTAAATAGTTCTGGAGCAAGCGGAATGTTACTTCTTGCTTTGACAACAGGTGTTATGGCTGTAGGCCGATTCTTTGGGGGGCCGGTTGTTGCTAAATTTGGTCAGCCAGGAGTACTGCTAGGCAGTGCGGTCCTTGCAACTATAGGTATTTACATGTTTAGCACAGTCACTGGGCCTTTAGCCTATGTGGCGGCTATAATATTCGGTCTAGGTGTATGCTTTTTCTGGCCAGTAATGATTGGCGCAACTGCGCAAAGAGCTCCACTCACTGGGGCATTGGGTATGTCTATAATTGGTGGAGTTGGAATGCTTTCAAACTTCTTTTATAATCCTATAACAGGAAGATGGATTGATGATGCAAGAGCTACAAACGCTGCTGCCGGTCTTACTGGAGACGCTCTAGAATTAGCAACAGGTCAAGAAACTTTACAAAAAATGATGCTATTCCCAGCGATACTAATTGTCCTGTTTCTTATTTTCTACTTCTGGCAAAAAGGGAAAAATCCCGATACTGCTCCAGCAGCTCACTAAATAATTAAAGCAGCCTTAGGGCTGCTTTTTTTTATTTTCTATTCTTCAAAGAATTGACGCCAGTGAACTAGTGTGATAATGGGTAATACTACCTGACAATTCTGAAAAAACCATTCAATTCCCTGTGATATGGAAATGAATGGTAATAGCAAAAATGATATAATCTGCTTGCTCTTGCAATAATTCTTATGCTTCAAAAAAAAGATTCTAAGAAGAAGAGTGCTTATTATATCCAAAGAAAAATTTCACCATGGAATTATCAAGTGATTGAATATTAGACAATTAACAGAGAAGAAGTTAAATCCCCTCCGTTATCAAACCTGACATTCACATCACATTTCCAGACTTTTCATTAATTTGATACTTGGATTTTCTAACCCTTTTAACCTCTCATCCTATGTTTAAGAAATTTACGATTCTCAGTCTGCTGGGATTAATACTTTTTTCCTGTGAAAAAAAGCATGTTCAACTTTCAGACGAAGAATATTCCAAACTCAGCGATGAGCAAAAAAGAAGCTCAGAGCATGCTGTCGATGGAATTATAGTAGCAGATGACCGCTTGGAAATCACGCTTTTTGCCTCTGAACCAATGATGTCTAATCCCACAAATATGGATATTGATGATCGCGGAAGAGTCTGGATTGCGGAGGCGTATAACTACCGTACCACGTTGAACCCTAGAAACCCCACCAGAGCAGAAGGTGACAGAATCCTAATCATGGAAGACACTAATGGTGATGGTGTAGCAGATGAATCCAAGGTTTTTTATCAGGGAAATGATATTAATGCAGCATTGGGTATTGCGGTTTTTGGCGACAAAGTGTATGTCTCTGTAAGTCCGTATGTGTATGTATTCACCGATGCGGATGGAGACGATGTCCCTGAGAAAAAAGAGATCCTCTTCGAAGGAGTAGGCGGAGTGCAACATGACCATGGCATGCACGCTTTTACTTTTGGCCCTGATGGGAAATTGTATTTCAACTACGGAAATGAAGGCAAAGGAATTCATCATGCAGATGGGTCGCCGATTCTCGATCCTTTGGGAAGACCAGTGAATAGTGAAACCGCTCCATACAGGGAAGGAATGGTATTCCGAATGAATCCTGACGGTTCGGATGTGGAAGTTTTAGGATGGAATTTTAGAAACAACTACGAAGTAGCAACAGATAGCTACGGCAGAATGTGGCAGTCTGACAATGATGACGATGGTAACCGAAGTACCCGGATCAATTACGTCATGGATTACGGTAACTATGGCTTCAAAGATGAATTCACGGGAGCTGACTGGAGAGCCAGAAGAATCAACATGGAGGACTCAGTTTATCAGCAACACTGGCATCTCAATGACCCAGGAGTAGTACCAAATCTCCTTCAAACGTACGCTGGTTCTCCAACTGGAATTTTGGTATATGAAGGCAAATTACTTCCTGAAGAATACCAAAATCAGGTCATTCACTCGGACGCAGGGCCTAATATTGTGAGAGCTTACCCAACTGTTCCTTCGGGAGCTGGATTCGACGCAAAAATCATCAATCTTCTCGATGGAAACTCAAGAGACAACTGGTTTAGACCTTCCGATGTGACAGTAGCACCTGATGGCTCATTATTTATCTCAGACTGGTATGATCCGGGAGTAGGCGGTCATGCGATGGGGGATTTGGATAAAGGAAGAATATATAGGCTAGCTCCAAAAGGCACTGATTATGAAGTGAGCAAGCCTGATTATTCCAGTATTTCCTCTCTAATTAATTTACTTCAAAACCCGAATCGTGCGACTCACTTTAAAGCTTTCATGGCGCTGGTAGAAAAAGGAGATGAAGCGAAAGATGCTTTAGAAAAATTATTTACCGAAGGAGAAAGCCGAATGCGAGCAAGAGCATTCTGGGTGCTCACCAAGCTACCAAATGGGAACGATTACATCAAAACCGCCGCGACTGATTCAGATGAAAACATCCGAGTGGCAGCTATTCGAGCTTACAGAAACAATAAAATGAGTGACGTGTCATTCTTGTTGGACATGGCAGGCGATGAATCTGCACAAGTTCGCAGAGAAGTTGCATTGGCTATTAGGTACAAATCTAATCCTGAAGTATGGCTGAAGCTTGTCGATGGATATGAGAGTGGAGATCGCTGGTATTTGGAAGCTTTGGGGATTGCTGCAGAAGGTTTTTGGGATGATTATTTACCAAAATATCTGGAAGCAAGCGGTTCTGGCTGGATGGAAAATCAAGAAGCTAAGAATATGGTCTGGAGATCACGGGCTTCAAATACGGCTGAATTGCTTGGCAAAATCATTCTTACACAACCTGGAAGAAACAATCAGGCTTATTATAGGGCATTGGACTTCCAATCACCCACAGCCAAGAATGAAACCTTAAAAGCGCTGCTTGCAAATGCTCCCGAGGAGGATCAATTGATTATTTTAAGACAGATCAGTTTTGACCAAAAAAATCCGGATAGGCAGATACTTTCGCTTGCAAAACAAACAGCTGGAAGCATTGCAGATGATAGAGATTTCATGGATATAGTCAGCAAGTATGGCTTGACAGATCAGAAGGACAGGATAGAAAAGTTGGTTTACCAATCGGAAAACAATCAGCATTCGCAAATGGCTGCAAACATTTATGCATCCCTTTATGGCATGGATGACATCCGAAAATCCTTTAGCAATACTGACCAGGCCTACGCTATTTTGGCTATTCAAAAGTTTGGCACTGTTGATAATGAAGCCATGGCAAAGTCGCTTGCGGATATCTATTCTGACGAATCAAAGCCACTGGAATTAAGAACTGCTGCGATGCAAGCTGCGAAAGGATATAATTCAGAACCATATCTCTGGGAACTAGCCAAAGCAGATCAAATACCTGCAGATATGCTCCCGATTGCGCAGAAAATTCTGCTTTCATCTTGGAATGGAAGTATCCGTGCCGAGGCAAATGAGAAATTTGGACATAATACTGAAAAATCCACTATCGATCTTCCTAAGCTTCTCGCTCAGGAAGGAGATGTTGAGAAGGGGCTTCTCATTTCCGATAATTACTGCGTAGCCTGCCATAAAATAGAAGAGAAAGGCATTGATTTTGGACCTGCACTCACTGAAATCGGAGACAAACTCTCCAAGGAAGGACTTTTCAATGCCATCCTTAACCCATCTGAAGGAATGGGCTTTGGCTATGAAACCCAACTTGTAAAAATGAAAGACGGTACTCAATTCACATGTATTGTCAATTCCAAAACTGAGAATGATTTGGTGGTAAAATTAGTTGGCACCGCCGAGCAGAAAATTTATAAGCTAGTGGACGTGGAAAGTGTCACCCAACTTGACGAATCTCTTATGCCTAAATTTCCACTTACAGAAACTGAACTGGTGGATCTTGTAAGCTATCTGGAGACCTTGAGGAAATAAAGATCAGCATTCACAGTTATTTTCAATGCAACTGTGAATGCTTTCTATCATACATTTAAATCTATTGACAACTTGAATTCCAAAATCTCATTTCTCTTACTCCTGCTTCTATTTTCATTTAGCAGCTTTGCTCAAACAACCATCTACGAGTCAGAAACCTTAAAAATCGAGCAAATCAGTCCAAACACCTTTGTTCATATCAGTTACCTGAATACGGAAGATTTTGGAAAAGTGGGTTGCAATGGGATGATTGTCATTAACGAAGGCGAAGCATTAGTTTTTGATACCCCAGCAAATGATGAGGCTAGTTTAGAATTGCTAAACTGGCTGGAAAATGACCAAAAAACCAAAGTAAAAGGAGTTGTAGCTACGCATTTTCATTGGGACTGCCTCGGTGGATTGAATGAATTTCATGCAAAGGCAATACCTTCTTACGCTTCCTCCATGACTATTGAACTGGCGAAAGCTGCAGGTTATCCCGTTCCGGAAAATGGTTTCAAAAAGAGATTAGTGCTAAAAGCAGGAAATATAGACGTGATAAACCAATTTTTAGGTGAAGGACATACCAAAGACAATTTTGTCGCTTACGTGTCTTCTGATAAAGTTATCTTCGGCGGTTGCATGATTAAAGAGCTGGGTGCGGGAAACGGAAATCTCGAAGATGCTAATGTCGCAGCTTGGCCTACCACTGTCCGTAACGTAAAATCAACGTTTCCTGAAACTAGCATCGTGATTCCCGGTCATGGTAAGATCGGCGGTACGGAGTTGTTAGATTATACTATTGAGATGTTTGAAAAGCAGAGTCAATGATAGATTACAAGTGTCCAGCTTCTGGAGAAGCAGGGCAACTTCCAGATATGCTTAGCAGATAAACCACAAAAAAGCCCTTGCAGATATCCGCAAGGGCTTTCCCAATTCAAACCATAATTTACTTTTTTTCAATAATTCGCAAGCTCGCTTCACCGGAATGCACTTGTCCAAAACGATCCGTGGCCTGGATATGAATCACATGCTCTCCAGCTTCCAACCCATTAGGAATTGCGCCCCTCCAAAGGTGTTTGCTCTGAGTAGGACTGGAAGGTCTTCGACCATCGATCAATTCTTCTGTCACATCCCATTCAAATAAATCTACCAAGTAGGAAGGATCATAATCCTCCACTTTAGTCGCGGTTTTCCATTCTCCCTCATCAAACTTGATCAACACCTCATCGCCTTCTCCACCCATGAAGAAGTTTACAAAAATACCTGAAGTAGTTCTTTTGTCCTTCTCCAGTACTTTTGGAGCAAAAATCTCCATCTGATAATCACTGGATTTACCTGCTACCTGATAGCGTATTTTATATTGATTTCCCTCAAAGTGAATCAGCGCATAGCCTTTTGGAGTACCATCACGCATGGTGGATACAGGAACTCCCTTTTCATCCAATATGCCCTTGTACCAATCCCCAGAAGTAGTACCTACATTGTAGTGATGATGTGGTTTATCTTGTTTCCACCCGTCCTCTTTGTAAAACAAATCTTGCTTCTGTAAATGGGTGTGGGCAGAAAGCGATAGTGTGTAAGGGAAATCTGCCAACAACTCAAAGATTTCCTGACGATCTTCATCACGGAATGAATCTCCCTGTTCAGACAGTGGTATGTGCATAGAGATTACTATCAAATGATCTTTGGGGACAAACTTCAGGTCATTTCTCAGGAAGTCCAATTGATCTGGTCGCAAGCCACCCCAATATCCCTGCTTATCTCTAGGGTCTGGCCACAAGATGTCATCAAGAACGATAAAGTGAACCTTACCTACATTGTATGCATATGCACTTGGGCCAAAATGAGCTTCAAATGTCTCATCAGCCAACTCATCTTTTTCCACATCATAATTCTGATCGTGATTTCCCATTACATTATACCAAGGAAGGCCAACTTTTGCCACAGCTTTAGCATATGGAGTAAATAAATCCAGGTCATCTCCTACCAGATCGCCAAGAGAAAGACCGAAAGCAACGTCCTGGATTCCTTCCACTTCACTGACTATCCCACGGTCGAAAAAGTCAACTTCTTCCAGTGTGTATGGCTGAGGATCACCGAAAATCAAAGCGGTAAAATCATCAGGTTCTTCTGTGGCAGACATCGCAAAGTTGATTTCCTTTGGCAACTCTCCCGTTGGAGCAGAACCAGCATATTTTAGGTCAGGAGACCCACTTGGCTTATGGATATAATAAAACTGAGGTTTGTTCAGGGAATCCAGTGGAACAGCAAAACCTCTTGGCTTGATCACAAAGAGCAGTTGACCGTCTTCCAATCCGATTTCATAATAGCCCTTTTCGTCAGTTTGTACCACTTCTCTGCCATTGGAAATACTGACTGCGGAAAGTCCAGCTTCTCTACGTTGCCTTTTCCCATCGCCATTGGCATCATGATAGACATAGCCTTTTGCCAGTTCTTGGGAAAATGCCGTGAAACTTGTAAAGAGCAGAACTGCTGACAGTCCTGCTTGTATGAATTTTAATATCATTGTTCCCACCATACTTTAGTATTGATATCATCTGCACCCATTCTGGCTACAGCGGTCTTGTAATTTTCAGGATTGTTGATCTGTACACTTACAGGATATCTAAATCTCACTGGAGCCTGCTGGTTATTTAACATGCCTTCGTTCTTTGGAAGCACTGGAAAGCCTGTTCTGCGATATTCAAACCATTGCTGATAATCATTGAAATACAACCCCACATATTTCTGAAGCATAATCCGCTCCAAGGTTCCGTCGTAAGCAGCAGCCGGATTTTCGAAATAACCTTCAGAAAATTCCACTTCCCACTGCTCCATAGCAGCCTTTACTCCATTTTCATAATGAACCATCGCATCTGAATCTATCACACCACGTTGTGCCAATTCTGCTTTGATAAATTCAACCTCCGAATAGGTTAAGATCAAGGAGATCATCGGAGCCTCCACCAATATCCGATTATGATTACTTGGAATAAACTGAAACTGGTTTTCATTGCCGTCAAACCCACTCGGAATCCCTTTATAGCCAATATCAGTAGTTCCATCCATAGCTCGGGCTCTAGTCATGAACCTTTCTCTTCTAGGGTCTTCCAGGGCATTAAGATTATCTGCAAAAAACTCCGACATCGAACGGAAGGTCGTGAAGTCAATCGCCCTTCCCCAAGGAGAAAGATTTGGTGTGACTCCTGTTATTTGAAGTATGGCAGACTCAGCAGTATTTTCAAATACCGGATACTGATCTGGATTGTTGATCATAGCAGCGAGCTTTGCAAAGGCGTTCTGCTCTGATCTATTAGATACTCTTAGCAACAATCTTAAGTGAAGGGAATTGGTAAATTTTTTCCACTTAATTACATCATTGTGAAAGAGAATATCATCTCCGTAAATCATTGCCTGCGTGTCGTCATACAAGGTATTTGCACGCTCCAAATCTTGGAAAATTTGCATATAGACAGCCTCTTGGGTGTCAAACTGTGGCTGGAAAATCCCTTCCTCTGCTCTGCTGGCCTCCACCATAGGAATATCCCCAAAACTATCAGTCAATTGACTAAGGCTGTAAGCTCTTAATGTAAGTGCTATAGCTTCGTAATTCACATCAGAATTAGCTATGGCAGAAGTCTCCATTTCTTTGATATTTATTAGCCATCTGTAATAGGTACTCCAAGTGGAATTCCCTGCGGCTTCTGAAATATCATAGCGATGAATACCCCCATTCGCACTTGGAAAAGGCAATGCCACCTGCATGACCTGAAAGGTGAAGGCATCTGCCCTATCGGTTCCAAAACTGGATAATCCATAAATAGTAGGATTAAGCAAAGTACCCGGGCTGATCTGGTCAATCCTATTTGGATCTGTGTTGATCTCTTCAAAATCTCCGGTGCAGGAAGTAGATGCCCATACCAAGGATCCTAGTAGTAGTGTTGCGATATATTTTTTCATGTGTTTAAAATTATTTTATATGGTCACATCGAATCTCGCATTACGGATAATCATCCCTCCGTGTGTCGTCTTCGACATGCTCGATTTCATACTGTTCATCAATTAAAACTTAAGGGTTAAGTTCACTCCCATATTTCTGGTACTTGGTAATTGTCCCATTTCTATTCCCGGAAGCAAAGTTCCGCCGTTTAAAGCAGCTGTTTCCGGATCAAACACTGGGAATTTGGTCCACATCGCCAGATCTCTACCATAGAGTGCGATGGAAGCCTGACGTATGCTTGTCTTTTGAAGGAATTTGACTGGAATACCATATTCCAATCTCATCTCTCGAAGTTTTAGAAATGAGGCATCAAAGGAATTGGATTCCACATTTGCCCTACGGTATTTGTCTCTATAGTAATCTGCGATATTGACCTGTGTAGTGTTTGGAGAAAAAGTACCATCTCCATTATCCACTACTCCATCTCCTACAATCATTCCGGTCTCTCTGCCTTCCAAAGTGCTTTTAAGCTTACCCATCTCTGTCATTTTGTGGTGGGTTTGAGAATAGACGATACCTCCATATTGCCCGTCAAAAAGAATACTCATTCTAAGGTTCTTGTACACAAATTCATTTCTTAATCCGCCTTTCCACTTCGCATAAGCATTTCCTTGGTACTCGATCTCCGAAGGTCTGGCAGGAAGTCCATTGCTTCCGTACACTATTTCTCCTTCAGGAGACCTTACAAAACCAAACCCATATATATCTCCTGTAGTCCCTCCAACTTTGGCGATAATGGTCGCATTTCCTCCATAGCCGATCACTTGACTTCCATCTACTTCGTCAGGAAGAGAAAGCACTTCATTTTCATTTTTTGCCCAGGTGATAAATGAATTCCACTGGAAATTATTTGTTTTGATAGGACTACCATTGAGCACTAGCTCAATTCCACGATTTTGAACCTTACCTGCATTAAGAATTGCACTGGAATATCCTGTGGTGACATCTACAGGAACCTGAAGGATCTGGTTTTTAGTCTCAGAGATGTAGTAATTAACATCAAATCCCAGCCTTCTATTGAAGAAAATCATCTCCAATCCAGTTTCAAAACTGGTAGTGATCTCTGGCTTGAACGCTACATTGTAAAGCGTAGAAGGCACCGAGGCTGAGCCTGGGAATTCGCTTTGTCCATAATACTTGGAAGTACGATAGGGATCTGTGTCATTTCCTACCTGAGCTCCTGATACCCGAAGTTTGGCAAATGAAATCGGACTTGGCAATGAAAATATATCCGACAGTACAAAACTTGTACTCACAGAGGGATAGAAGAAGCTATTGTTTTGGACCGGAAGTGTACTGGACCAGTCATTCCTTCCTGTTATATCAACGAACACTTTTTCATCGAAATCCAAGGTCATCAATCCATATAGAGAATTGATTACACGATTATTATCATTGGTAGAAAACACAGGATTATTAATACCATTGGCAAGTTTGTACACTCCCGGGATCACCAGTCCATCTACATAGGCCGACATCATGCGGAATTTTCTCGACATGTGATTGGCTCCCACACTAGCTCTCAAAGAGATTTTCTCTGCCAACTTTCCGTTGTAAGTGAACAAGAAATCCGAGTTTTGCTCATAATTAGTGATGTTTTGCTCTTTGAAGTAGCCTCTTCTGAAATTGGCGGTACTGTAAGGTCGCTGTTGTTGCCTCTCTTCTTGGCTCATGGCTAGGCTAGTACGTACCATCAATTCGAAATGATCACTAAAGGTGTAATTAGCAGATAGGTTACCAAACACTGAGTTATTATTCACTGTGTTGGTCATCTCATAGGCGATCAAATAAGGATTGTCTATGAAAGAGCTGAAAGGATGAACCTGCTCCACATTTTTCTGCCCCTCTTTCCAAATAGGTCTATACCATTCCAAGTCAATACTTGGATTTTGAAAGATCATAAAGTAAGCGATAGACTGATTATTATAGCCAGTAGCAGGAAGGTTATCAGAACTCTTGTTAGTGTAATTCACCTTCGCATTCAGCTTCAATCTTTTGCTGATCTGCTGAGAAGCAGATAGTGATGCTACCAACCGCTCAAAACCCGTGTTAGGCATGATCCATTCATTCTTGGTCTGAGTGATAGATGCTCTCAATGATCCGCCTTCATTGGCGCCTTCCAAAGCCACGCTGTTGACCATATTGAAACCGGTTTCCCAGAAACCCGTCACGTTATCTTCATAAGGTCTCCAAAGCTGACGCTCAGCAGATTGCCCTTCTAAAGTAGGATCATATTGGAAATAAGATTGACCGTTAAATTTCGGCCCAAAGGCACTACTGGTGCCCCCAGTACTGGAACCATCCTCAGAAACACCGTACGAGTAATAAGGATCACCGTCTACATTAAATGACTTTCCTGTTCCCTGTCCGTATTCGTATTGTCTTTCAGGCCACTTGAGTACATTCTGAAAGCTAAAATTAGAATTGATCGTCACTCCAAGTCCTTTGGTTCTTCGAGAACCACTTTTTGTGGTCACAATCAAAGCACCATTTGCAGCTCGGCTACCATAAAGAGCCGTGGCACTCGCACCTTTCAACACATTAATTGATTCGATATCATCCGGATTCAAATCAGCTATTCCATTACCAAAATCTACGGGGACATCATTTCCTGACCCCGCTCCATAGGCATTGCTCACACCTGAGGAAGTCAAGCCCGAATTCATCGGAACTCCATCTACCACTATAAGTGCAAAATTCCCATTTGGGTTGAGGGAATTATCCCCTCTTAGGCTGATCTGTGAGGAATTCATAGGTCCAGAACCTGCGGAAAGGACATTTAAGCCAGCGACTTTTCCCCTCAAAGCATCTGACCAGTTATTGGATCTCGCATCAAGTAACTGCTCGGAATCCACTTTTTGTGTAGCATAGCCCAGCGCTTTTTCTTCTCTTTTGATACCCAGCGCAGTAACGACCACTTCACCTAGCACATCGCTATCCAATCTTAATCGAATAGTAAGATTCGTCTGGTTTTGCGCTTGTACTTCCTGTCTATCATATCCTACATAAGAGAAAATCAAAACCGCTGCTTCGTCCACTGTGATCGCAAACTTGCCATCAAGATCCGTGGTCGTACCTGTGGTAGTTCCCTTGATGATAATATTGACACCAGGCAGCGTTTCGCCGGTCTCTTCATCAATCACAATCCCGGAAAGCCGTACTTCTGCTGCCTGTAAAGGCGGTACTACGAAATTTTTCTTTGTGCTTACCGCAATGGTATTATTGATCTGTTTGAATTTCAGATTGGACTGGCGGGAAATTTCTTCCAGAATGGTCTGAAGATCCGTTTTCCGCCTAGAATAGCTCACTTTAGTAGTAAGATCTAATCCTGTTTCATAGGAAAACTTAAATCCTGATTGTCTTTCGATCTGAACAAAAGATTCAGAAAGCCCCATTTCATTAGAACTGAAAGAGACAATAGTTTCTTCCAATTTTTGGGCATTGACGCCACTGGCAAACACCATGGAGTGCATCCAGCAACTGAGTAGGCAAGCCGTAAATAATCTCATAACCAAGGTTTTTAAGGCTGGTAGTAACTTTTTTTTCATAGATTTGAAATGTTCATGTGATAAAATGTTTCAAGCGTTTTTTACTAGAACTGAATGGATTCGTTGGCGCGAATCCATTCGTCTTTTAAGGGCAATTTTTGAAAGTTAAGGTTACATTTTTAGCGTCTAATTGATAGGTCAGTGGAATCGAATATTGGATCAGTTGCAGTAGGTTCTCCAAACTTTGTTTTTCATAAGTACCAGAAATCTCACAGTTGTTATTCGCGGTCAGATTATCAGTAATTTTCACGCCATACCAATCTTCCAGCGTCTGGATCATCTTAGCCATGGGCGTATTGTCAAAAACTATTATATCCTCTGTCCAGGCGAAAAGCGGATCATTTTCGGGTATGCCCGAAACGGAACCGAGTTGCTGGGTATAGTCGAGCCTAAGGTTTGGTGTAAGCATAAAAATTGAATCGACTTCATCAGACACTTTTACAAGTCCTGTTTTCACCGCTACTACAACTTGCTGATTGATGGAGTTTTTGATGAGAAAAGAAGTCCCTAAAACTTCTGTGGTAAGGTTTGCAGACTCTACTCGAAAAGGATGCAGTGTATCTCTTTTCACTTCAAAAAATGCTTCGCCGGAAAGTTTAACCAGCCTATTTTCAGAGAAATTTTCTGCTACCTGAATATGAGAATCATGAAATAAACTCACTGTAGAGCCATCTGGCAGGCGTACCTTTTTGATCATTCCCTTAGCGTTTTCAAAAGTCAGAAACTTAGGCTCCTGAGTTCCTGATGAGGCAGAAGTCATAGTATTCTTAGCCAAAAGCCCAATTCCAACAAGAATGATAAAGCATGCAGCCACCTTCCACCATTTCAAACTTTGCTTGGGAACAGTTCGGGGGATCGGGTCATAGATAGCTCTCTGAATCTGCTTTAGCATCTCAGCCTCTACTTGTTCTTTGTTGCGATTCTTGAAATCCTGGATGTGCATCTCAGAATCAACTCCCTTGTCATACCAAGAGTTGAATTGTTGTACCTCTTCTTTAGAAGCTTTGCCCCGAAGGATTTTAGAAAGGATGCCCGAAAGGACAGAAGGTAATCTCATGTGCAGTTGTCTTTCACTTATTAAGTGCTAAAACAGCCACCCCACTACCGGTCATTTTGATTATCTAATCATGAAATATGAATAGGGAAAAATTAATCTACCCATAACAAAGAGGGGTTTAGGCCACAAAATATATTGCTAAAGCCGGAGCTAAATGCTTTAATTCTCCTCGCATAGTTTTAAGCGATTTGGAAAGCTGATTATGAACTGTCTGGGGAGAAATCTTTAGCTTTTCTGCTATTTCATCGACCGAATAACCCTCCAGTCTACTCATCCTAAAAACCAACTGAGCACGCGGAGGAAGCATCTCAACAGCTATTTCTATCTCTTTATAGAGTTCCTCAAATCCAAAAACATCTTCTTCATAGAAGGATTCAGGTAGTGTATTGGCGCTATTAGGTCTGTTTTTAGCCAGCTCATCAAAGTACTTCATTACCTGATATTTCACAGCAGTCAGTAGGTAGCCTTTGAAACCAGTTTTAATATCCAAACATTCTCGCCTTTGCCAGATATCTATAAAAATCTCCTGTAGAATATCCTCCACTACTGCCTGATCGCCTATTTTGGAATAGGCCGAATGATACATCAATTTCCAATTGTCCTTGAAGACCTGTTCGAAATGAGCTGAATTTTGAAAAGCGGACATAATCCTGAGTGGGGTATAACTCAAAATTAACCCCGTTCAGACCCAAAAAGGAATTCGGGAGGTTAAGATATTATTAACAGCGGGTGATGAACTGATATCAAGAAGTAAAAATTAACGATTCCTGAAATATTTTTTTCATACTTAAGCGCATCAATATAGTAGGAGTGAACTCTTGAGAACATTTTAGAATTAGAACAAATAGGTTAAAAAAAGAAAAAATGGAATCACTACACGGAAAAGTAGCGCTCATCACCGGCGCAGGAAAAGGATTGGGCAAGGCAATCTCCGAGGCTTTGGCCAAAGAAGGTGTTCATCTGGCACTTCTGTCCCGAACAGAATCGGACTTACTTGCTCTCAAAGACATCATAGCAGGGATCGATTCCTCCCTAAACGTAGCTATAGCTGTTGCGGATCAGTCTGATTTTTCAAGCATCAAAACTGCCATCGCGTCATTGATCTCCGAAGTAGGCGTCCCTGACATTCTGGTGAATAATGCAGGAATAGGGAAGTTTGGTAAATTCCTAGACTTGGAAGTAAGTGAATGGGAAAATATCATCAAAGTAAACTTGCTTGGGGTTTATTATGTAATTCACGAAGTACTTCCAGGAATGCTCGCCCGTAAGTCAGGAGATATCGTGAATGTATCCTCTACTGCCGGACAGAAAGGGAATGCGATGACCAGTGCTTACAGTGCTTCTAAATTTGGTTTGAATGGTTTGACTGAATCGCTGATGCAGGAAGTAAGAAAATCAGATATCCGGGTATTTAGTATGAGTCCCAGCACAGTGGCAACTGACTTGTCCATCAGCTTAAATCTTACAGATGGCAATCCTGAGAAAGTATTGCAGGCTGAGGATTTTGCAGAATTGCTTGTGGCACACTTGAAGTTACCAAAACGAGCATTTGTGAAGGAAGTAGGTCTTTGGTCAACTAATCCTTGATAGAAAACCCCCAATTGTTATCAAATAGGAATCGATAATTAATGCAACAATATTGCGTTAATTATCGCTGTTTGTTTACCTTTGGAATTGTGATTGAGCAAAAATGGATGCAAGCAAATTTGACGTAATTATTATAGGCGGAAGCTATTCCGGACTTTCAGCAGCTTTGGCACTGGGTAGATCTCTGAGAAAAGTTTTGGTCATTGACGCTGGTAAACCCTGCAATAGACAAACTCCCCATTCCCATAATTTTTTGACACAGGACGGGAAAACTCCGGCAGAAATATCTTCAATAGGCCGAATGCAAGTTGAGCAATATGACACGGTCACTTCCCTTTCAGGATTTGCCGTGGATGCAAAAAAGACCAATTCGGGCTTCGAAATCAAAACCGAAGATGACAAAGTCTTTGAAGGAAAAAAGCTGATTTTAGCAACTGGAGTTAAAGATATTATGCCCGAAATCCCCGGTTTTGCAGAATGCTGGGGAATTTCTGTGATCCACTGTCCTTATTGTCACGGTTACGAAGTACGAAATGAAAAAACAGGGATTTTCGCCAATGGTGATTTCGGATATGAATTCGGAAAGATGATCACCAACTGGACGAATGATCTGACACTTTTCACCAATGGTAAATCAACATTGACAGTTGAACAATCGGAAAAACTGGAATCTAAAGGCGTCAACATTCTCGAAACTGAGATTGAAAGTATTGAGCACAAAGCAGGCAAGCTTGAACATTTGAACCTCAAAGACGGCAGTATTTTCTCGCTAAAAGCCATGTATGCAAAGGCACCCTTTGTGCAAAGTTCACAAATCCCATCTCAGCTCGATTTGGAGCTGACTGAACAAGGACTAATTCAGGTAGATCAATTTCAAAAATCTACCATCCCGGGAGTTTATGCATGCGGGGATTCTACGACTATGTTTCGCTCAGTATCACAAGCTGTGTCGTCGGGAACTATGGCAGGAGCTGCGTGCAATAAGGAATTGATCGATGAAGCTTTTTAGAAAAAAATAGGGGCAATTTCATCACTTGAAATTGCCCCTATTTATACTTAGCTACTTTTACTTGACAACTGAAGCAAGTTTCTCAAACACAGCTTTCTTCGGTTCAAGGTTTCTGTCAAATGGTAAAGGATAATTTGTACGTCCACGTACGGGAAAATTATTTAACCAGCTGTTACGATCACTCAATCCCCAAAATGTAACTCTGGTGATTTTATCTTTGTGTTTTTCATAAATCTCAAAAATATCAGCATACCGCTGTGCTAGTTGAGCTTCAGCTTCCGGGGTGATTCCATCCTTATAGGGATTGTATTCATCTGAATTGGCAAAGTTCATGTTCAGATCTGCACCTACAGCTCTTCGAGGACGGGGCAGAACATCCACATCCAACTCTGTAATCATCACCTTGAAACCAGCCTCGTGAATATCAATTATGCCTTGCTCGATTTCTTCAAGAGTCGGTGTATCAAGTTGATAATGTCCTTGCATACCTATGGCATCCACTTTTATTCCCTCTGCCTTCATTTCTTTGGCAAAATCAAGAATACCTTTCCGCTTTGAAGCCTTCCATACGTTGTAGTCATTGTAGTAAAGTTCAGCTTCAGGATCAGCAGCATAAGCTTTACGAAACGCTTCCTTGATAAAATCTTTGCCAGCAATCTGATACCACTTTGAATTCCGAAAACTTCCGTCTTCTTCAAACGCCTCATTCACCACATCCCAGCCATGAATTTTGCCTTTGTATCGACCTGCTACGGCTTCAATATGTTCTTCCATCCGACTGAGCAGCACATCCTTGTCCACGGTATTCCCCGATTCATCTTCGAATACCCAGTTTGGAACCTGCTGATGCCAAACCAAACAATGACCAATCGTAAATGCACCAATCTTTTCTCCTAAAGCCACATAAGCATCTCCAAACTCGAAGCTGTATCGATCAGGACCTGGATGAACTAATTGCCATTTCAGTCCATTCTCTGGACTTAGACTGTTGAAATGATTTTCGATCAAGGCACTCTCCTTAGAATCGGTACTATTAACTTGCCTTCCATTCAATGCTACGCCAATATGATAGCTGTCTGAGAAAATGTCCTTCAGTCCCTCATTTTTCGGTTTTTGAGCCGAAAAAATCAAGGTGAGTAAAATAAATGTAATAGGTTTTTTGAGCATAATTAATTGAGTTTATCACTAATTGTAAGTTAACTAAAAAGAATATTATATGCCTGTTGATCAGTAACAAGTGATTTTTTACAGGTATTTAATTTGATGGCCGGTCAAAATTTCATTTTTTGATAAATATCAACCAATTAGTTCGCTTATGTACATAACTTTAATGAGCCATTTTAAATACCCAAAACACCATGAAACTTCTCAGCTCCTTCGCACTATTACTATTTTCTATCATAGGATTCAGCTGTGGCAGCTCTTCTAATGAACAGACCTTTGACAGCTCTGTACTTCCTAGAATGACAGAGGAACAGACAGAAAAAATCGTAGAAGATTTTATCATGGCCGAAGATGGGGCGACAATTGAAATCCCAGCAGGTTTCTATGAATTGAACACTCAGTTGATCCTTGACAACAAATCAAACATCACCATCATAGGTGCTGGGCTGAAACAAACCGTTCTTTCTTTCAAAAACCTTAAAACTGGTGGAGAAGGAGTGAAACTGGTTGGCAATAACATTACCATTCAAGACCTGACCATCGAAGATGCACCTGGAGATGGCGTTAAGGCACAGCATACGGATGGAATTACCTTTCGAAGGATCAATGTAACGTGGACGAACGGTGACAAGTCTAAAAATGGAACTTATGCGATTTATCCTGTTCAGTGTAAAAATGTGATGATAGATGAGTGCATCGCTTCTCATTCCAGAGATGCGGGAATCTATGTAGGACAATCTGAAAATATCATTGTCAAAAACTCTCTTGCCTTCGGAAATGTCGCTGGGATAGAAATCGAAAATTGTGATAATGCAGAGGTGTTCAATAATGTCGCTCGTAATAATTCTGGCGGTATTTTAGTTTTCAACCTACCCGGTTTGCCGAAGGCGGATGGAAAAGGCACTAAAATCTACGATAACGACATCATTGAAAACAACCATAAAAATTTTGCGACAGCATTAGGAGAAGGTCCAAATGGAAATACTGTCACGATGATCCCTCCTGGATCTGGATTGATACTTTTAGCGGTCAAAGAAGTAGAGGTTTATAATAACCGTATTCTTCGCAATAAAACCACAGGAGTGGCTATTGCTAGTTATCAAATCACTGGTTTTCCCAGTGAGTCTCCAAACTGGTCACCTTTCACCAAGGATGTTTATGTGCATGACAACGAATACGATCGCACAAAAGGATTTCCTGATTTGAGTAGAGAGCTGGGACAATTAATCAGCATTTATAATGCTCACGGCAAAGCTAAAACCCAAGATATCATATATGATGGCATTTGGGATGAGTCGATTAGTGATGATATTTCAACTAACCCGATGAGAATTTGTCTTTCAGAAAAAGGCATGAAAGATTTATACTTTACCCGGTTCTCACTTATGAATGGGGAAGATAATATTGAAGCTTTTTCAGATGCCTCACCCTTCCAAAATTGTAAAGTCAGCGTAACTACAAACGTCAGCACAATCGCTGAAATGTGATGCAAACAAGTAAGATTTTCTGGGGAGTTAATTTAATGCTAGCATTGGTGATTTCCATCTTTGCCTGCAAAAAGGAACCTACCAGCTCCCAAACCGCTTCACCTATTTTAGAGGACGAGCTAGCAGATGGCACTTTTCCTTACAAAAGGCTATCTACTTATGGATTCTTTTCTGGGGAAATGAATAAGCTCAATCCAGTAGAAGCAGTAATCCCATACAAGCCGGCTTCATCACTTTTCACAGATTATGCCTTGAAAAGCCGATTTATATTCTTTCCTGAAGGATTAAAAGCGAGTTTGACAAGCAATGAACTGGATTTTCCTGAGGGCACAGTTTTAATCAAAAACTTCTATTATCCAGCAGACTTCAGAAAACCAGAAAGCGGTAGAAGAATCCTTGAAACCAGACTATTAATCAATAGTGAGAAAGGATGGGAAGCATTTCCATATATCTGGAATGGCAGCCAGACAGAAGCCGTTCTAAAAGTAGTAGGAGGAGAAATTGAGGTCTCATTCACCGATTATGATGGAAAAGATCAAGTGATCGATTATATCATACCGAATAAAAATCAGTGCAAAACCTGTCATAACAAAAACGAATCTCTGACTCCTATTGGTGTGAAAGTTCAACACTTAAACAATGAATTGGAATTCAGTTCTGGCAAAGCCAATCAACTCGAATATTGGACTGAATTAGGCAAATTGGAAGGCTTCAAAGGAGAAAATGCCCATCCGTCAATGATCGATTATGAAGACAGTAAGCTCCCCTTAGATGAACGAGCCATGGCTTACTTGGACATCAATTGCGCTCATTGTCACAGCGAAGAAGGCCCTGCGAGTACTTCCGGGCTTTTTCTCACCTATGATCAGACTGACCCAAGGAAATTAGGTGTGAACAAAATCCCAGTTGCGGCAGGAAATGGAGCTGGAAACTTTGATTTTGATATTGTTCCTGGCAAAGCAGATGAATCCATTCTTACCCATCGAATGAATTCCACAGAAGTTGGGATAGCTATGCCTGAGCTTGGAAGAACAACTATTCATAAAGAAGGCGTTCAGCTAATCAAGGATTGGATTAATGGAATGAAATAAAAAAAGCTCCGCCAATTAAGACGGAGCCTCTAATTCTATATTGAATCTCCTTAGAAGGTATAACCTGCAGACAATTTAAAGCCTCTGTTATATACATCAGCATCACTATCTTTGAATATAGGAGTGAAACCATAATCATAGGAAGCCTGCACGTTGAATCCTTTTGGAAGATTATACCCAACACCCAAGATTAATCCAAAATCAGTTTCTTTGATCGCATCTGAGTTATAAGAAACGGTGTTACCAAAGAAATCACCTTCAAACTTCGAACTTGCAAGGAATGAGATTTGAGGTCCAGCGAAGATATTAATCCCCTCTGCAGGATACATTCTAAAAAGTACTGGAATATCCACGTAATTCAAAATTGCTCTGCTATCTGCAAAATCATCATTTTGAGTTCCTTTCACAGAATAGTAAACTCCTGGCTCCAACGCCAAACGATCTGTCATAAACAGCATGGTGTAACCACCTACATGAAAACCTACTCTATTAGTGTAAGAATTTTCGGAGACATCGTCGCCGCCAAAGTTGAAAAGGCTGGCTCCACCTCTGACACCAAATCCTCCTAATTTCTCAGATGATTGTGCTTGAGATAGCTGGACTGCGCCGAGTCCAAGGGCAAGAAATAGCAATACTTTTTTCATAGTCAAATACTAGTTGGTCTTGCAACTGTATTCCCATGACCATGCCAAAGAGCAAATATTCAGTCTAAATTCTCTATTACTTTTTTATCGATATAGTTCGAATTCAGCAGACTCAATGCACCCATATATTTCATGTCAAAATTAAGTGTATCTCCGACCTTATAGTTATTCGGATTTTTCCCCAAATTGATAATCAACATATCTGAACTAGCGCCAAGTATCTCATACTTATCATCACTTGGAATCAGATATTTCGGATCTACATCAAGCAATCCTATATCGATGATTGCTCTAAAAGAACTTTGTCCATAGAGCGATTCGTCAATCTCAGCAGTTTCTCCTTGTGGGTTAGCGGCCAGATTTCCAACCGGTAAGAGGGGTTTTTCCTGCATTTCTATGATCTCAGCATGCAATTCGAACACATCTCCGTTCATGCCTTCAATTACCTTTTCCTCAAACAAATCAAGTCCAAAATATAAAGTCTCCCCTACTCGAAAATGATTGATTCCTTTAGGTAGCTGGTGCGTTAGCATTAGAGGAATCGTTACAGAAGTTCCAGCAGAGACCCAAGGAATTTCTTTGTTGAATTTAAGCTCAATGATTTGCTTGTAAAGCGAGAGCTGAATCAGTTTATCCGTAGATGGCATTACGCCATTAAGACAATTCAGATTTGTCCCGAGACCAATTACCTCAATGTTTGGAAGCTGGAAGATTTGGGAATAAAATTCCACCAATTGCTCTCCCATCACGCCTTCGCGAAGATCGCCTGTCTCGACCATAATGATGATCTTATGCATTTTGTCCTGCTCTACAGCTTCTTGGCTGATCCATCGGATCGTTTCTAGTTCGCTATTCAAACTGACATCTGCAAACTGCACCATCTTACCTAAATTCCTTTTGGAAACGGGCTTGATATAAACCGTCTGAATATCCGATTGAAGAGACTTGACCATAGCTAGATTGCTTATTCTGCTATCATGTATTTCATCTACTCCAAGATTGATAAGCTCTTGTAGAAAAAGCCTATTGCCGCAGAGCAATTTTGAAACTACTCCCCAAGAAACTTCATTTGCTGTAAAGGTCTTCTTGAGAAACTCAAAATTCTCCTTGAGTTTTGCTCTATTTAATGTCAGATAAGCCATCTCACTTAGTCAACCTCATTTCAAGGTATTTATTAGTAAATCCGATTCTTTCGTAAAGTTTTTTGGCAGGATTATCAGGTTCTACGTGCAAGGCAATTGAACCATTAGCCATTTTTACAGCAGTATCCATGATTTTCCCGCCGATACCTTTTCCTCTTTGGGCTGCATCTACAGCAATGTAAACCAAGATGTTTTCAGGGATATAGCCTGACATACCTGTTTTATTCATTACCAAAACGCCTAAGAGGTTACCGTTTTCTCGAGCCATTACGACGAATCCTCCAGCATGGAGACTTTGATCCAGTGCATAGTCTAAGCATTTCATAATATCTTCCTTCGGATCACCATATTGACCAAGATGATTGAAAAGAAATTCTGCAATTTCATTTTTTTGTAAATAAGTAGCAGAATCAATAGTTGATAGAGTTTCTAGTTTGATCATATAGATTTTAACTTTGAACTGTTATTTTTTTCATAATAAACCACTGACAAAAACGTCAGCAAAGAGAGCGTAAGCCCGAATAAATTGGCATCTAAACCAAGAGGAAGTGAGACTTCGGATATTATCAATCCTGCCGTCAATGACCCGCCGGTAATCATGGATGCGGTGGCTGCTTTGGCACTAGACTGCCCAAAGAATAAACCTGCTATCACAGGCACAAGAAGCCCAGAGACCATAAAAGCATAGGAATATAACATCAAACTTAAAACCTCCGTCATCTGCCAAGCAATTATAATTGCGACAATGCCGATCACTAATGTCAACAATTGAGAGATTCTCATCTCTTCTTTCAGAGATTTGTATTTGAAGAACCTTCCTAAAATATCCGTAGTCATATTACCCGAAGCTGCCATCAAGCAGGAATCCGCGGTGGAAAGAACTGCAGAGAAATAGGCTGACATCATCAATCCCAAAATACCAGCTGGCAAAATCTGACTTAATAAAACAGGAAGACCCATCTCAGGGTCCATTGCTGTCGTGAATCCCTCCAATGCACCTTGCTCCACTGCCACTCTGGATAGTAAACCCAAAGAAACTCCTAAAAGTGCCATGATCGGCCATTCAAATAATCCTGCGATAAACCATGCCTTCTTGGCTGACTTTACATCACGCGCTGCAAAGATCCGCTGGTAAAGCGTCATACCCACAAACCAGATGGGGATAATCGTAATCCCCCAGTTGGCCAGATCCTGCCAAGTAAGATTAGTAAACGAGAAAAATTCCTGCGGCAAGGTACTTTGAATTCCTTCCCAGCCACCTACATAATTATATGAAATCGGAATCCCGATAAACATCAAACCAGCCATCAAGACAATCCATTGAATCGTATCCGTGTAAATCACAGCTTTCAATCCACCCATCACGGTATAAACAACGGCCACAGCTCCCATTATCAAAAGTGCATATGAAAGATCAAGCTCTTTGAAAGTACCTGAAGCAAGCTTTGCCCCAGCCAATAATTGCGAAGAAGTAAAACCAAGATATCCAAGGAAACAGATCACCGCGGCTACTTTCGCAGTGGTTGAATTGTACAGATGCCCTATGATCTGAGGAAAAGTAAAGAACTTTGCAAAAGCTGGATCGGACTTTACTCTGGGAATCAAAACTACTGCTGCAAGCCAAGCTCCCAAAAGTCCTGTGAAAAGCATCCAAGATCCTGACAGACCCATGACAAAACCAAGACCGCCAAGTCCAATGGAAAAGCCTCCTCCTACGTCAGTTGCTACGACGGATAGACCGATATGCCAGTGCCCGATATTCCGACCTCCCACATAGTAATCCTCCTGACCTGAGTTCTTTTTCATGTAAAAAAATCCCACACCCAGCATAGCAAGCATGTAGGCCACAAAGATCCCCAGATCTAAATAACTCATATCTATTTTCTATTTGTAACAAAATCTTCTTGAAATATAATTTTTCAAAGTTAAGCAATAAGGCTCGCATTCAAAATTTTAATTGGTTTAAAGGTTAAATTTGACCTTTCAGTGCAATTTTGGATTGGAATAATTCTAAAAATAGATTTAGAAGGGAGTATGAAGACAGGAGTAAGGAAATTAAAAAATCCTCTTTAAAAAGGTGGACACTTTAGAAATAAAGAAAAGTAGAAGAACTCTTGAATCAGAATATCAAATTAGAAAAGCTAGCTAAATGGTTAGAATTTTATTGAAAGGTCGAGTTCTCCACCGAGCCCCAATTCTACAATTTTTTTCAAGGTGGAAAGTCGAACTTCCTTAATATTATTCTCAATTTTTGAGATGTAAGATTTGGTTGTACCTACCTTCTGAGCAAGTTCTTCTTGAGTCATTCCTTTTACTAGTCTTGCCTCATGGATCAATGAACCAATCTTGAAATTCTCGTACCCCTCTTCCAATTTGTCTCGCTCTAGCGTACCAATTTCCCCGTAATGCTTGTCCTTAAATTGGTCAAGGGTCAGTGTATTATTTTTCATTTTCATATTCCCTTTTAATTTTCAATGCTTTGTCTATTTCAGTTCTAGGAGTCTTTTGTGTCTTCTTTTGTAATCCATTCATCAGCACAACAAGCTGTCCTTCGTCAAAGAAGCAAAAGATTCTAAAAATGTTATTCCCTACCTGAACTCTCACCTCATAAAGACCGTCAGTTCCTTGCAAATGCTTTAAATAGGTCGCAGGAATATTTTGGATTTCTTCTAAGAGGCTAATTGTCCAGATTATTTTTTGCTGCACTTTTTCAGTCTGCCGAATGAAGAAAGACTCAAAGTACTCCTTATAGAAAATAACCATTCTGACTTTAGTGCTCACGTAACAAAGCTACTCGAAGTTTCACTTTAGTGCAACTAACTTAGTGAAATACATGTGATTTATTGAGGGTACAAAGAATTAAATCAATTGCTCTTTGTGGCTATTCTTCCAAAAACCTAACGAAGAACCTTTCATCTCTCATTTTGTTGCCTTCAATGCGGTTTGAAGCCCCGACGCTTCGCGCGGTAGCAATGTTTTTTAACTTGAAACTGCAAGCACAAAATGATACGATTTGATACGTTTAAATTTGATTATGATACGAAAAATGTCATTGTTTTCAGTTGTAAGATTGCCTTGTTGAGAGTTCGTAACGCCTTGTTACTAATTCTATAACTCTTGAGTGAATTTCACTGCGGGCGAGAAGCCCTTTTAAACTTCTATTAATGTTTCGCTAGTAAGCGACGTTGCGGAAATAAAAACCGGAATCTCTCGACTACCGAAAACAAAGTGATGGAAAAAAACTGTTTCCTTATTACAAAAAAACAGCAAAGCCTCTTACCAGCAGTTTCATCTCTAAGATATTAGTGAACGTTTTTATGATTAGCTAGCAATTCTAAAATTTTTATACTATCTGCATGAACCACAGTTTGATTCCCACATTTATTCTCATAATCTTTTAACACATCTAATTCTTCACTTGTATATTCATCAAACTTATAATTAACTTCATAAGTTGCTAACGAGAATAACAACGCTCTCATTTCAAATTTATCACCATAATAATTTGCAAAATAAATTGGAGCTTTAGGAGATCCCCAATACTCTTCCATAGTTTTTTCAAGTAACATTGCGTAATTATTCATAATTATTTTTGGTTATTATTTATTAATAAAGTTGGTTGTTTTTTGTGATTTCCCAAGAAAATGCTGGTAACGTTTTGCACCTACAAGAAGTTGGCAATTTCGGAGACAAAAACTGTCTGCCAACACTGAACTTGACGCGAAGAACAAAGCTTCGTTTAACCACTCAACCGCCAATTTCTAGTAGGTCCTGTTGTTAGTGGCGGACATTACTTTTGACCAAATAGTTTTTGATGCCATTTTAAGTTTCTTAATCGTTCAATTTCTTGTTCGCTTTGTTTCCTTGTTGCTTTTAATTCAGATATAACCTTTTTATTTCCTTGATCAGTTTTTTTTAATTGCAGTATTGACTTTTCAGCATTTTGTTTTTCAATTGTCAATGTGGACATTTCTGATTTTTGTTTTTCGTTTAGCTTTTCAAGTTCTTTGGTTTTGTCAAGCAAGAGTTTAATTGCTTTATTCTGTTCGTTCATTTTTGCTTGCTGACTATTTTTTTCTGTTTCTAAATCTTCAATCGCGTTTTCGAGAATGAGTTTTTCGTGGTTTGTTATTTCAAGCCCTTCAAGTGTCGTTGTCAATTTTTGTTTAAACGAACCAAGTTTAGAAGCAGTTACAATGAAATATTTTTTGAAACTTTCGGTTTCAATGTCATTTCTAAATTTTATAGCTTTTATGAAATTGGCGTATGCTTCAGTGAAATTTAATGATTTAAACTCTTCACGAACTTTTTTGTAATAAAAATCAGCTTTTCCTGAATTTAATTCTTGTACAATTAATGTACTTGGCGTTTCATTTTCAGCAAACTTAATGACTTGTGGATCTGTTTGAATAGCGTTATGGTTGATTCTTGTTTTTAGAATTAACCCATTGAATGAAGTACAACGGCTTAATGCAACATATACCTGTCCAGAAGCAAAAGCACCTCCTAAATCTGCAATTACTTTTTCAAAAGTTAAACCTTGACTTTTGTGAACCGTTATTGCCCAAGCAAGTTTTATAGGGTATTGAGTAAATATTCCAATAATTTCTTCTTCAATTTTTTTCTCTTTCTCATTCCAACTATATCTGATATTATTCCAAATCTGTTTTTCAACAATTAATTTGGTGATTTCTTTAGTGTCTTTATCTTCATATTCTACTGTAATTTTCTGGTTTTCTATTTTGATAATTTTTGCAATTGTTCCGTTGTAAATCCTTTTGGGTTTATCATTTTTTATAAACATAATTTGAGCACCTTCTTTCAATTGAAGCACTCTGTCTGTTGGCATTATGTTATCAGGAAAATCGTTTGTAATTGTCGCCTCAAAATGTTGAATTTCTCCAGGTAACATAGCTAACTTAGATAAATTTGTGTTTTTTACTATGTCATTGTGTGTTGCAAGGGTTATGTAATTTGAGTTTTCAGTTGGTGAAAAAGTTGGATTAAATTTTGAGTTAAGTAGGTTGAGTTCGTTTTGATTTACCTTGTTAATTCTTACCCTGTTTAAAAGCTCAATAAATTCTTGCTCATTTTGACGATAAATCTTTTTAAGTTCAATGTAAACAGGTTTATTACTCAAAATAACTTTTGAGCTAAAAAAGAAAGTGCTTTCATAGAATGGCTGAAGTATATGCCATTCTTTGTCTATAGGGGGTAACTGAAATGTGTCGCCAATGAGAATAACTTGAACACCACCAAATGCTTCATTTTCTCTTTTTCTGAAAACACGAAGTAGTCTATCAATTACGTCTAGTAAGTCACACCTGACCATAGAGATTTCATCTATAATCAGAAGTTCCAAACCTCTAATAATTTCTAATTTTTCTTTATTAAACTGAAAGTGATTATAGATGGTGCTTTTATCAGTATCTCCTTCTTCTGGTCTTGTTCGTAATCTTTTATCATTTGGCACGAAGGGTCCAAACGGAACTTTAAAAAATGAATTAATCGTTTGTCCACCTGCATTGATGGCAGCAACACCTGTAAATGCTAATACAATTGTGTTTTTCTCGGTTGTTTGTCTTAGATATTTTAAAAACGTCGTTTTACCTGTGCCTGCTTTCCCTGTTAAGTAAATTAGTGGGTGACCATATTTCACAAGTTCAGAAGCCCAAAAGAACTCTTCGTTCGTTTCATCTAATTCTATGTTGTCAATTATTGTCGCCATTATTTATTGTTTGCAGGGTCGTCCTATGCTTGCCAATATATGTTTATATACGTAAATACGCATATTTATTATGTATCTAGACCATCCTGAGATTTCTGACCTTTCATCTTCTCGATTTTTTCCATTACCAAATAAAACAAATAATCCATTATAAAAATCAAATCTAGCTCCCTCAAAACTAGGAACTTATTACAACTGCCCCAACTTCGCTTAAAAGTTGAGCCTTCCCAAAATAAAAACCAATTGTTGCTTATTTTTCCCCCAAACCAAAAAAAGCCGACTCACGCCGGCTTTTACTATAAAATCTATGCTTCAATTAAACGTTCTCGCTTTTCACTGTAGCTGAGAAATACTCTCTGTTCATTCTTGCGATATTCGTCAAACTGATGCCCTTTGGACATTCAGCTTCGCAAGCACCTGTGTTAGTACAAGCTCCGAATCCTTCCGCATCCATCTGGGCTACCATTTTCTCTACTCTGGACATTCTTTCTACTTGTCCTTGTGGTAACAATGCCAACTGGGAGATTTTTGCAGAAGTGAAAAGCATCGCAGAAGCATTCTTACATGCAGCTACACAAGCTCCACAGCCTATGCAAGTCGCGGAATCAAACGCTTCATCAGCAATTCTCTTTGGAATAGGTATCTCGTTTGCGTCAGGGACGCCACCTGTATTCACAGATACATAACCACCTGCCTGGATAATTCTATCAAAAGAACCTCGATCTACCACCAAATCCTTCACAACTGGAAAAGCCGCAGCTCTCCACGGCTCAATCGTGATGGTATCTCCATCCGAGAATGAACGCATATGAAGTTGGCAGGTCGTAGTCTGCTGAGGGCCATGTGGATGGCCATTGATATACAATGAGCACATGCCACAGATCCCTTCACGGCAATCATGATCAAAGTGAACTGGATCTTCTCCTTTTATAGCGAGTTCTTCATTCAAGACATCCATCATTTCTAGGAATGACATGTCTGTGGAAATACCATCTATAGGATAGGTGACAAAACCGCCTTTATCGCCGGCGTTTTTCTGTCTCCATATTTTTAATGTCAGTTTCATAATTAATAGCTATGAATTAAGTCTTGAATTTATTTGTAAGATCTCTGAGTCAGCTTCACGTTTTCGAAAACCAACGGCTCTTTGTGTAATGTTTCAGGAGCATTCTCTGCCATGAACTCCCAAGCAGCCACATATGCATAGTTCTCGTCATCTCTGAGTGCCTCTCCTTCTGGAGTTTGAGATTCTGTCCTAAAGTGTCCGCCGCAAGACTCGTTTCTATTCAATGCGTCGTCCACCATTAATTCTCCAAGCTCTATGAAATCAGCTACTCGGCTTGCTTTTTCCAATGTCTGGTTTAGTTCTTCGTTTGCACCAAGAACTTTTACCTCTGACCAGAATTCTTTTTTAAGCTCCTGAATCATTCCTTTGGCTTTCGTCAATCCTTCCTCGTTTCTAGCCATACCACAGTTATTCCACATGATAAGTCCAAGCTTTTTATGGAAATAATCAACCGTTTTAGTACCGTTGATACTCAAAAGCTTTTGGATAGCATCCTTCACACCTTTTTCTGCTTTCGCAAATTCTGGATGGTTGACATCTACAGGACTTGGCCCTATTTGTGCCAAATAATCGCCGATAGTGTACGGAACTACGAAGTATCCGTCTGCCAAACCTTGCATCAAAGCGGAAGCTCCCAATCTGTTTGCTCCATGATCCGAGAAGTTCGCCTCTCCCAGAGAATAAAGTCCAGGAACAGTTGTTGACAAGTTATAATCAACCCAAAGCCCACCCATAGTGTAGTGCACTGCTGGATAAATCTTCATTGGTGTCTGATAAGGATTCTCACCGGTGATCTGCTGATACATATCAAACAAGTTGCCGTATTTAGCACGGATAGCATCTTCGCTGTCACGTTTGATCGCATCACGGAAATCAAGGAAAACAGCTTCACCGGTTTCGTTTACTCCACGTCCTTCATCACAAACATCTTTAGCATTTCTTGAAGCCACATCACGAGGCACAAGGTTACCGAAAGACGGATACTTTCTCTCCAAGTAATAATCTCTGTCCTCTTCCTTAATATCTTTTGGCTTGATTTCGCCTTTACGAAGTTTTTCAGCCATTTCTTTAGTACGTGGCACCCAAACACGTCCATCATTTCTAAGTGATTCGGACATCAACGTCAATTTGGACTGATGATCACCAGACACCGGAATACAAGTAGGGTGAATCTGAGTATAGCAAGGATTAGCGAAGTATGCCCCTTTCTTATGAGCTCTCCAAGCTGCGGTCACATTTGATCCCATCGCATTGGTGGATAGGAAAAACACATTTCCGTAACCACCTGTACATAACAGCACCGCGTGGGCAGCGTGGGTTTCGATAGCTCCGGTGATCAGGTTTCTAGTCACAATCCCTCTCGCATGGCCGTCGATAGTCACGACGTCCATCATTTCCGTACGTGGATAAAGCTTCACTTTGCCATTTGCCACCTGACGGCTCAATGCAGAGTAAGCTCCCAACAGCAATTGCTGTCCAGTTTGGCCTCTAGCGTAGAAAGTTCTGGAAACCTGCGCTCCGCCAAATGAGCGGTTGGCAAGTAATCCGCCGTATTCTCTGGCAAAAGGAACACCTTGTGCCACGCACTGATCAATGATATTTACTGAAACTTCTGCAAGTCGGTAAACATTGGACTCACGGGAACGATAATCACCACCTTTAATGGTATCGTAGAAAAGTCTATAAACCGAATCACCATCATTCTGGTAGTTTTTAGCAGCGTTGATCCCGCCTTGTGCAGCAATAGAGTGGGCTCGGCGTGGACTATCCTGGAAGCAAAAAGCTTTCACTTTATAGCCAAGTTCTGCAAGTGAAGCAGCAGCAGAGGCACCGGCAAGACCCGTACCCACTACAATCACTTCGTATTTCCGTTTGTTTGCCGGGTTGACCAGCTTACTGTTAAACTTATGTTTAGTCCACTTTTCGGCTAAAGGGCCAATTGGGGATTTTGAATCTAGTATCATAGGGGACTATAGATTAACTCTGTGTGAAATAGATGTAAACAGGCATACTGGCGAATAAAATAGGCACCAGAATGCAATAGATTTTTCCGATCACAAGAATGGCTGGAGAATATTTCTGGTGATTCAGCCCAAGCGTCTGGAATGCACTTGCAAATCCATGTGAAAGGTGAAATGCCAAGAATATCATTGCAACCACATATCCAATTACCATCAGCTCATTTTGAAAAGAAAAAGTGACTATACTGAATAAATCCTTGTACTCTTCACCACCGTAATTCACAACAGGAAGATCTCCCCAATGCATCTGAGCCCAGAAGCTCTGCATGTGCACCACGATGAAGATCAAAATGATTGTTCCCAATATCCCCATGTTACGGGAAGAGAACGTGGTAGATGGAGGTGTAGATACGCCATATCCAATCGGCCGTGCTGTTTTATTTCTTTTGGAAAGCCAAATAGAAAATATTACGTGGCCAATAATGGAAATATAAGTCACATAAGAAAGCAGCTTTACTGCGGGATTGGTGGTCATGAATTTGGCATAGATATTAAATGCCTCACCCCCATCATTCTTAAATAACAGTAAATTACCCGATACGTGACCTGTCAAAAACAGGATCAGGAAAAGTCCGGTCAATGCCATGATCAGTTTCCTGCCTATTGTGCTACTCAAGGTTTTTGTAACCCAGCTCATACAATTTTTGCGATTAGATTAAAACGAAGTCTTTGATTAATAGTGCCAAATTTACATTTGGAACAACTAGCAAACAATTCATTCAAAAACACTTCTCTTATTTTAATCAGTTCTAAATAGACTTCTATACTTGAAGAATTTGCTGCCTGCATAACTAAATGAAGAGATTTAATGTTTGATTTTGCGGGGATTTTCTACTTACTTCCATTTATTTCGTATAGGAAGAAAATGTTAGCTAAAACCTTAAAACAGGATAAATTCGTACATTCTATTTCTCCTTACTAATGAACTTGACCAATATGAAGCTGAAAATCACCCTTGGACTTTTTCTAATCTTTCTGATTGCAGGCAATTCTGAAGCTTGGGCAACACACATTAGAGCTGGTGAAATTACAGCTGAGCGAGATAATGTTCAGACATTATCCTACACTATCACGGTAGTGGGATATACGGATACACGCTCTAACGTGATATTCGGCCCAGGAATTATCAACTTTGGAGATGGAAGGGAGACAGAACTTCAGACTGATAGTGATTTTAGAGTAGTCGAAGATCTTGGTAATCAAATTGAGAAAAACACTTTTGTTATATCGCATGTCTTTCAAGGCCCCGGAACTTACACCATACGTTTTCAGGAATTCAACCGGAACGACAGAACACTAAACATGGACAACTCAGTGGATACTCCATTTTACGTTGAAACCACTATTACCATTGATCCATTTATAGGAGTGAATAACTCTCCTGTTCTTACTATCCCACCAGTAGACAACGGTGCTATAAATGTTCGATACATTCATAACCCAGGCGCTTATGATCCAGATGGCGATAGTTTGTCTTATGAATTAACAAGGCCCAGACAGCAGTATCAAAGGGAAGTAAATAACTATCGCAGCCCAGCATCATCTGAGTTCAGCTTTAGCCAAGAGGACGGTACTACACCTGCATTCCTGACTTTAGACGAAGTTACCGGTGATCTGGTCTGGGATGCCCCTGGTACGGCAGGACAATATAATGTAGCTTTTTATATCCATGAATATAGAAAACTGAATGGTGAATGGAAACGTATTGGCAGCGTCGTCAGGGACATGCAGATTATCATCGAAAACTCGGACAACAGAAGACCCGAATTGATTTTACCGCCAGATCTTTGCGTGGAAGCAGGCACATTGATAGAAGGTATCATTCAAGGTGAAGACCCAGATGGTGATCCAATCAAAATCGAAGTCTTTGGCGAACCTGTTGAAATCACAACCTCTCCAGCCACTTATTCCCCAGAGGCTGAATATCAGCCAACACCAGGAATTGTCAATTTCAACTGGCAAACAGTCTGCAATCATGTGAGAGCCAGAGAATATGAAGTGAGAGTAAGGATCACTGATCAACCAAGCTCCGGGCCGGCTTTGGTAGATATCAAGACTTGGAGGATTAAAGTCGTAGGCCCTCCGCCAGTATTTGATGAAATAGAACAAATGCCTGGCAGATCTGTGGAACTGAACTGGGATCCCTATGTATGCGCCAACTCAGCGAGTGAAATGCAAATCTGGAGAAGGATCAATTCAGATCCATATCTACCAGATAGCTGTGAGACTGGAATAAGAGCTGGTTATGAATTGATTGGGACTACCGATATGCAAACGCTAGATTTCCTAGACTTGAATGGTGGAGATGGTTTAGCTCCGGGAAATACCTATTGCTACAGATTGGTGGCAGCCTATCCTGAGCCTAGGCTTGGCGAAAGCATAGTGTCTGAAGAAATTTGCGTAACCATCGATGTGGATGTGCCTATCATTACAAATGTAAGTATTGAGGAAACAGACCCAACAGCAGGAGAGATTTTTGTGAAATGGACGCCTCCATATGATATTGACAAGGTTCAGTTTCCTGGCCCATATAGCTATGAACTTTTGCGAAGCACTGGATTTGCCGGGGATGTGGGACAAGTTTCTTTGGGAATTACTTCCGACACGCTTTTCACCGACATAGGGTTGAACACCCAAAATGTGGTTTACAATTATGAGGTAGTTCTTCTTGACAGAAATACAAAAATCGACACTTCTTCCAAAGCATCTTCTGTTTGGACTGATCTTACAATTATCAATGAAGCAATTGAGGTGAATTGGCAATTTACAGTGCCTTGGAATAATTCTGTCAGCGAATACAAACATGAAGTTTATAGAAATAGAACAGATGCTGCCGCCGCAGATGAGAATACTTTTGTAAAAATTGCGGAAGTCGATGTGACTACTGAAGGTTTTAGCTATTTGGACGATGGCAGCTTTAATGGTGTGCCCCTTGAAAAAGAAATAGAATACTGCTATTACGTGATTACCAAAGGTTCTTACAATGTGGCAGGTCTTGTATATCCTTTGGAAAACAAATCTCAAATCGTATGTGCTAAACCTGATGATAACCGACTACCGTGTCCTCCTGTATTGACTTTCGAAGGTCCGGAATGTACTGAATATACTGCTGAAGTCCCTTGTAACAATTCAACCTTTGAGCATGATTTAAGCTGGGTTCCGGATATATCAGGAGAATGTGATGATGAACTGAGTGGATATAAACTCTACTTCACTCCTGATGGTGAAACTGGTCAATTTGAATTGGTAGCAGAATTATCTTCTTTGGATCTAGAGACTACTATTTCAAATATTCCAAACTATCGGGGCTGCTACTACATTACAGCCGTGGATCGCTCCGGAAATGAATCTGAGCCTAGCAATATAGTCTGTGTGGACAATTGCCCGAGCTACAATCTGCCTAATGCTTTTACTCCAAATGGTGATGGTATAAATGAGACTTTTATGGCCTTTGACAATCCATTTGTTCAATGTCCAAGATTTGTACTGGGAGTTGACATCTTTATCGTCAATCGATGGGGAGTAGAGGTGTTCTCCTACAATAGTCTTGAATCTGCAGAAAACGATATCTATATCCGCTGGGATGGAAGAGATAAAAACGGAAACGACTTGCCAGCTGGCACCTATTATTACTCTGGCAATGTGGTATTCGACGTACTCGATCCGACACAAAAGGAACGAAGCCTAAAAGGTACGATTCAACTTCTTAGATGAAGCAACCCAAATCCATCATTTTCTTTGATGGGGTTTGTAACCTCTGCAATGCTTCCATTGATTTTGTGATCCAAAGAGATAAAAAAGATCACTTCTTAATGGGAGCTTTGCAGGAGGATTTCAGTAAAAAAATTCTTGCCAATTTTGATGTGCGGGAAGATTACCTGGATTCACTTGTTCTATTGGAAAAAGGGAAAATCTATTACAAAAGTACCGCTGCTCTAAAAATAGCCAGAAACTTATCCGGACTTTGGCCAGCTTTATACCCACTTGTTTTTCTGCCAAAATTTCTCCGGGATTCTATTTACAATTGGATAGGCAGTAACCGCTACCGATGGTTTGGTAAGAAAAATACCTGCCGACTTCCCACCACCGAGGAAAAAGCAAAGTTTCTCTCAGAAGAAACGATTTCCCAAACAAGTATCAGGTTTCATTCCTAAAAACTCACATATAAGCCGACTTTAGGAAAAGGCTTATATTTGCGCCGAACAAAAAAAATACTAGTTAATGAAGGCATTTGTTTTCCCGGGCCAAGGTGCCCAATTCCCAGGAATGGGAAAAGCACTTTATGAAGAGAATCCTGAAGCAAAGGAATTATTTGAGCGAGCAAATAAAATCTTAGGTTTCAGAATCACTGACATTATGTTTGAAGGAACTGCTGAGGAACTGAAGCAGACCAATGTAACTCAACCTGCTGTATTTCTTCATTCCGTGATTTTGGCGAAAACAACGCCTGATTTCGCACCAGACATGGTCGCAGGTCATTCTCTGGGAGAGCTTTCTGCTTTGGTTGCCAATGGAACCCTTGCGTTTGAGGATGGACTTAAGCTAGTTTATCAAAGAGCGCTTGCTATGCAAGAAGCCTGTGAGATCAACCCATCAACTATGGCGGCAATTTTGGGGCTCGCTGATGAGAAAGTAGAAGAAATTTGTTCATCCATCACAGATGAAATAGTTGTTCCTGCTAACTATAATTGTCCGGGCCAATTGGTGATTTCTGGTTCAAATAAAGGAATTGAGATTGCTTGTGAAAAGATGAAAGAAGCCGGCGCCAAACGTGCACTCCCACTTCCAGTTGGAGGAGCATTTCACTCTCCCCTGATGGAACCAGCTCGTGAGAAGTTACAGACAGCTATTGAAGCTACTACCTTTCTAACTCCTAGCTGCCCAATTTACCAAAATGTAAGTACGACCGCAGTGACGGATGTAGCTGAAATAAAAGCTAATTTGATCGCACAACTCACTGCTCCAGTTAAATGGACGCAATCTGTTCAAAACATGGTTGCTGATGGAGCCACAGAGTTTGTTGAATGTGGTCCAGGGAAAGTTCTTCAGGGCTTAGTCAAAAAAATCCATCCTGAAGCTGAAGTTTCAGGAGTTTAGCCACAAAGTGCACTGAGGTTTCGCGGAGCACCACTAAGAAAATAAAGTAAAAGCTTGGTTCAAATCTTCCTATTTGAACCAAGCTTTTTTTGTAACAAAGGGCTGAATGCCCTAGATATCTTAGCCCGGCTCGATAGGGCTGGGTGAAAAAATTGTAGTTTTAGAGTAAAGCTCTGAAAGAGCGAAATCTTAATTCGATTAAGACTAATTGATACGATTCCTACAGCTTCTGGGAAAGCAGAAAGACATTAAGCCATTCATACCTCAAACTCCTTCACCTCACTTTTATTTTCACATTCTTCAAGTAGCTGCCTGTTGCTTTTCCCCAATATTGGATTAATATAATCCGGCAGAATCTCTACCAATGGGACTAGAACAAATTTCCGCTCAGCCAAAAAAGGATGAGGAATTCTAAGTTCAGGGGTATCAATTATACTGTCTCCAAAATAAATAATATCAATATCCATCGTCCTATCTCCCCAATGCTCCTCCCTTTTTCTTCCAAGGTCTGTTTCGATTTTTTGATTAAAAGCTAAGAGTTCAAAAGGTGAATGTGATGTTTCTATTTCAACAACTTGATTCAAAAAAGGCCCTTTAGCCACTCCTCCCCATGCTTCGGTCTCATAAATCTTTGACTTCAATGTCAACTCTCCTAATTCCGAAACAGCCTCCACAGCCAATTTTAACAGTGTAATTCGATCACCTTTATTTCCTCCTAAAATCAATACTGCTTTCTCAAACATTTTCAGCTAATAATTGCTTTTGTAAACATGCCCCAAATTAGGTTATTTTGGGGCTTCAAATAATTTAGCTTATGAAATTCTTAGGAAATGTACTGGCAGTGATCGTCGGTCTTTTTGTTTTCAGCATACTGAGTATTCTTCTAATGTTTGGCTTGATCGGCATGCTTGCCGCTACAGGAAGCGAAGAAGTAAAAGTGAGTGAAAACACAGTATTACACTTAGACTTGAACGGTAGAACTATCGTGGAGCGAACATCTGATGATGATTTGGATCTTTCAATGTTTGGGAATCCTTTTGGGCGGGAATTCAATGCCGGTCTTATCAACCTTAAAAAAGCAATTGCTGAAGCTAAGGTAAATGACAATATTAAAGGCATCTACCTAAATACAGGACTAGTAATGGCAGGACAAGCCAGCTTGCTTGAACTCCGCGAAGCACTGTTGGACTTCAAAACTTCCGGAAAATTCATCATTGCTTATGACGAAGCATATACTGAAGGAGGCTATTTTGTCGCTTCTGTGGCAGATGAGATCTACCTGAACCCACTAGGAGGAATTGATTTCAACGGGTTTTCTTCCGAAGGAATTTTCTTTAAAGGCCTTTTTGAAAAAGTCGGAATAAAACCTGAAATCTTCCGAGTTGGTGAATTCAAATCTGCCGTAGAGCCTTTTATCCTAGAAGAAAACAGTCCAGAAGCAAGATTACAGACTCAGTCATTTTTGGATGACATGAACCAGTTTGCATTGCATGGAGTCTCAGAATCAAGAGGAATTGCTTATGACAGTTTGAAGAAAATAAATGATCTTATGTTAGTTCGCAAGCCACAAGATGCTGTAACATATGGCCTGGCTACGGATCTGCTATACATGGATCAAGTACTCACCAAACTAAAAGACAAGCTTGGGATAGAAGAGGATGATGACATCAACACAATCAATGTCACTGACTTAAATAAAACAGTTAAGTCGAAAAACGTAACATCCTCCAATAGAATTGCCGTGATCATAGCAGAAGGTGAAATAGTAGGTGGAAATGCTGATGGGGTGATCAGTTCAGAAAAGTTTGCAAAAGAAATCAGAAAGGCTCGTAAAGATGACAACATCAAGGCAATTGTCCTTCGTGTGAATTCTCCAGGAGGATCTATAGTCGCTTCCGAGGTGATCTGGAGAGAAATGTCAGAAGCACAAAAAGTTAAGCCGGTATATGTGTCCATGGGTGAAGTAGCGGCCTCTGGAGGGTATTACATTTCCGCTCCTGCGGATACTATCGTTGCACAGCCAAACACCATTACTGGATCAATAGGTATTTTCGGCTTGATGTTCAATGCGCAGGAATTATTGAATGACCACTTAGGCATCACTACCGATGTGGTGAAAACCGGTGAGCTTTCTGACTTTATGAATGTGACCAGACCAATGACTGATGTGGAGCGATCCATCATTCAAAACGTAATTGAAGATGGTTATGAAACATTTGTATCAAGAGTCTCTGAGGGCAGAGGGATGTCTGCTGAAGCAGTAAAGGAGGTAGCATCGGGAAGAGTTTGGACGGGAAATCAAGCTAAAGAGAGAGGGTTAGTTGATGTATTGGGCGGATTGAATACAACCATTGAAATCGCTGCAGCTAGAATAGGTGCGGAAGATGACTATCGTGTAGTCTACTACCCTACCAAAAAACCATGGTTTGAAACTATCATGGAGGATCTGGGTAATAATGTCCAAATCAAACTACTCCAGAGTGAATTGGGATCAAATTATTATATCTACAAACAGGTAGAAAAACTAAAATCTTATGAAGGAGTGCAAGTTCGAATGCCTCAAGAAATCATTATAAAATAAGGAAACGAAAGCGGCTCAGGCCGCTTTTTTTCTTTATACCCCTTGTAGCAATATCAACCAAGCCCTATCGACATCATCTTCATCCAGCGCTTCTTTGGCCAACAAATGTAAATGGTCAATCAGCGAGTCCGGATCATGTTGGAAGCGGACCCTCATCTCTTGGATTTCTGCGCTTCTTCCGAACTTAACCACTTCAGCCTCGTTTGGCAGAATCTCTACATTCCCTAATCTCCCCAAATTATTTCCACTTAATATGGTACTGTTTCTAACTGACTCCGGCATTTGATCTATCCCAATACCTAGGGAACTTAGGGGCTTTGGGATCTGAAAAAGAGAAGCGCCACTTGCTCGGCTATACCAATTGCCCCCAAGGCGAGCTACAGCATCTAGTTTGTTGGGATCAATTACTCCTGCCTCATCAAACATAGCTTCATTCACATGAGCAACCAGCACTTCACAAATCACCAAGTTTCCGGCACCTCCACCATCTCCTAGCGGTTTCACCTCATTCACCTTACATTCAAAAGCTACATGAGCTTCCTTGATCCTAGGAGGTTTTATCTCGTTGGAGGCTACTTGGGTAAATCCAGCTTTTTCGAATTCATTCACTCCTTTTTCATATTCTGTGCTAGCCAGCGACATCTGTTCCACCATACCAAAATGAACCACATGAATGACCACCTCAGGAACTTCCAGTACATTTTCTAGCGAATGCTTGGTGGTATTATCCCGCATTCGCCTTAAGGGTGAAAATATCAAAATAGGAGGCTGGGAACTGAACAAATTGAAAAAGCTAAATGGGCTTAAATTTACATTTCCAGCTTTATCGATTGTACTTGCAAATGCAATAGGTCGTGGCGCCACGGCTCCTTGCAGCAAGCCATAAAATTCAAGCGTAGAGAGGTCTTTGGGATAAAAGGTTTTCATTTGATGAAATTATGATTCAATTTTAAATACTTAAACCATTTTTCAAGAATAAGTTCTAAAATCATGACTAGAATAGTTAGAAGTATTATACGATCAAGCGCTTTACTGCTTGCCCTTACACTGGGAATAAACACATTTTCCACAGCGCAGACGCACAATTTCGCCACATTCAACATCCGCTACGCCAATCAAAATGACGTAGGAAATCTATGGGAAGACCGTCTCCCTCATGTGACGAGTCTGATTCAGTTTCACCAAATCGATTTAGTGGGAGTACAAGAAGCATTAAATAAGCAGCTAATGGATCTAAGTACTAAACTTGGGTATTCTTTTATTGGAGTCGGCCGTGATGACGGAACAGGAAAAGGAGAATATGCGGCGATTCTCTACGATCCGAAGAAGTTTGAAATCCTTGATGAAGGGACTTTCTGGCTTTCACCAACTCCAGGGAAACCAAGTAAAGGATGGGATGCTGCTCTAAACAGAATCTGCACCTGGGGAAAATTCAAGGATGAAAGTGGGAAAATATTCTACGTATTTAATATTCACTACGATCACATCGGCCAACAAGCACGCGAAGAAAGCAGTAAACTAGTAATGGCTCAAGTGTCAAAAATCAACAAAGAAAACGCACCGGCTATACTTATGGGAGACTTTAATGTCACTCCGGATAATGTGGCTTACAGTACGATCACTTCTAATCCCGACTGGCAGGATGCAAGATTGATATCAACGATTCCTTCATACGGTCCAGCGGGGACTTTTTCTAGTTTCAATTGGGAGAAAATGCCTGATGGCATCATTGATCACATCTTTGTAAAAGGAAATCTGACAGTAGTTCGTCATGGAATACTTACAGACAACTATGGTAAAAAATATCCATCGGATCACTTTCCGGTCCTTGCGGAAATTAAGTGGAAGTAATCACACTATAAAGTTGAGGTGTGATAATCCATTCATGCCTCTGCTCTTTTTATAAAAATTCCTTTGGAGGCCCGCTCATAGGCATAGGGGTTTTTGGCTCAATTTCCTTGTGTTTTTTAGCGAGATACAGCTCCCACCTAGCGTATTGCTTGTCACTCAAAAATCCATAGACCCAATTTTTCAGTTCCAATTCCAAAGAGTGAATTGGTGGACTGTATACCTTTACCTCTTCAGTGTACTGTCTCACCACAGCAAAGACTTGATCAAAGTCATTTCTGTCATCTATCTCTGCTACTTTTCTCCAATACGAGGTTTCAATAGCTTCTAGTTGTGGCTTGTATTCTTCATATACGCTATCGGTCTTAGTCTCATACCAAGAGATGATACGTTCTAATTTATGGTATTCCGAAGATTGGTTTTTGAGACGCAATCGCTTAGCGAGCACTTCGAAATCGAAATCAATGATTCCCAGCACATTTTCAACTGGCAAATAGAAGAAGCTGGGTGCTTTTTCGGGTTTTAATTCTTGGGAAAAAGAGGAATTGACTACAAATATGAATAGTAGTACTAAGTTTATTTTCATGTGTTTATAATTTGATTTTTATAGGTCACATGGAATCTCGCATGGTTAATAATCATCCCTATGTGTGACGCTTGAGTCATGCTCGATTTCATCTGTTTATTTTTTGTTTTTCAATGGTCATTCCGATAACTATCGGGAGGAATCTCGCAGACTTGATAATCATTTCGCTGTGTGTAGCTTTCGTCATGCTCGATTTCATGGTCATCATTCAAATTTTCTGCGGGAAAACCAAGTATCACCAAAGGTGAAATTGAGAGTAATTGTATTAAGTGATTCTTTGGAGAAAATATCGATATCTCCCATACTCCTGTATTTATAACCAATGGCTAATCTGCTGGATCTATTGAGTGGTATGCCTACAGCAGAACTCACTTCGTAGGCAGAAACTTTGGCACCTTCGATCATAATGGACCCTGTATCGTAATTAGCTCCAAGGGAGAAACTCATCTGTCTTATGAATTCTGAATCGAAATAATTAGGGATAAATTCAGCACCTACACTATATACTTGATTTGCGATGCTATAATCTTCGTCAGCTGATCGAAAGCCATAGAGAAGGTCAGCTCCAATGGTCCAGGATTTATTCTGGAAAGAAAGTCCCGACCGCACAGTATTGCCAAGCTGATAATTCAATTCAACCTCTTCCGCCTCAAAAAGTACTTCCTGTCCTGTGTAAGCTTCCACCCGAGAAGTACCTGTCCCATTTAGCTTGGAATACCATTGACCAGAAGTACCGAAGGTGAGACTGCGCTTTTCATTTTGTAATAAATTGATTTGTATGCCGGCTTCCGTCCCTAACCCAGTGTACGAATTATTCCTAGCATATAGGAATCCAACCGCATACTGATCGAGGTAGCTAATTTCTTTTTGGAAATTTCCGAAGAGAAACGAAGGTCTAATACCTACCGAAATCCGTGGGCCGAGATTAGTAGCATAATTGATGTACGCTTTATTGATATTTCCCCAGCCTTTAAATATGCGTATGTATTTATCAGCCATCCCTTCAAAGTAATAAGTATCGGAATAGCTATAGTCTTGTATAGTAACCGGACTTAATCCCAGTGAAACTGTAGATTTGCGAGATAGCCGAAACCACATACTGAAATAATTGAAATTTGAGAAGTTATTAGAAATCGTCTCATTCCCGGTAGTGATTTTTTGTTGATTGTACGACACATCTACGTCAAGGATAAACGTATTTGATAGACCAATACTATTTTGAGAAGCAGGATTGATGGTATTTAAGAAATATGGAGACCTCACTCCCGCTCCGACGCCGCCCAACCTCTTAGCCAAACCATAACTGTCGTATGTTGGCAAGCCTAATCCAACAGTTGAATATAATGACCCATGGCCACGCTGAGCCATGCCTGAGGTAGTGGACAAAAGCCAAAAACAAATCAACAAGCCTGGAAAGTATTTAATCATCTCTACATTTTTGTATGTAAGCTATATACAACAATTTAAGTGCAGGGCTGAATCTAGAGGAACAGCCAGTTTTTATAGATCAAGCCGTTAATTAACCAGACATATAAGTCTTCTCCACCCAACTCCCCTCCTCTCATTTAGTAGATAGGATATAGCCTTTCCTCTAGACAATATGCTTGTTGCTCTACTTTCTCATTATGTTCATAGCTGGGGGGATAGCTTTGAACAAAAATTAAATGAAGTCCAGAATTGCTTTCAGCTTGCTGGTTATAATCCTCACTTCCTGCTATGAAAATAGCTTTCTGGAGGAAATACCTGAAGTGGATCTCGAAGATGGTTTATCCATCCGTAAAATTGAATTTACTGACATTTCCTATTCTAGCTATTTTCAAGATAGTATGGTCACCAGTTCTCAGGAGAGTTTTCTGTTAGGAAATAATACAGATCCTTTCAGAGGAACGGTCAAAGCAAGTCCATATTTCGAGTTTGAATTGAGCAGCAATGTTACCGGATTCGATGACGACACCATATTGGATTCTATAGTATTTGTCTTAAAAATAGATGGCTCACACTTCGACACCATTCCTGAGTTTGACCTTAGCATCTATCAGCTCTCACAGCGATTGGAATATCAAAATGATGATGATGTATTTTATGACTTTGAGACCTTTGCCACCAATAGTAGTCCACTGCTTACAACCAACGTTCAATACCTTCCCTCTCGTGATTCGATCAGAATCACTTTACCGATGGAATTTGGGATGAAGCTGTTTGAAAAAGCGAAAGGCTCAGACAAAATTTTTGGAAACAATGAAGATTTCCTAGACTATTTCCCGGGATTTATGCTGCAAGTCACTGGTATAAGCCCTCTCATGCTAGTCTCTAAAGAGTCTTACATCACGCTCTATCACAAAGCTCCACTAGAGCTTCTAGAAGAAGATGAGGAGTTCCAAATCCCCATTGGCAATAATTCTTTAGGCTATACTCATTTGAAGGTCGATCGATCTAACACCCCCTTTTCCGCAGCTCAAAATTATGTTCCCTTGCCTGCTGAAGAAAGTCAAGATCTTGTTATAGCCGATGAACTCGGGTTTGGCGGAATACGGATTGATCTGGGTGATCTCACCTATTTAGGAGATGTGCCTTACGATTATTATATCTCGGAAGCTTACCTCTACATGCCTGTCAAGAAAGGCACCTACAATGGTAAACTCAATTCGCCTCTGCAGGAATTTGATGTATACGTAATGGATAAAAACAATAACATCCAATCCTACCTGGCACAAGCAACCTTAACAACTTTTGATGAGATTTTCCAAGAAGCCACCTACTTCAAAATCCCCATCAAAGACTTTGTAGATAGTCAAATCTCCGGTAGTCGGCAGACGGATGGACTTTGGCTCAAAGTCACCTCCTCCACTTCATTCAATATGGGCTATTTGGTGGTCGGAGAAAACAATACCCAATACAAATCAAAATTAGAAATCACAATTATCCCTTTAAACTAAGATTATGAAAAAAGTAAACCAGCTTTTATCAACTCTGGCGGCATTGATTATGCTAGTCCCACTCTTTTCTTGTCAGGATTCAGATGACACTAACACAGAAGGAAACTGGGTGAGAAAGTCCTATTTCGAGGGAAGCAACCGCTCCAACTCATCTTCATTCAGCGTAGACAACAGGCATTTCGTAGTGGGCGGCTATACTGGTGATGAGTACACTCAGGACCTATGGGAATATGACGCTGTACAGAATTCTTGGATAAGAAGAGCTGATTTTCCGGGAACTGCCCGATCGAATGCTGTGGCTTTTGCCATAGACTCCAAAGGCTATTATGGCACAGGCTACGATGGTAGAAACAGACTCGGAGATTTCTGGTCTTATAACCCCGATTCTGATACCTGGACTGAAGTGAGCTCTTTTCCGGGGACTCCCAGATATGGGTCAATTGGTTTTGCCATAGCTGGAAAAGGCTTCATCGGAACCGGGTTTGATGGAAGCGAGCAGAAAGATTTTTGGCAGTACCAGCCTGAGACTGATACTTGGAACTCATTTATAAGTATGGGGGGAGCTAAGCGACAGGGCGCATTTGTTTTTGTGATTAATGAAGTAGCTTACATTGGTGGAGGTGTCAATAATGGCTCGTATGCATATGATTTCTGGGCTTTGGACGGAACTTCCGAAACATGGTCTCAAAAGGAAGATTTGGATGAAGATGACGATTATACCATTTCCAGAAGTGAGGCTGTTGGCTTTAGCATAGGCTCGCTGGGATATTTAGCCACCGGGTCACAGGGGTCATTAATCAGTGAGACTTGGGAGTACGATCCATCTTTGGATGATTGGGAAGATAAAACGGCTTTTGAAGGTACTGCCAGAACCGGGGCATCTGTATTTTCCGATGGAGATAGAGCTTTTGTTCTACTGGGCAGAAGTTCTTCCCTTCGATTTGATGATATCTGGGAATTCCTACCGTTTGAAGACTCAGACGACGAGGATTAATCCTAATCTCTGAGTTTAATTTTTCTTAAAACAATTCGTCATGTTGTTATGGATAGGACAGACTCAGTTTCATTTACACCTTGATTCAGCTCTCAATCACATGGAACAAAGAAAAATTTTGAAAGGGATAGTGCACCTCCTGATTATCGGAGTGCTGCTGTCCCAATCAATCCCCTCTTTTTCCAGACCAAATCCCGGAGTTAATGATGTGATAATTATCAGTCTGACCAACATCAATCTGGTACTATTTTACATTCTTAACATTGCTATATTAATACCTAAGTATATTGAAAAGCGCTCCTATCGCAATTACTTCGTTGGCGCACTTATTCTACTGCTTGTTTCACTTAGTATTCAACAGTTGATTGACTATTACCTTTGGGATCCTGACCAAATGATGCCCTTGAGGCGTCCTTTCAATGAAAGAGAGTTCTCACCAAGACCACAAGATTTCCAGTTTAGACTGAACCCTCTTTTCTTCCGGATCATCTCGTTCACTTTCAGGTTTTTTCTGCTTTTGGGACTAGGGACAGCTTTTGAAGTGCTCCTGCTTTTCGACAAAGAGCGCACTAGAAATGATGAAATGGAAAAGCAAAAGGCTATCGGGGAACTCAATTTCCTCAAAACCCAGCTAAACCCACATTTTCTTATGAATGCTTTAAACAACATCTATGCTCTCGCAAGAAAAAAATCTGAGGAAACAACTAACGCTATTTTGTTGCTTTCGGATATTCTAAGGCATGTCCTTTATGAAGCGGGCAAAAGTAAAATCTCTATCAAACAGGAAATAGACTTCATCCACAATTACATTAAAATGGAGAAGTTAAAATTCACTGAAGAAAACGCTCCGAACATAAACTTCAATGTCAACATAAGAAATGCGGACTTACTAATTGAGCCGCTTATACTGATGACTTTGGTTGAGAATGCGTTCAAGCATGGAGTAAGCTACCTAGCTCCTTCATTTATTCTAATTTCACTGGAGGAAAATGAGCTTGAATTAAAATTCTCCGTAATCAATAGCACGACCAAGAAATTTGAAAATCCAGACGAAAAAAGACACGTGGGACTGGGAATTAAAAATCTGGAAAACCAGATGGAGCTGATCTATCCGGGAAAATATTCCTTCCGGCAAATACGAGAAAACAACCTATTCAAAAGCTTCCTGACTATCAAAAAATGAATTACAAATGCATAGTTATCGACGATGAAGCACTTGCCATCGATGTAGTAGAAGATTACATCACCAAATTCCCCAATCTGGAACTGGTAGGAACATTCGACTCTCCACTGAAGGCCATGAAAACCATTTTGACGCAATCTGTGGATTTGATATTCTTGGATATTAACATGCCTGATATCAATGGAATCTCATTTTATGAAAATCTACCCGTAAAACCTAAGGTGATTTTCACGACAGCATATAGTGATTTTGCGGTGAAGGGATTTGAAATCAATGCTGTGGATTATCTCGTGAAGCCATTCAGTTTCGAACGGTTTTTCTTGGCAGTAAATAAGCTTATGGCAGCTGGAATAAATATGCCTATTGCGCAAGGTTCATCATCAAATTTCACCCTGAATGATTCTCAGGATTACATCTTCGTGAAGTCTGAATATTCCTCAATCAAGATCAACCTTAAAGACATTGTGGTATTGGAAAGCTACAAGGATTATGTCAAGATCCACTTGCTGGATGAAAGGAAGCCGATTTTAACATTAAGCAGCATCAAGCACTACGAGAGTTCACTCTTCTCAAAAGGCTTTGTCAGGGTTCATAAGCGCCATATTATCTCGATAGACAAAATCGAAAACATCAGCAGAAATAGAATAAAGATGAAGACTAAAGAGGAGTTTATTCTAATAGGTGCGAGCTATAAGGACTTCTTCTATGAGCTGGTAGTGAATAAAAATCTCTAAAACAGTTTATGATTAACGATTAATAAAAACGGCTGTCAAAATTCCTCATGACAGCCGTTTTAATTTTACCTGATGGTATTGATTATGGCTCCAAAGCCGAAACACCCGGAAGCACTTTGCCTTCCATATGCTCTAGCAATGCTCCTCCACCTGTAGAAACAAAGGATACATCATCAGTATATCCAAACTTATTGACAGCAGCAGCAGAGTCACCACCACCGATCAGAGAGAATGCGCCTGCTTTTGTAGCTTCCACTACTGCCTCAGCAATAGCTTTTGTCCCTTTGTCGAAAGAAGACATTTCGAAGACTCCCATTGGGCCGTTCCAAAGTATTGTTTTTGACTTTAAAATTTCCGCTGCGAAAAGCTCACAAGTTTTTGGTCCGATGTCTAAGCCCATCCAGCCGTCAGGAATTTCACCTTTATTAGCCATTCCTTGCTCAGCATCATTTGCAAAAGCTTTGGAGATAACCGTATCTACAGGAAGAACCAAGTTCACTCCTTTTTCTTTAGCAGTTTCCATCAGCTCCAAAACGAAGTCAAGTTTGTCCTCCTCCAAAAGAGAATTACCGATTGTTCCGCCTAGGGCTTTGGCGAATGTATAAGACATCCCACCACCGATAATCAGTGTATCTACTTTGTTGAGCAATTGCTCAATAATCAGAATCTTGTCTGCAATCTTAGCGCCACCCATGATAGCTGTGTAAGGTCTTTCAACATTATCTAGGACTTTATCCGCATTTTTCAATTCAGAAAGCATCAAATAACCACAAACTTTATCATTGAAAAACTGTGCAATCACAGCAGTAGAAGCATGAGCTCTATGCGCCGTACCGAAAGCATCATTCACATAGACGTCACCAAGCTTAGAAAGCTTTTCTGCAAAATCCTTATCCCCTTTTTCCTCTTCCTTGTGAAATCTTAGATTTTCCAAAAGCAAAACTTCACCAGGCTTTAGGCTCTCAGCAAGCATTTCAGGCTCTCTACCGATGGAGTCTGGAGCAAATTTCACAGGTCTACCTAGGGCTTTTTCTAGTGTGACCACGATATTTTTTAGAGAAAACTTATCCTCCGGTCCAGATTTCGGTCTACCCAAGTGAGACATCAAAATCACAGATCCGCCATCCTTCAATATCTTATTGATAGTCGGCAAAGCAGCCTGTATTCTTGTATCGTCAGTGACATTCAATTGATCGTCCAAAGGAACATTGAAATCAACTCGGACTAGTGCTTTTTTTCCCTCAAAACTGAGGTTATCTACATTTTTGATTCTAGAGTTCATAGTAAGGTTAATAGCTTTTGATTAATTAAATAGATAAAAATCAGGTGTGAATTTATCAAAGATTATGGCAAAAATCGACTTTCACCAATGATCAATTTGCTAAGAAGTAAAGGAAAGCAATTTTATATTTTAGTTGCAGCCCGCTTCAAACGGTCATTTATGGCTTTGCCAAGTCCTTCATCAGGCATTAGTTCAGCCAAAATCACGGTAACATTTGACCCATCCAGAGTTCTCATAGCAGCAAAAAGATGGGTAGCTGCTTCTTTCAAATCAGCTTTTGGGCTCAATGCTATTTGATTTTCGCTGGGAATAGTTGGAAATGATTGATCCAAAGAAAGCACAGCAAAATTAATCCCCTGCCTTTGGTGCTCCTCAATCAAACTCTCCAAACTACCCAATAAAAAAGGCTTGGTAGGCGAATAATGGCTTTCCAACAAACCAGGCGCTTGAGGATTGGATGAGCTATGACTTTTTACTTTTACTGGCCCTGCGATATTTTCGACTTCAGAAATCTCCAAACCTCCAAGTCTATAAACTACGATTTCATCACCTTCCATTCCTACAATTGTACTTTCCAAGCCCACTTTGCATTTCCCGCCATCCAGAATGTATGAGATTTTCTCTCCCAGCTGGGCATCAACGTGCTGAGGAGATGTTGGACTGATGTAACCAAAAGGATTAGCACTGGGTGCCGCCACAGGAAAGTCTAATTGAGCCAACAATTCCAACGTCAGCGGGTGATCAGGAACACGGACAGCGACACGATCCAACCCAGAGGTCACGATATCAGGAATAGTGTTCTTTTTTGGAAGTAGCAGCGTCAGTGGCCCAGGCCAAAATTGTTCTGCAAGTTTGCGAAGTGGTGTAGGAATATCAATCACATAGCTCTCAGCTTCCAAAAGAGAGCTAACATGAATAATCAGAGGATCAAAGCTAGGACGATTTTTAGTCTCGAATATTGAAGCTACCGCCACAGGATTCAGTGCATTTCCTGCCAAACCATAAACTGTTTCGGTAGGAATAGCGACTAAGTCACCCGCATCAAGAACTCTTTTTGCTTGCAATATGTCTTGCCCAATCACTGCCATTTATTCGCAGAAGTCGTCTATCCAAGTCTTGGCTTCTGTATAGCCAAGTTGAAGTGCCATCTTTAGATCAGCACAGCCTTCTTCTTTTTCGGCATCACCCATAGCAGACATTCTCGTCACACCCAGTAGGTAATAAGCAGCGCCATTTTTACTATCCAGATTGATTGCATCATTTAATGCTTTCATCGCGTTGCCAGGATCGTTATTTCCCAAAAGTGCTTTGCCACGATTGAAGTGAACCAGCGCTTGGTTTGGCTCTACTTGTAACGCAGCATCAAAGTCCAACAAAGCATCTTCATATTCTTCCATGCCTAGCAATGCCAGGCCACGATTGTAATAAATATCTGTCTGAGTTGGATCTAGTAAACTAGCCATATTGTAATCAGAAACTGCATTTTTGAAATTCTCCAGCTTCAAGTTGGCATTTCCGCGATTGAACCAAGCTTTATAACTAGCAGAGTCAGCGTCAATAGCTGCAGTAAAGACAGGAATAGCATCATCAAATTTTTCCTCCTGAAAAAGCGCAGCACCTTTAGCGTTTAATGCCTGACCATTTTCCGGATTAATTTCCAGCACTCGGTCAAAAAGTACTATTGCTTCCTTCCAATTCTGGGAATCCATTTTCTGAATTCCCGCCTGAAACAATTCCTCTTCACTTGGGCTACATCCCATCATTCCTGCCAGCAGCAAGGTAATTATCCAAAGTTTTTTCACAGCTTAAATTTTGCGCAAAGATAGGGAATACGCCCTTGTTATCAGGAATTGGGCTGAAGTTTTGCCTTATAGTTTTCTGGAAGCGGAATAGGCTTCATCGTTTTCATATCGACAGAGACGAGTATGCATTTACTTTGTGCAAAAGTGTAAGGCTCTCCTTCTTTTGTTTCCCCTACTAAATATTGCTCAAGGTCAAAGGAAGTATTGCCTAATCTGCTGCATTTCACCAATGCTCTGACAGAATCATCTATATGAATTGGTCGATAATAATCCATTTCTATTCTCCCAACCACTACTCCAATTTCCATCACATTCCAATCACAAACTTGCTGAAGAAACATCGCTCGGGCATGCTCAAAATAATTCAAATACACCCCATTGTTGACATGAAGGTAGCCATCAATATCTGAGAATCTAATCTGAACCGGCAAGGAAAAATCAATCTCACGCTGCAACTGCGTGGGGTCTGGGGTAATCATCAAAGGAGAATTTCTGATTTACTGGTTTTCTCAAGCATCCGAAGAATGGATGGATTGTAGCCAATTACATCCTGTACAGAGTCAAAAGCCACCCAAGCCAATGAAATACTCTCGTCACTTTTGATCAATGGCTCGTAGAGATCTGCTTCCAAAATGTAGCGTACGTCGTAATGAAAATGCTCAGGAACATGCGGCCGCTTCGGGATAATGTGTTTATCCAAATCAAAAATAGTCTTGTCCACAAATGACAAACTCTTCAATCCACTCTCTTCATTTGCTTCCATCATAGCCACCTCTAGCAAATCCTCATTGCCATCTGCATGCCCGCCAAGCTGCAACCATCTGCCAAGTTTGCGATGAAGTGTAAGTAAGGTATGCGTACGCTTGCGATTTACGATCCAAGCAGAAGCCGTAAAATGTCCTTCCAGACGCTCTCTCCCGTATGCTAGAGAATCTTCTGTCAAATCCAAAAAGTCCTGAATAAAACCAGCTTCCTCTTCGTATGGTGTCCGATATCTTCCTAACTGCTCTCTTAAGTTAATTCTGTCCATCATGGGTTGCTTCAAATAAATGATCAAGAAATTGATCGAAAGGTTCTGGGTCCCGGTACAGCCTATCCGAATAAAATGTCGCTAGTACCTTGAGGTAATTGGGCTGGTTATTTACACTGATTTTCTCAATGGAAATATTTCCATACAGCTGAGAAATCAACTCATTATCTGCAAGTGCCTTCAGCGGAGGTTTGAAGTAAAACTTATCAGTGACCTTCACTTGCTCGTTTACTTCCTCCATTTTTCTATCCAAACTCACTTGTCTATATCCCAAAGCTAAAACTCGCTGCGCAAAAGCCAAGAAAAGTAGAGAAAATGTTTCTCCATCTAAAGGATCGTCATAGGTGATCGCAAAACCTCTGGCATACTTTGAATCTAATATATGAATCTGTGGGCGTTGTTCAATCTGAATAGTTTTGAAATGATACGATTTGGAGATCTGAGCAAATAGCTCTTTCCCCTCATTCGAATTCATCCACTTCTTGACATTTTCTATTTCCAGCTCTTGGAGCTCAATATTCTCCTTATGAGTCACCGGAGTTTTTTCCGAAGACTTAAAAACCTTGTTGAATAAATCGTCAAGAAAATTACTCATGAGCTGAAATTGCGTAACTGCCAGAAGCTAGAAGTGTAATATATCCCTGATCCTGCAAAATGCGCAAAACCCGAAGGTTTTTTTCAGCCAAAGGCAGACGGATATTTTCGAAAATCTCCTTCTGTGTCAACTCGCCTGAAGTGGTTAAAGTTTCTAGAATCTTATTTCTTAGCTTATTTTCCGCTAAATCAGGATGATTTGCCTTGCGCTGCGCAATGCAGATATCGCACACTCCGCAATGTTGATCTGTCTTTTCTCCGAAATATTCCTGAATAAACTGCGTACGACATAACTCGGATTGCTGCCCGTACCTCACCATACTTTGTGCCTTTTCTAGCGTCAAAGCTCTTCGAAGTTCTATCCGCTTGAAATTGAGAGGCAATTTCCCAGCATCATATCGTGGTGTCAAAAAGGTAATCTGTGGCTTATCCTTGCGCTGATCATAAACCATCACTTCCAATTGCTCCAGCTGCTTGAGTAATTTGATAAGTTCATTTTCATAGATATTCAATGACTTGGCAAGTTTAGCTTCTTGGATTTTTATATACTCAGAAAAGACATTTCCGCCATAAGTTCTCATGATGATTTTGACCACTGGATCCAGCTTTGCGTAGGCGATCTGAATCTCATATAATCTAGATGGATCGACTGTAAAATGAATTTTGGAAGGAGAATAATAGCTCTCGCTGAGTCCAATAAACCCTTCCTCCTCCAACAATTTCAAGGCATAAAAAGTCTCTAAAACCCCTAATTCATAGGTATTTGCAAATTCATTCCACTCAAAGTCAAAGCTGCTCAGCATATTACTACCAACTGCGATACGATAGTAATTGGCAAGACATTGGTACACCCGCTTCACAAAATCCAACGGTGGATAAACCAATTCTGCACGTGTCAAAACAGTTTCAAAATCCTGCTTGTTTGACAATAGCACCCCATAAGACTTCTCTCCATCACGTCCTGCACGCCCAGCTTCCTGATAGTAATTCTCTAGGTTCTCTGGGCATTCATTGTGAATCACCACCCGAACATCAGGCTTGTCAATCCCCATCCCAAAAGCATTCGTACTCACCATTACCCGCACTTCATTTTTCATCCAAGCCTCTTGACGTTGGGCGCGCTCTTGCATGGACAATCCTGCATGATACGCTGAAGCTGTAATACCCATCTGTACCAAAGCCTTGGCAATCTGATGAGTTCCCTGTCGGTTTCTTACATACCAGATCGCAGTTCCGTCGATTCGACTGAGTATCTCCAGTCCTTTTTCAAGTTTATTTTCTACGAGTCGCACACTGTAACTGAGGTTTTTTCGGGCAAAGCTTTGATGGAATTCGGCAGGATTTTTCATCTCCAGCTTCTCCATGATATCCGCACAAACTTGCGGAGTGGCTGAAGCTGTCAATGCTAAAACAGGAACATCTGGATGATATGGGCGAATGAGGGATATCTCCAAATAAGGAGGGCGAAAATCATAACCCCATTGAGAAATACAATGCGCCTCATCTACAGCGATCAAATTAATCTTCATCTGCCGAAATCGCTCTACAAAAAGCTCTGCTTTCAACCGCTCTGGAGAGACATACAAAAACTTATAGTCTCCATAAATGCAATTATCCAGCGTGCGGTCGATCTCCCGATAACTCATCCCAGAGTAAATCGCAGCGGCTTTAATCCCCTTGGACTTTAATGCATCGACCTGATCTTTCATCAATGCTATGAGCGGGCTCACAACTAGGCAAATCCCCTCCTGAGTCAGCGCTGGAATTTGATAGCAAAGTGATTTGCCTCCGCCTGTCGGTAAAAGTGCAAGAGTATCCTTTCCAGTCAGAACTGACTCGATTATTTCCTTCTGAACAGGCCGAAAATCAGCATGCCCAAAAACTTGATGAAGGATCTCAGTAGCTCGGTTTAGCATTTACCAATCTGGCGTAGTTTTATTCAGGAAAGCTGCAATTCCCTTTTTGCAATCCTCATGAGCCCTTGCGGTAGCATTCATCTCTGCTGCAAGCTCAAGGGATTTATTTCTATTTTCTTGATTTAGCTCGCGCAAAAGTATCTTTGTTTTGCCCATGGAAAATGAGGAATTCTGTGCAATGAGCTTACTAGCGAATTCACGTACATACTTCTCCAAAAACTCGGTAGACTCCACTCCTGTAATCAAACCTAATTCAGCAGCTTTAGAAGCTGAAATAAACTCCCCTGACAGAAGTAATTCCTGAGTTTTGGCAGCACCAATTTGTTCTTGCAAAAAGACAGAAACTAATGAGGGCACAAAGCCTATTCTCACTTCAGTGTAGCCAAATAAGGCATCCGGAACAGCAAAAGCGAAATCACACACCGTAGCCAGTCCACATCCTCCGGCCAAAGCATGTCCTTGAATCTCTGCTATCACGACTTTGGGAAGGCAATAAATCAAATTGAACAAACTCATGAGTCTGCGACTATCTTCGAGATTCTCTTCATAAGAAAAAACCTGAAGTTGGTTCAAATACGCTAAATCAGCACCTGCGCAAAATGCCTTTCCCGTAGATCTGAGCACAATGATTTTCACCTCCTCATTAGCGTTCATCTCCTCAAAAGCCGTATGTAGTCCCGCAATCAACTCAGGACTAAGTGCATTGCGCTTCTCTGGTCTATTCAAAGTGATGTATCCAATTCTATCGGTGATTTCTGTGAGTACGGCGCTCATTTGCTTTGCAATTTGGGTTTGGGATCAAGTTAGTTTCAATAGCAGGCTTTGCAAAATCAAACTCAGAAAAGTATTCGGTAAGCTAAAGAATCAACAACCAGTGAGTCGGAAATAGACACATATGTCCACTTCCCTTCAGACCAGAATTGGACAGATTTTGGAGTGGAGAAGAAATGTAGTTTTCGGTCTTTTGGATGAAAAGTGAAGTCAGTCCCGACAAAGTCTATTTCTCCAGATTCTTTTAGAAAAGCATCAAATGATTTCGGAGTATGTGGCCAACGATTCTGGATGCGATTTGGATCTACGGAATAGCTGATTTCTCCTGGCTCAAGTCCCTGATTCCATGAATACACTTCACCTGAATCTGAAAAATCGAGAATTTGAGATTTCTTTCCTTGATATACGATCAACTCTTTAGCAGGAACTCGCACCTCCCCATAGATCTGAAATCCAGCCCAGAGAAAAGCAAGACTCAAAGCCAACCATGTCAATTTCCTTTTGGATCCAAATTCCCAACCTGCGATGACCAGTAGCAAGCCCCATACGAAAATCATCCCTGAAAAATCCATTGTTAGTCGATCCAATTTCCCTCCAGGAATTAATCGAATAGTCTCGGCAATCCAATTTTGTCCCCAAATCAACCAACTCAAAATCCAACCTAACCCATCACCTAAAACAGGAATCCATCCAAAAATCATCAAAGGAACTCCTACTTGCATAATCAAAAATGCCAGTGGCAAAATCAATAAATTGCCCAGCAAAAAGTAGGTCGGGAACACATGGAAATAGTACAGGGACAAGGGAAAAGTGACCAACTGAGCGGCTAAACTCACAGAAGTTAATTGCCAGATATATTCAAGAGCCTTATATCGAGGTAACCATAAGTTTAGAATCAAAGGCTGGATCATTACAATTCCCAACACCGCCAAATACGATAACTGGAAACCGACCTCATAGATCACGTCAGGATTAATCGTGATCATCAAAATGGCTGAGAAAGCAAGGATATTGTAAATCGATGGGCGCCGCTCTCGCATCTGACCAAGTGTGAGAAGTGAAAACATGGTCGATGCTCGCACCACAGAAGGTGACAATCCTGTGAGAAAGGCATAAAGCCAAATCACTAAAATGACGCAAAGAAGATATATCCTCGCCTTTTCTATCTTTAGCTTTAGTGGCTTCAGCATCAAGATAAAAAGCGCATAAATAATCCCTACATGAAGCCCCGAAACGGCCAAAATATGCATCACTCCTGCTTGGGTATAAGCTTCCCGGATGGTCGGATCAAGTTCCTTTTTCTGCCCCAAAAGCAAGGCTAATGCAATTTGAGAGGAATTCTCATCAGGGATTTTTGCCTTCATCATTTCTCCGATTTTATGTCTCAAATTCACTAAAAAGTAATCGAAACCGCTGCCTGCTGTAGAATCAACTATATGAAAATCTTTGCCAAGAAACTGGCGATAGTTAATTCCTTGTCTGGATAAATACAGCCTATAATCAAATTCATAAGGATTAAGAGGACTAGCAATCTCCTCTGGCTTTTTCCTTACCAGAATTATTTGTCCTGGCTCAAGCGGTTTTTCACTTTGGTGATATACCAAGACTTTGCCTTGTGCATCATCCCATTCCCCTTCGGTCAGCAAAGATTTCACTTCTAGCAAGTTTTCAAAAGAATTGGGCTTTTGCTGGTCGTACATGGTTACTTCTGCCAGATAGCTTTCTGCTTGGAGGATTTCCGTACTGAAATCAGTTTGGTGTTGCTTATTTTGGACCAGCACAGCACCCAAGAAGATCAAAGCTAAATAAGCCAGAGAACTAGGTTGGATCCTAGGTTTATGATTTGAAACCAAAATCAAATAGAACAGCCAAAGTATGCCTAGGATTATTGAAAGAACTAATAAGCCGGGAGACCAACTCGATTGGCCCCAAAGAATCCCAATTAAAATAAATGGCAGATACCGTAAAAATGGAAAGTCAGCAAATCTCATCTTTAAAAAATTAAAAACTTAATTTACAGTATTTAAGAAAAACGAACAACTAGATTCCATTAATTTCTAAAACGAAAAAAGAGCCCCGTAAGGCTCTTTGGTAAATTTAAGTTCTGATAAAGTGTTAAAATCTATATCCCAAGTTGAAGCCACCATTCAGTTCTATCGCTGTAAAACGGCTAGCCACCTCATTATTAAAATTCCTGCCAATACTTATAAATGGACCAAATGCAAAATTCTTAGATACCTCCCATTTATATCCAGCACCTGCACCTAAAATAAAAGCGGTCATATCCGTGGTCTGAACTCCTCCACCATCAGCAGGCTCTTCAAAATCTCCAAACCGAACTTTAGCCAAGGGGAATAAGAAAAAACGTCCATTTATGTTATTACCGAAGTAAAAATTCATAGAGGCCTGCAAAGAATTAGTCTTGTATTTTTTCCCATTGTTTTCATTATTAAATCCAAACCTATCGTTAATGAATCCTTTGAATTCTAAGGAATGATCGTCACTCAAATAACGTTCGTATCCGACTTCCACAGAACCAAACCAAATTAGAGTGACAAAATTCGCATGAATTTCATTCGTAAAACCTCCATTACTTGGGGTGGAACCACTGCTGCTCGAAATCACATTTTGCGCATATCCTGAAGCTATAAACGCTAGAATTAGAGTAAGGGTAAAAATTGATTTTTTCATATTTCTATAATTAGTTGACAAAGATGCTTCAATACTTAAGCCAATTGCATTGTGTAGTGCATTATATTACACTCTTCAAATATATCTCCTGATTTTTCAAAGCCGAATTTGGAATAAAGAGGCACAGCAGAAAGCTGTGAATGAAGGTATTTTTTCTTCCCTTCAGCATTAGGATTATCTTTTATATCCTTCAAAACTGCCGCTACCAGTGCTTGGCCGACTCCTTTACCACGAACTTCTTCCAATACTGCAAATCGCTCCAACTTCACCCCATTTGGGGTAAGTCTCCATCGTGCCGTCCCTACAGGTTTATTTTCAAGACAGGCAAGAAAATGGATAGAACTACTTTCATATTCATCGTATTCGTCTTTTGGATCTACTTTTTGCTCCAGCACAAAAACCTGCGTCCGAATCCAGAAAGCGGATTTCAGCTGATCGTCACGGGTTATTTTTTCTACTTGCAGACTCATCTTTTTCCTGTTCTTTTTTATAATGGTCTTTTTCGTAAGCTTCAATAATTGACTTCACCAATCTATGTCTTATTACATCTTTACCACTCAGATTTACGACTCCGATTCCTTTGACATCTTTCAGGATTTTTAGTGCTTCAGACAAACCGCTTTTTTGTCTCACGGGTAAATCCACCTGCGTCTGATCACCAGTGATAATTACTTTAGAATTTGGCCCCATACGGGTTAAGAACATCTTGATCTGCTCATTTGTTGTGTTCTGCGCCTCATCCAGCAAAACAAACGCATCATGTAGCGTTCTTCCGCGCATATAAGCCAAAGGGGCAATCTCAATCACACGGGTTTCCTGATAGTATTTAAGCTTTTCCGGTGGCACCATATCTTGGAGCGCATCGTAAATCGGACGTAAATAAGGATCCAGTTTTTCCTGAAGGTCACCCGGTAAAAACCCAAGATTTTCTCCTGCTTCCACCGCTGGTCTGGTGATTATAATCCGCTTGACTTCTCTATTTTTCAAAGCCCGAACAGCCAAAGCAACTGCTATGTAGGTTTTACCTGTACCCGCAGGGCCTAAGGCAAATACCAGATCATTTTGCATGGCTGACTCAACCAATTTTCTCTGATTGGCAGATTTAGGCTTGATGACTATCCCCTTATTACCAAATACAATTACCTGATCCCGATTGGCTTCCTCGAATGGAACTCCCTCGACATCCAGATAATCTTTGACATTCTCTGGCGTGATATGACCAAAGCGATCTACATGCTCCAGCAGAAGATTTAAAACATCGTTAATCCTCAGGATTTCAGGAGCTCCGCCTTGAATTCTGATTTCATTACCTCGGGAAATAATTTTACTTTGGGGAAAGGCAGCGGCAATTTGCCGGATGTTTTCATTGGCTTCGCCTAAAAACTCAGCCAAGGGGACATTTTCTAATGTGATTACTTTTTCGACCAAACTATTTCTATTGATTAGGTTTTCATTGAAGGTAGACGAATAAAATTTCTATTTTTGTTCGCAGCCCTCCTTAACAAAAGTACATAAATTTTAATTGACTTGCTTCTATGGCATTGGTGACATTCCTCTCGGATTTTGGGGACAAAGATTACTACGTACCGGCAGTAAAAGCGAAAATGCTTGCCGTAAATCCACAACTGAACATCATCGATATTTCTCATAATATCGACACATTTGATATTGCCCACGCTGCTTTTGTGCTACGATCTACCTTCCGGGATTTTCCCAAAGGAACCGTGCACCTAGTATCTCTAAACACCACTGGCAGTATTACTCATGGATATATTGGCGTAAAGCTCGAAGAGCATATTTTTATCGGTCCAAATAATGGAATCCTAAGTTTACTGGCAGACCATGATCCGGGTATTTTGGTACAGTTTGCCGATATACACTTAAAAGATTCAACTTTCCCTACAAAAGACATTCTAGCTCCCATAGCTGCTAAAGTAGCCAGTGGTGCTGCTATTCATGATTTTGGTGCGCCGCTGAAAAACTTCCGAAAGCTTATGTCCCGTCATCCAAAGGCAACCCGTGAGCATATTATCGGACATGTGCTACGAGTGGATCGCTATGGCAACCTGATCACAAACGTCAACAAAGAGGTTTTCGATAAATTGAATCCCGGCAAATTTACCATCGAATTCGGCAGAGAATCTGTCAGCAAACTGAATAAAGGCTACGATCAAGTGGAGCCGGGAGACTGCTTTGCATTTTTCAACAGTTTGGACCTACTGGAAATCGGAATCAATCATGGTCATGGAGGAAATCTACTCGGACTAAAATACGATAGTGTCGTGTATATAAACTTCGAAGCCTGATGCTGATCAGGGTGGTACGAATGACTTTCAGTCCAGAATCAGTGGATGATTTCTTAGCTAATTTCCAGATGAATAAGCACGCCATCCGGAATTCCCCCGGCTGCACTCATTTAGAACTCTGGCAGGATGAAAATGAAAAAAATATTTTCATGACTTACAGTCATTGGGAAAGTGAGGAAGCACTAAATCAATACCGTGATTCTAAGCTTTTTAAATCTGTTTGGAGCTTTACCAAAGCCCTTTTCTCAGAGAAGCCTCAGGCCTTCAGTTCAAAAAAACTGGAAGAAGTAGAAAAATGAGTTTGTAGAAAAAAAATTCTTTCCTCATATTTGCATCCCGTTACGCAAGTGATGGAGCCAAGTCAGGTGTAATACCAGACTTACCGAATGCCCAGGTGGCGGAATCGGTAGACGCGTTGGTCTCAAACACCAATGCCGCAAGGCGTGCCGGTTCGACTCCGGCTCTGGGTACAAACCCTCTTTACTTACGTAGAGAGGGTTTTTCTTTTTTTGAGGTTTTTTGAGGTGAGTTACACTGGATAGCCTAGGTTTGAGGTTATTGTCGGTGCTCACCTTAAATAACTAGATTTTTGAGGTGAGTAAATTCCGACAGCCTTAATTTGAGGTCAGGAGCTTCAAAAGTTCATTTAAAAAACCATGTAATTTGAAAGTTTATCTTTCAAATTACATGGTTTTTTACTAATTTTAATGCAAATTGAAAGTTAAATGCAATTATCATGATCCATCGAATACTTGAACACAAGTTGATCCAAAGCCTGAATTCAATGCCTGTAGTGGTCATTTTGGGGCCTCGACAGGTTGGAAAAACCACTTTGGCGCTGGAGTTTGCTAAGCCACTTTTGGATAAGCCTGTCCATTACCTGGATTTGGAGTTAGATTCGGACTTGGCGAAACTCGACGATCCCGAAAGCTACCTACGTAGATTTGAAAACCAACTTTTGGTAATCGACGAAGTACAACGGAAACCGGATTTGTTTAGAATAATTCGAGGGTTGGTAGATATACGCAAGCGAGCTGGAGAAAGAACAGGACACTTTCTTCTTTTGGGATCAGCTTCAAAAGAATTGCTTCAGCAATCCTCCGAAACCTTGGCTGGAAGAATCCGATACTTGGAGCTGACTCCCTTTACAGCTACAGAACTTCATCAAAATGATCCGCTGGGATTCAATGTCGAAAAACTGTGGTTTAGAGGTGGCTTTCCTGACAGTTATCTTGCTGATTCGGCAGGAGAAAGCTGGAACTGGAAACATGATTTTATTTCTACGTACGTGGAAAAGGACATTCCGCTCTTTGGCCCGCAGGTGCCTGCTGCCCGGATGAAGCGATTTTGGACTATGCTGGCCCATTACCATGGCCAACAGGTCAACCTAAGTACTATTGCAAAAAGCCTGGAAGTCAGTCATACCACGATCAAGACATACCTGGATATACTTCAGGACTTCTTTATGGTGCGACAAGTCCAGCCCTGGTCTGGAAATACAAAAAAAAGGCTGGTCAAAACCCCAAAAATCTACCTTAGAGATTCCGGACTACTGCATAATCTTCTGAATATCCATACGTTCGACCACTTGCTCGGACATCCTGCTGTGGGAGCAAGTTGGGAAGGTTTTGTGGTAGAAAACATTCTAAATAGCCTCTCCTCCCTATGGACAGCAAGTTACTATCGATCCAGCAATCAAGCAGAGATTGACTTGGTCCTTGAGTTTGGATCAACCGAAATCTGGGGAATAGAAATCAAAAAATCCAGCTCGCCGACGATCAGATCAGGATTTCACAGAGCCTGTGAAGATATCGGAGTGACTAAAAAATATGTAGTTTATTCCGGTGCTGACAGATTCCCGATGAAAGGAGATATTGAGGCTGTAGGAGTGACGGAGTTTATTGGGATGATAGCTAAGGCAGAATGATAGAAGTTGTTTGACCTCCATGTTCTATAATAGAAACTCTTCCAAAGTTCAAAACTTTGGAAGAGTTACCAAACCAACCCATTTTTTTCAAGGATTATAATATTCACTCTTCAAACAAGAGCAATATTCGCCTAACTGACAGCCGTCAGGATTCCCAGTACAAAAGTCAAAGCAATAAAAACCATGTTTAAAAATCATGACTGGTCGTACCAAAATCCCCATAAGCAGATCATATCTCCTTTGTTGAGGGAGGTCGTCTGGAAATGACACCTCCAAATTCCAGGATTTCATCATAGCTATGAAAGCTGTTGCCACTTTAGCCAATTGACTTTCAGAGAGCTTTTCTTTAGGAGGAAAGCTTTCTCTCTTTAATCCGCAATAACGTGAAAATCCAGGCATTGGCTCCTGACTCACAAATTTCTCAGATTCTTCAAGTGCTTCTTCCAAATCCTCTTCTTCAGTGTTTTTCTTTGTTTTTCGGAAATAGTCAGATGGGCGATGGCCTTCCGCTATATTCTCTAAAAGGTGAGTGACGTAAGCTTCCATATGATCAAAATCTAGTCTTCATTCAATTTGACTTTCGTCCGTTGACGAACACAATCGTTCGGACATTCATCTAATGAAACAAAAATAATTGCATTTAAACCCTTACTCCATTCCTTTTTCTGGCATGATAACGGTTAATAAATTGGCACTTTCAACCAAGCCCCAAAGAAAATGTGGAAAAACTACCTTCTCGTTGCTTATCGAAATCTTTTAAAGCATAAGATCTTTAGTGCCATTAACTTACTAGGACTTGCCTTGGGAATGACAGCCTGCCTTATCATACTCCAGTATGTTAGAGTTGAATTGAGTTATGACCGTTTTCACGACAAGTCAGACCGAATCTATCGTGTCCAACATGACCGCTATATTGACGGCGAACTCCAATACCAAAAAGCCCAAACCTTTATCCCAACCGGTGAGGCCATGATGAATGAATATCCTGAGGTAGAGGATTACACCACTATGTTCAGAATCAGTGCGGAATCAGACATAGTGATGACTCACTTGGCAGATGATGGAGAAATGCTTCGATTTGCCGAAAAGGAAGTATACCATGTGAAGGGAAATTTCTTTGAGGTGTTTTCCTTTCCCATCATAGAAGGAAACTCAGAAATCAAACATTTGGAGCCAAAGACGGTCTTGATTTCCCAGTCCACTGCATCTAAATATTTTGGAGACGAATCTGCTATCGGAAAGACCATTAGTCACAACTACGCAGAGAATTATAAGATTGTAGGCGTTTTTGAGGATGTTCCCGAGAATGCCCATATGAAATTTGACTTCTTGTTTGCTTGGCAAGAAGTATCAAGTCAAGAAAGCGGTGGAGACAATGAAAACTGGAGATGGGACGGGTTTTACACCTACCTTTTATTAACTCCTGATGCTGATATTTCAGTATTGGAGGCAAAATTCCCATCATTTGTCGAAAAATATAAAGCAAGCAATGTAAACAACAGCATCAATTCTGCATTCTCCCTTCAGCCGCTGACATCCATTCATCTAAATTCAAACTTACTTGCTGAGGCAGAGCCCAACAGCGAAGCAAAAATCGTCTACGCCTTATTGGCTATAGCAATTTTTGTGATGGCTATAGCCTGGATTAACTTTATAAATTTATCCATTTCCCGCTCGCTGGAAAGATCTAAAGAGGTCGGCGTAAGAAAAGTAATAGGATCGGGAAGAGCACAGCTTATCAAGCAATTTCTAACCGAGTCGCTGGCAATCAACCTGCTCTCATTTGCCCTTACCTGTATTTTCCTGTATTTGCTGGATCCGTACATTATATCATTTACGGGCGGACAATCTGTTCTTTCACTTTTTGTGCATACTGAATTTTTATTGGGAATGCTCGCCATGATAGTTATAGGCAGTGTACTAGCCGGCATCTATCCTGCATTTGTAACCTCCTCCTACAAGCCTATTCTTGCGCTAAAAGGCAGTTATTTCCACTATCAAAAGGGATCAATTTTCAGCATCAAACATGGACTGATTGTATTTCAGTTTTTGATTTCCATCGGGTTAATTGCCGCTTCTACAGTGGCCTACCGACAGCTTACCTTGATGAAATCCAGCAGTCTGGGCATTGATATGGAAAGCACTATAGTTGTCAATACCCAGGCTACTTTTGGACCTCCAGGCTCAGATTCTGTATTCACAAGGAAACTAACCACTTTTAGAGACAAGCTCAATGCTAATGAAAAAGTAAAAGGCATCACTGCTTCTTACGATATACCCGGAAAAGAACACTTGAGTATGATGCCGAATTTTAGGCATTCCAAAAAACCGGAAGAACTTGTCACGCTCTATTTCACCCGTATGGATTATGATTTTATCCCAACTTTTGAGGTCGACTTAGTTGCAGGAAGGAATTTTATTGAGGGAGTAGACAATCAGTACTCTATGATCCTAAACAAGGAAGCTGTTCAGATTCTGGGCTTTGAAAATCCTGAAGATGCCATAGGGAAGGAAGTCAATTGGGGGAATGAAAGTTTGGCCAAAGCTGAAATTGTTGGAGTCGTGGATTTCAGGGCAGTTTCGTATAAAGAATCCAACTATCCCGTGGCTTACACCTCTACTTTCTTTCCCTATAAATATGTCTCTGTCAAATTTGATGAGATCAGTGGATTAAATGCAAAAGAAAATGTAGTGTTGATTCAAGATGCTTGGAACTCAGTATTTCCCGATCAGCCGTTCGAATTTTTCTTTTTAGATGATTTTTTCAACAGTCAATATCAAGCTGATCAGAAATTTGGACAGCTGCTGAGCGCCTTCACTTTCCTTGCCATAATTGTCGCCTGTTTGGGATTGTACGGGATTACTTCACTTACAATATCCCAGCGGATAAAAGAGGTTGGGGTAAGGAAAATAATGGGCGCCTCTGTTGGCCAGATAATAGTTTTACTCTCGAAACAATTTATGGTAATGGTATTAGTAGCGGGAATACTGGCAATACCGATCATTAAATTTACCATGGAAAAATGGCTTGAAAATTATCCTTATCGAATAGACATTACATGGTGGGTTTATTTGCTTCCGATAGCCTTGCTTCTAGCAATCACCTGCCTCACCGTAGGCTTCCAGATCATTAAAGCTTCTATGATTAATCCCGCCAGACTCCTTAGATATGAATAGGGTCTAAGGGTATTTTAATATTAGGAAGAACCGTCTTGTACAACATCCCGTACAATTTCCTATCTTTGTAAAAACCTGAGAATCATGGATGTCACTACCTACTCTAATTTTCGCCAGAATCTGAAGTCCCATCTTGACAATGTGGTCAACGACCAGAAAGCCTTGTATGTCACTCGCGCAAATGGCGAAGATGTCGTCGTCTTATCCAAGTCTGACTATGAAAGCATGCAGGAAACCTATTATCTGATGAGTAGCCCAAAAAATGCTGAGAGATTGTTACACGCAATTAATGAGGCAAACCAAGGATTAGGAGTTAAAAGAGACCTGATCGACCTTTAAGTCATTACCTCATGAATACTATTTTTTTATCTAAAGGATGGGAAGACTATCAATATTGGATTGACGCAGATATAAAGCTTTTTAGAAAAATCAATAAACTGATTAAAGAATGTCAGCGAAATCCATTCGAAGGTATTGGTAAACCTGAGCCACTGAGAAACCAATTGTCTGGCTGGTGGTCACGAAGAATTGATCGAGAGCATAGACTAGTGTATCGAGTCAAAGATGGAGCACTAGAGATCGCTCAGTGTAGACATCATTATTGATAGATTGATTATTCTACCCCTCTCATAATAGAAGCGGGATTTCTCCGTGTATCAAATACATCAATAACTACAATAGATTTTGAATCAATAAAATATAGGATTTTGTAATTCCCCTCAACTAAATACCTAAACTCCTCTTGAAATGATAGTAATAAAGGTTCAACCTGTCCAGATTCGGGAAACTTTTTAAGTATTTCAACACTACGAACCAAGTTCAGTACAATTTTTCGAGCAACTCCATATCCTGCTTCATGCAAATAATAATCAAATATCAAGTCTAATTGCTTTTCAGCAAAATCAGTCCAAGTAATTACATACTCACTGGCCATATTTTCTCAAAAGCTCTTGAGAACTCTTAACCCTACCAGCCTTGTAATCTGCCATAGACTCCTCCACCCTAGACGTTAGCTCGTCAGCGGTCATAGGATCAAGTGACTTCGCGGATGCGCTACTTTTATTCAATTTTAACACTTCTTCTATTTCAGCCAAAATAGAAGCATCTTGAACATTTAAGATATCCTGAACGATTTTAATTTTTATAGCATCTATTTCCATAAATTATAATACGTAAGATGTTTCAGACTAATTTAACCAAATAATGGCTAATAAGATATGTACATATCAAATTTCAAACCTTATCAAGTGTATATCTGCTTTTCTGCAAGTAAAGCAATAAAGGATATAGTAAACTCTAGCATTAAGGCTACTTCGGTCTTTCTTCCAATAAACCCAATAATATGAGGCCACTGGCATCATTGCGTATAATTATATCTTACTAATTCCCCCTCAATATCTCCATCGGAGGCTGATTGATAATCTTCCTGCCATTGAGCCAACCCAGGATAATTGTCAAACTTGTGATCGCCAGATAAAGATACAAGGCTTCCAGCCAAGCTCCGCTAAATGAAATATTGAATACAAATTCACTCAGCAACCAAGTTGCGCCAAAGGACAAAATAATCCCGGACAGCGATGCCAAACTTCCCAAAAAGAAGTATTCGAGCGTATTGATTTTACTGACAATAGCTGAACTGGCTCCGAGCGTTCTTAGCAAAATACTCTCGCGCATCCGTTGATATTTACTGATAATTAACGAACTGATCAGCACCAATATTCCAGTGGCAATACTGAAAAATGCCATAAACTGAATCACAAAGCTTATCTTCCCCAAGATCTCTTCCAAGGTCTCTACAATAGTCCCCAAGTTGATAATGGAAATATTCGGAAACTCCCGTACTATCTCAGCCTGCACATCTGCTGCTTCACGGTCATTTTTGGTTTTGGTGATCAGCACATGAAACTTCGGTGCCTGATCTAAAACACCGTCTGGAAATAACACCAGAAAATTGGTGGAAACCTGAGTGAACTTCACTTCCCGTAGACTCCCAATGTAGGTTTTGATAGGCCTCCCTTGTACATTGAATTCTACCTCATCTCCTATTTTCATCCCATTGCCTTCCGCAAAACCTTTTTCAAAAGACACAAAAACACTATCGCCTCTGGCACCCAGTGGAATCAATTCCCCAGAAGCTATGGTTTCCGAATTAATAAGCGTGTCCCTATAAGTCACTCGAAACTCCCTATTGTACAGCCAGCGAGAATAATCCTCTTCATCCGGCAGCTCTTCATTTTCCTTTTTATCTATTCCGTTGATCTCATTTAGCTGCATGGTCACAATGGGAACTTCCTGCATGATCGGTAGATCTCTGGATTCAATTTTGGCTTTTATGTCCTGAAGTTGAGCTGTTTGAATATCAAACATTAACATATTCGGCTGATCTTCCTTATCTGCAAACTTAGCCTCCTCCAGTAGTTGGGTTTGTAGAAAAAATAGGGTAGAAATCATCGCCGTCCCCAGACCTATGGTTGCAATCAACGAAACTGTCTGATTATTTGGCCTATATAAATTCGCCAAGGATTGGCGCAAAGTATATTCGAATGAGATCGGCAAAAATCGTCTAACTGCCCAGATAATCAATTGAGCAACTCCCCATAGAATTCCAAAAGCAAACACCACAAACCCCGTGAAACCAAAAGCGAAATCAACACGACCTAATAGGTAAAAGCTAAAGCCCCAGATAAAAGCAAGAATCCCTGCAATCACCAACCAGCGCAATGGGTCTTTAAAAATAGTTGAATCACCGGTTTCGGGTCTCAGGGTCGCCATTGGAGATACATTTCTCACTTTCAGTAAAGGCAATAAAGCAAAAAGCACAGAGACAAATAATCCGGTAATAATTCCGAAACCCACAGAAAGCCAGGAAATCCCAAATGAAACTTCCACTGGAAGAAAATCTGCAAACACCGCAGGCAAAACAAACTGAAGGAGTGTCCCGAGAAATGCGCCTAATATTGCCCCAATCAATCCCATAATCATGATCTCAGTAAGATAGATCATCAAAACATCCCTAGATGATACACCCAGACAGCGCAAGACGGCCACTGAAGACAACTTTTCTTTCACGAAGACATTCACCGCACTTGCCACTCCCACACAGCCAAGCAGCAATGCGATAAAAGCAACCAAGCTTAGAAAATTGGAAAGATTGGTAAATGAACGTCCAGTGGAACGCTTCCTATCTTCTACTGTATCGGCATCGACTCTATCTTCTTCCCACTGATCCTCATAGGGTTTGATCAGCGCTTCTACGTCAGTCCCAGCAACAAATTGGTAATAGTTGTTATATTCCACCCGGCTACCGTATTGCACTAAGCCAGTCTCTTCTAAGTAAGCTTTTGGAATATAGACGGCTGGAGCAACCGATGCAGTTATACCTGTTTGACCTGGCACCTTTTGTAACTCTCCGACAACTTCAAAAAGCACTTCGCCGACTTTGATCTGGTCTCCAACTTCGGCATTGAACTGAGCCATCAGCGTCTTTTCCACCAACGCCTTTTTCCCTCCAGATCGGAAATCTGCATCACCTGAAGCCGGAATTGTTTCGAAAAACCCATAAAATGGAAAATCACCTTCAAGTGCACGGACTTGGGTCAGACGACTTGCTCCCGTCTCCGGGAAAGCCACCATACTTGCAAAATTGACCTCCGAAGCCATCTGCGTAGCAGCACTATCAATCGGCTGATCACCTACAGGCTTGTTGTTTTCCAATACCAAATCAGCCCCTAAAAGCTCTTTGGCTTGATTGTCAATGTCAGCTGTGAGATTCTCTCCAAATGAACTAATCGCCACCAACGCCGCTATTCCTACCACGATGGAAGAAACAAATAGCAACAGTCTAGAGATGTTTTTCCGGAAATCCCGAAAAGCCATCTTAATAATCCATCCGAAATCAGGCATCTGTACCCTCCTGTATTTTACCACCCTTAATATGAATAATGCGTTGGGTTTTGGCCGCTAAGTCCAAATCGTGCGTAACCAAAACCAGTGTCGTTCCCTCTTCCTTATTCAGGTCAAAAATCAGTTTCTCGATCATTTCGCCTGTTTCAGTATCAAGATTTCCCGTCGGTTCGTCTGCAAAAAGAATTTTCGGCTCATTGGCAAATGCCCTGGCGATAGATACACGCTGCTGCTCTCCACCGGAAAGCTGTGTAGGGTAATGCGTACCTCTGTCTCCAAGTCCGACTTTGTTAAGAAGTTCCTGCGCTTTTTGACGTGCATCTTTTCGCTTTTTTAGCTCCAAAGGCACCATCACATTTTCCAGCGCGGTCAGGGTGGGCAAAAGCTGAAAATTCTGAAATATAAAACCCACACTTTGGTTTCTCACAGCAGCACGCTGATCTTCCGAAAGCTCCTCCATAGCTTTTCCAGCTAATACAACGCTGCCTGTGGAACCTGAATCCAATCCGGCACAAAGCCCTAAAAGTGTCGTTTTACCACTGCCCGAAGGTCCGACAATTGATATTATTTCTCCTTCTTTGATGTCGAAAGTAACTTCATCTAAGACAGTCAGTTTTCTGCTGCCGCTTATGTAAACCTTGCTCAGGTTTGATACTGATAAAATATTCATGTGTAGTGATGGGAGTCGGTAAAGGGTATGAAAAGGCTTAACGAAAAACCTTCACTATGGTTGATTTGAAGATAGCATTCACACTACAAACCAGCAAATCGCATTTCACTTAATCTAAAAACAACTGAAATTAAGGTGATTGAGTGTTCATTTCACCAAATACCAATTGATTTAAAACTATCTGTGTTAAAATAATTTAAAATTAATCTAAATAAATAGAGTCAATTTAAAATCCTTCACATATTTTTGCCTTATCAATAATCAATCTAAATAAGAATATGAAATCGAGCATGTCGAACACGACACACACTGGGAGATTATAAATCCTGCGAGATTCCATGTGACCACTTAAAAATCAATTATAAACACATGAAAGGACTTTTCAACCTTTTGACCCTATACTTCATTAGTATTATTAGCGCTTATAGTCAGGCAAACTACGAGCTACGCGGATCCATTAAAGCCATCAGTGGGGAGCCTTTGATCGGCGCAAGCATTCAGGTTGCCGGGACTTCTTTTGGTACAGTGACAGATATTGAAGGAAACTATTCCCTTGTTTTTGAGAAGCCTGGAGAGTATCAATTGAAATTATCATTCATTGGGTACAATACTGTCAATGAAAAAATAACCATTAGCACGTCGGGGTTCACAAGAAATTTCCAACTGGAAGAAGAAACTTCCAGCCTACAGGAAGTAGAGATTGTAGGCAGAAAAGAAGAAGGGTATAAAAACACCGCAACTTTTCTGGGAAGCAAAACGCAGACAAATATCAAAGATTTGCCGCAATCGGTGTCTTATGTGACTAAAGAATTGATTTTGGACCAAGGACTGATGCGTGTGGGAGAAACAGTCAAAAACTTCTCAGGTGTAAGCCAATTCACCTTCTATGATGACATCACCATCCGAGGTTTCCGTATAAACGGTGGAAGCAATACCCAGCTGGTAAATGGAATGCGTTCTACATCAGGGTTTTGGAAGCAGCCACTGATCAATTACTTGGAAAGAGTAGAAGTATTGAAAGGTCCATCTTCGGCACTTTTCGGGAATGCTAGTCCGGGTGGCGTGGTAAACAGAGTGACCAAAAAACCATTGGACATCAATAGAAATAGCTTGAGTTTCTCTGTGGGCAGTTTCAATAATTTCAGGGGATTGGCTGACTTCACCGGCCCTGCTAATAAGTCAAAGACGTTGCTTTATAGATTAAACCTTGGCTATGAAGATGCACAGAATTTCAGAGATCTGCAGTTTGACAAAAACATCGTGGTAGCGCCTTCATTTTCTTTCATTGCATCAGAAAGAACCCGAGTAAATTTGGATTTGGTATTCAATAATTCGAGCAGCCGATTGGACAGAGGGCAATCTACTTTTGAAGATGATTTATATTCTACCCCTACTTCAAGATCTCTCAATACTGCAAATGATTATTTGAAGGAACAGACCTACACGATTACTACATCTCTAAACCATCAAATCAGCAAAGACATTAGTCTCAATGCTTCCTACATGAAAACCGGATACAATGAGGATCTTACAGAGCACAGATCTTCTAACAGTTATGCTTTGGACGGAGATGGGAACACTATCGGAACTAGGGTGGGGCGTCAGGTTTTCATAAGAAAAAGAACCCGGTTTGTCGATAATCTGTCTGCTTATTTCAACATTCAGAAAAACACCGGAAAGCTTTCCCACAAACTCGTAGTTGGCTACGATTACGCTCAGGAGACACTACCTGCTGGTGGCTCACAATTGACTGCGAATGGATATAGAAATGCAGCAAATACAGGCTTCATTTCAACTTACAATCCAGCGAATAAAGATTCTTACTTATTGGATAGCAATGGAAATCCAGTGCCAAATGTTTCTCATTTTGACTTAGAGAATCCTATCGCCTCTCAAACTATGCAGGATATGTCAAAATATTTCTATGCACAAAGAAGCTACGACCCGACACGCTACCAATTGAATGGTTTTTATGTCCAGGATCAAATCAGCTTTGGAAAATTGGAAGCGATGATTGGTCTCAGATACGAAGTATATACAGACTTCGAAAACTATAAAAAAGAGGATGAGCAAAAAGTAAATCAGAATGTTTTGCTTCCGCGATTTGGTTTGGTGTTCAAAGCCAACGAGCACATGAATTTCTACGGTACTTACGTGGAAGGCTACAATCCACAAACAGCATCCACTATCTCCAATCCAAATGCAGGCGGCCCATTTGATCCATTGATCAGTTCAATGGTTGAATTCGGAATGAAATCCGATTGGTTTAACAAAAGACTTAAGTTAACCACAGGAGTCTACCAAATCGATCAGCGGAACACCTTATATCCGGTACCTGGAGAAATCGATTTACTTCAACAAATCGGCAAGGAATCAGCCAAAGGAGTGGAACTTGATGTAACCGGAAGAATCCTGATGAATTGGAGTGTGATGGCTTCTTATGCTTATAATGTGGCTGAAATTACAGAAAGTCCAAATGAGGAAGACCTAAACCGTCAAAAACCAAACGCACCAAAACACCAGGGAAATCTCTGGACCAAATATGAGTTTGACCAAGGTTCTTTGACAGGATTGGGCGTGGGATTTGGTGCGAATTTCGTGACAGAAAGAAATCTTTCACTAAACGCAACCCAAACCATCCCGGGATACACAGTCTTAAACGCAGCACTGTTTTATACCACCGGAAATGTACGATTGCAGCTAAACATCAACAACCTATCGGATAAAACCCACTGGGTGGGCGGATATGATTACCTAAGGCTTTTCCCGGGTGCACCAAGAAATGTATTGGGAACAATCACCTTTTCATTCTAATCCGGAAAGGTGGCGGCTAAAAAATCTAAAAATCTCCTTTGGAAAATCCATCAGTGGATCGGTCTCTATGTGGGAATCGTCATTGCAGCGCTCAGTTTAACTGGCGCTGTTGCCGTTTTCATCCCGGAGATCGATGCATTTCTGGAGCGTGGCTATGAACTTAAAGAAACCGGGGATTCATTTATGCCGATGAATGGGATCATATCACAGGTACAACTCGAAAATCCGGGATTTAGAGTCTTAGGAGCAATGCCGCCTGCAAAAGCAACTGATCCACTTATAATGGACATCTTCTTTGAGGCTGGAGCAAAGGACTCCCAAAGAATCCAGGTTTTCATCAATCCATACACAGGGGAGATCTTAGGTCAAAAAACCCACACAGACAGCCTCTCCAATTACTTGAGGCAAATCCATGTGCGCCTTATGGATGCCTGGTGGGGAAGACAACTCGTAGGCTTGGCCGGAGTAGGGTTATTTATACTGTGTCTGACGGGATTGCTTATCTATGGGCAATTCATGAAAAATCAACTCTTCGGTGCATTCAGAAAAAAGAACCTCCGGATTTTGATGGCAGATTGGCATAAGATGGTAGGAATGGCCGCACTGCTTTTCAATCTGATGATTGCCGGAACTGGCGCATGGCTGGGACTTCAGCCAATTTTAATCAAAGCTTTTGACATCAAAGCTCCAAACACTTTTGTGAGAACAGAGAAAATCTCAAGTCCAGAGATTGACATTGACCAAGAATATGATTTTTGGAAAGCGGTAGAAGGTGCCAAAGCCCAAATCCCGGAATTCACACCCATCCAGGTTATTCCCTCAAAAAACGGAACAAATACAATCGAGGTGAAAGGAGATGCAGGGCATTTACCGTTTGAGCCACATATCTCCAAAGTGGTTCTAGATAAAACATCGCTGGAAATTCTGGATGTATATGACATCAGAGAGCAGTCATTTTCCGACAAATTCTATTACATGCAGGAAGGCTTGCACTTTGGGAGATTTGGAGGGATTTTTCTGAAAATCGCCTATGCCCTGCTTGCCATCACATCCGGAGTACTTTCCATCACCGGCTTTTTCATTTATTTAATCCGTAAGAAAAAGACAGTCGAAGAAAAAGATCTGGTCAAAAAGACCATCTTTATCTATTCGATTGCTGTTATCACGCTTATTATCTCCTTAGGACTTATCACTGTGTTTATAGGATATGCATACGCTACAATACTGATGACTCCGGCAGTTTATATTTTCTTGTTCTGCTTTATTTCCTATCAGCTTTTTCGCTATTGGAAGAAGGAAAACTTATCAAAAGAACCAATTCATGAAAAAGGATAAACAGCTGACAGAACATTATCTATTGCCATTGAATCTCTGTTTTCTTTCATTCTTTGGGGTTTTTATGTTTTATGAATTGGACAAGTGGCTTATGCTTGATGCTCCGCAATCAACTTCTTTTCTCACACTTGCTATCTGCGGACTTGCAACAGTCTTTTTGGCTAGTTCTATCAAAATTCGAAAACCCTATTTCCAAGGATTCTGTATCTTACTTTCTATAGTTGCTTTGATAATATTATTCTGACCCGTGTAAAACTCTGCTTTTTCCTGAACCTTTTGACTTAAAATCCTTTTGGGTATATAGTTTTACATTTCACAATTCGATCATATGCAATTCAATCTTAACCGTTTATTTTCTTCAGTGCTTCTCCTATTTTTTGGATTGACAGTTATTTCATGTTCTGAAAAAAAAGCAGAGACCACCCAATCCGAAACCGTCCTAGAGAAATCGGTAGAAGAGAATTCTGATGAGAAAATAATCCTGTTCTTTGGAAATAGCTTGACCGCTGCCTACGGGATCGATCCAGAAGATGGATTTGCAGGTTTGACTCAAGAGAAAATAGATAGCTTGGGACTGAACTATAGAGTAATCAATGGCGGACTTTCAGGCGAAACAACTGCTGGTGGGCTTAGCCGATTAGATTGGTTCCTTGAGGATAAGCCAGACGTATTCATTCTTGAGCTTGGAGGAAATGACGGTCTGCGCGGGATCAAACTCACTGAAACTAAAAGCAATCTGCTCAAAATTATCGATAAAGTCAGAGCAAAATTCCCTGAAACCAAAATCATATTGGCTGGCATGCAAATTCCACCGAATATGGGTCAGGAATACGCCAGTGAGTTTAGTGCCATGTACCCAGCTGTCGCCGAGGAAAAAGATGTAACCCTGATCCCTTTTCTCTTGGAAGATGTAGGCGGAATTCCTGAGCTAAATCTTCCAGACGGAATTCACCCTACTGAAGAAGGACATCAGATTGTATTCAAAACAATCTGGCCTTACATTGAAAACACCCTAGAATAAAAATTCTAAGCATCTATCCTGAAAAGGTTTTAGAAGAATTATTCCATATAAGAAACTTGTTCTGAAGGTTGTAGCGGATCAGCTTTATTGATCTAATTTTTTACGCTATATTTTAACCTTCATTAAAATTTTTAGAAAATGAGCTTTCAAATCAAATCTTCCGGGGAATCTTACGATGTGATTATCGTAGGGTCTGGAGCTGGTGGCGGGATGGCCTCCAAAATTCTGTCAGAGGCCGGACTCTCTGTTGCAGTATTAGAAGCTGGAGGGGATTTCGACCCTGCCAAAGAAGAAGATCGAACCCAGCTTAGACCCCCATGGGAATCTCCACGAAGAGGTGCCGGCACTCAAATCCGCCCTTTTGGAGATTTTGATGCTGCTGTCGGAGGATGGGAAATTGACGGTGAGCCATATACTAGAAAAGATGGTTCAGAGTTTGACTGGTTCCGGTCCAGAATGGTAGGTGGTAGAACCAATCACTGGGGTAGAATTTCTTTACGCTTTGGGCCCAATGATTTCAAAAGAGCTAGCATAGATGGTTTAGGCGATGATTGGCCTATTGGCTATGACGATGTCAAGCCATACTATGATAAAGTCGACAAGCTGATTGGCGTTTATGGCACCAAAGAAGGCATGTATAATGAACCGGATGGTTTTTTTCTTCCCCCTCCTAAACCAAGGCTTCACGAACTTTACCTGAAAAAAGGAGCTGCGAGCGCGAGTATCCCAATGATTCCATCAAGGCTTTCCATTCTCACGAGGCCAATCAACAAAGACCGAGGCGTTTGTTTTTTCTGTCGCCAATGTAATCGTGCCTGTCAGGTCTACGCGGATTTCTCAGCAGGAACATGCCTGGTACATCCCGCCATGAAGCAGGGAAAAGTCGATCTTTTCACCCACAGCATGGTAAGAAAAGTCACTACGGATGACGCAGGCAAAGCAACGGGAGTTTCTTTTGTCAATGTGAAAGACATGAAAGAATACAAACTCAAATCCAGAGTAGTTGTACTAGGCGCTTCTGCCTGTGAGACTTCTAGGATTATGCTAAATTCTAAATCAAAGACACATCCAAATGGAATAGGTAATAGCTCAGGTGTATTGGGTCATTACCTGCATGACTCTACCGGAGCAAGTAGATCGGGGATCATTCCGGATATGATGGGACGCAAGCGATACAATGAAGATGGCACAGGTGGAATGCACATGTACACTCCATGGTGGTTGGATAATAAGAAACTGGATTTTGCCAGAGGCTACCATATAGAGTATGGTGGTGGTATGGGTCAGCCTGGATATGGAGCAGGAGGAAATATGGACTCCATGAGAAAATACATTACAGATGAATTCGGCAAGCCAAGTCCAAATGGAGGCTATGGAGAAGGGTTGAAAAAAGACATTCGCCAAATCTATGGCTCAACAGTTGGTATGTCTGGACGTGGAGAAAGCGTCCCAAGATTTGATAACTACTGTGAAATTGACCCAACTGTAGTGGACAAATTCGGTATTCCGGTCCTTCGATTTAATTACAAATGGACTGATCAGGAAATCAACCAAGCCAAACACATGCAGGATACTTTTGAAGAAATCCTGACAGGAGCCGGAGCGCAATTATTTGGCACTAAACCTGGAGCAGATACGCTTTACGGTCTTGCTGCTCCGGGAAGAATCATTCACGAAGTGGGCACGGCCAGAATGGGCAACGACCCTAAATCTTCTGTGCTTAATTCCAATTCTCAAACGCATGACTGCAAAAACCTATTTGTGGTGGATGCGGGATCTTTTGTATCTCAAGCTGATAAAAACCCAACCTGGACAATTTTAGCCTTGAGTTGGAGAACCTCAGATTACATCGTTTCAGAACTAACAAAGAAAAATATTTAAGCCATGAATAGAAGAGAAAACCTCAAATTACTCTTTACTGGCTCAGTCGGTACGGGTTTAATACTAACAGGATGTTCACCGGAAGAGAAAGCCTTACCAGAAAACGCACTGTTATCTGGAGGCACAATCGGCGGGAGAACTCAGGAAGAAAAACAACGCGATCAGGAATTGCTTTCTGAGACATTTTTCACCGACGATGAGCGTAAGAAGCTAAGTACTTTGGTGGATATCATTATGCCAAAAGATGATGAATCTCCCGCCGCTACTGAAGTTGGTGTAGTAGATTTCATGGAGTTTATGATGAAAGACCAACCCAGGAACCAAACGCCAATGAGAGGTGGACTGATGTGGCTGGATTTCGAAGCAGACGAGAAATTTGCCAAAAGTTTCAATGAATTAAATGAATCAGAAGTGATGCAAATTGTGGATGAAGTTGCTTGGCCTGATACTGCAAAACCAGAATATGAAGGTGCGGTTCGCTGGTTCAATATGCTTAGAAATCTGACCTGCTCGGGCTACTTCTCGACCGAAGCTGGCTGGAAATACATGGGCTATGTAGGCAACACGCCCAATGCTTGGGATGGAGTTCCACAAGAAGTGATGGCAAAGCATGGATTCAAACTTGAGGAAAAATACATGCCCCTTTATCTCAAACCTGAAGATCGAGGTACGGTCATACAATGGGATGATGAAGGAAATGTAATCGGATAAACACTTAAAACTCAGTCTTTCGGGCTGAGTTTTTTTTTTGGTTTAAAAAGAATAACTATTAACTTATTCATTTATCACTCTAAGCTTTTCCTTCTATGCGTAAAAACCTCTTTATCGTATTAGTCTTACTTAGCTCATTTTGGCTTTCTTCATGTAACAAAAAAGAGACTATCACAGAAAGTACTCCTCCGGAATTTTCCCTAGAGGTGGTCGATTCACTAGACTTAGATATCCTAGGCAACCCTCTAATGGCTTCGGTAAACAAAACAGGAAGCCTTGTTTCCTTTTTTGATTTCCCCTCTAGTGAGACTGTCATCACTGATACACATGGCGAGATTCTTCACCAATTTTCAAAGAAAGAGGATACGCCTGATGCTTATGGCTTTAGGCTTGACTTACCTATTCTTTGGGGTGAAAACCGAGTAATTATCATTGGAATGAAAGGTCTATTCATCTATGATCTGGATGGAGCGATGATCAAAAAGATAGATCACCCTGAGGCCATGGGAAGTGCTGGATCCATGTCATTCCCAGGATTGACAGCCAAGATAATTTCAATTGATGGCAAAGACTATCTCATGACGAAGTCCTTTCGCTCCCGTGACACTTACCCTGGAGAACAGAAATTTTACGATACCTATAAACCTGAGTTCGATTTTAAAAAACGGCTAATTGGTTTGTTTCGACGGGTTGATACTTGATTGCGGGCTTTTTAGGTAAGAAGGAATAGGCAATTAAACCTGCGACAAGGTT